>NZ_JBSQAT010000012.1:0-96870 GCF_059412445.1 Thermincola sp. GK-1
GGGGCCGGCTTCGCTTCTACGGCGGGCGCTGGCTGTACCTCTTCGGCCGGGGCCGGCTTCGCTTCTACGACGGGCGCTGGCTGTACCTCTTCGGCCGGGGCCGGCTTCGCTTCTACGGCGGGCGCTGGCTGTACCTCTTCGGCCGGGGCCGGCTTCGCTTCTACGACGGGCGCCGGCTGCGCTTTCTCATCTGGTGCCTGCTTGGCCTCGTCAGCAGCTTTCTGCTTAGGGTCGCCGGTCGAAGCTGACTGAACTTGGTCCGCAGAATCAGATAGTGTTATACTTTCGTGCACTGGCACCGGATGATTAATACCCATCGCTTCTGCCTCAGCGGCAAAGGTTTGGGGCATTATGGTCTGCGGCATGACACCATAACCCATAACTACCAAACCTAACGCCAGTACAGTGGTCAACCTTTTCAGTTTTCACTCCCCCTTTCCGCAAAAATTTTTTCGGGATGCGGGGCAATAACAAAACCTTAGCATATATCATTATAACTTAGGCAACTAGGCCTTTTCAGCAAGTAACATCTGTATGCTCTAGCATCTAACCTCCAGTCCGGTAAAATATTAACAGAGAACTGCCAAAGGGTCTTTAGATAACTTCAATGATTGAAGGTCCTACAGGAGATTTCAACCCTGCATCGGTAATAACGGAATCAATCAAATCTACATCATTGATCAGATTGACCCCCGTTGGGAATGTGTTCAGGTTACCGGCCACCTGTCCAACACTAATATTTGCTTTAGCCATATATGTCCATGAATCAAAAACGCCTTTACCTTGTGATAAGTTAGCATTATTGCGCAACTGGTTTATTTGATTAAAACCTGTAATAATGGCTACAGCCATAGGTCTTTCCCTCCCTAAAATTAATGAACCTAATTATAGTCTATGCCGGTAAAATTATATTGTGCTTTAGACCCAATCACGAATTTAGTATTTCAGACATAACTTAATAAATAAAAGGCAGGTGATAAACTATGATGGTGGGTTCCCTGCAAATTAATATCAATACATTACGAATAGCTGATGTCGATACCGGTTCTGCTGTAGCAATTGGCAGCAATTATTTTAATGACTGGCGAACCCATAGCAAGGTGAACAGCGGCTTCGGCAGGCTATCCGGAGACTGTAATGCTTTTCATGATCTTATAGCAAGTGTCGAAGACCCAGATTCTGTTGATATGTTCAGCAAAGAGTTTATAGGCGAATCTTACGGACACCCATTATTAGAAAGGAGCCAAAAATGAAGACGGAAATATATATAGGCAACTCTCATTTAACAGTTGCTCAGAATAATGCCGTACTAAATTACGGCGAAAGCAGCCTTCAGGGATGGCGAACACGGTCTAAAACCAATTATTCTTTTGGGCGGGTTAACGGAGACGGCAACTTGATTGGCAGCCGCCTCAATTTACTGAGTGACCCGGATATCTTCGACATGACTGTTAAACCGCTAAATTGTCAGGTGAAAAAGGGGTAATTTGCCTATGAACAGTTTTAATCCTTTTGATGGTCAAAATTTTAATCCCTTTGATGTATTAAAGGAAAGAAATATACCTAGTGTTTCTATGTGGTTTGAACAAATGAAACAATTCCCATGGCTGGAAAAATACATAAACGATATACTGGGACCCAATTTTTGGCGTCAAATTACCGGAGGAAAACAGCAATCTTTTTCCTCCAAAACAGAAGTATTCGAAACTTCCGACGAAGTTATTGTTAAATTACCGATACCGGGTCTCGAAAAAACGACGGATATAAGGGTTAAGTTAAGCGGAGTAACTTTGTGGATTGAAGCAAGTCCACCGGCAAATATTGTTGAACTTGACCATGACAGGATAAAACTGCACAAGGATGCCGAACCTGTCTCGCCGCGGAAAATATCGCACACTGTGAAATTACCGGCACCGGTAAATTATCTTGATGCTAAAGCCATCTATAAATCCGGCACTCTGGAAATTAGATTGCCTAAGGAATTCAATTCGGAAGACACGCATGATATCAGAGTAAATTTTCTGTAACACAGGTAAGAAGGAAAAAGTTCACCCATTTAAAAATTGGTGAACTTTTTCCTGTGCAAAATACTGTCGCTCGCTGGCCAGCTACTGTAATGGTGAAACAAGGCAACGATTGTTTCACCATTACAGTAGTCATCACTGGCCATGGCAACCGGTCATAAATTTTATTGAGCCCTGTAGCTCATTCTCACTTTTGGAATATAATTTTTTTTGACCTCCATTCCCTGCACTTGCTCCGCTTCTTTATTTTCCCCTTGTTTAACTGATTGCTTGTTTTCATGCAGCGCCTTTTTTTGGCTTTCCCCCTCTTGAGATTCCATTTTAATCACTTTGCCGCCGTAATTTAGTCCCACGCTTAGCACTCCGCTCAATTCTTTAACATCAATTGCATCCAGGTTTATTTCGAACTTATCTGTATGCATATGTTCTATTATTACCTTCTCTATGGTCCAGCACTTATTTTCTATGACATTACGTAATTTCTTTTGTTCCTTTTCCAAGTCAGTTAATCTTTCACGTAGTTCGGCCAGGCCATTTGCTTTGGAAAATGCGGGTGAATTGTTTTTATGCGGTTTAAATATGTTGTTTAAGTAATCCCAGAGCAAAAAACAACCCCCCGAATTAATTTTTAACTACCAATATTTTGCCTAAAATAGCAACTTCTTCGGCACATCTTTTATTTCTTTTACATATTATATAGTATGCACTTTTGAGAAGTATGTGCTCATAACCTACCAGAGAAAATAAAAGAGACCCTTGCAGGTCTCTTATGTATTGGAGCTCAAATTATTTTGCAAAAACATGGTTACCGATTTTTTTGGTGATTATACGTGACCAAACCCATTTACTTGTTGCGGTAGAAGGATTCCAGTAATAAAGAGCCCCACCCGTTGGATCCCAACCACTCAAAGCATCCTGAGCCGCTTTATAGGCCGTCTGGTCCGGACGCAAATTGATCTGCCCGTCAGCCACACAACTGAAAGCCAGTGGTTCATAAATAACTCCGGCTATTGAATTGGGGAAGTTTGGGCTTTTTACCCTGTTCAGAATAACTGCAGCTATAGCCACCTGCCCCTCGTAAGGTTCGCCCCTTGCTTCAGCATAAACAACTCTGGCCAGCAGGTCCAGGTCAGAACGTGATGCACTCCTGGATACGGTAACGGTAGGACGGCTGAACCGCTGAGGAATTGTTAAAACTTGTCCCACATATAAGGTATCCTTCCAGTAATTGCTGGCAGACTTAATCGCCTCAACGGTGGTACCAAATCTTTTGGCAATCAGATACAGGGTATCACCTTTCTGCACCACATAGCGGTTACCGGAACTAACTGACGAACTAACAGGTATGTTTAACCTCTGGCCAGGGTAAACGGTATTACTGGTTAAACCGTTACTGGCTTTAAGAGCTGCAGCCGATACGCCGAAGCGTTGCCCTATCAAGTAAAGGGTATCACCCTTCTTTACCGTATATGACACGGCTGCCTCAGCTTTGAATACAAAAAAGCCTCCCAATGTAACCGCCAACAACAATACTGCTAAAGTCAACGCAACAGACCGTTTCATAAAATTTCCTCCTTTCTTAACGCCTCCGGAGTTAGCTGACGGGTTCGGGTGGAAAGGACAACCCTACACATAAGTGAACCTTATGCGATTCACCCCTGGCTGGAATAGCCTTAACTGGTTCCTCCGTACCTAAAATGGATTCGGCTTGACAGGGACAAGTTAATTATACCCTCTTTTGGCAGGGAACAGGATACCTTAAATATTCCCATAATAGCCAACAAATACCTTACAGCCAAAAAATAAAGAATTAGCTATTTAAACTGAGGAAAAGGGTTTCGTCTGAATTTTTGTTCTTCTTTTCATTTTGAAACTTTCTCCGACTAACCACCGTCAGTAAACAGTATAATATCTTTAAAGGCCGGAAACATGCTATAATAAGACTAAAATGATAGTTTTGAAGGAGGAAGTGTATTATGGAATTGGAAGTCAGGCTCTTTGCAGGGTTGCATAGATATGTGGAGGGTACGAAAAGCGGCGAACCTTTTACTGTCCATGCAGGCGAAAACGCTACCATCACTGATCTGCTTAAGCAACTTGGCATACCGGAAAAAGCGGCCTTTGTTACCCTGGTTAACGGAAGCGCTTCGCCCGCCTCAACAGTTTTAAAAGATAGAGACAGGGTGGGCATTTTCCCGCCTGTAGGAGGAGGTTAAAGTACAAAGTAAATCTGTTTTACCGGAACTGCAACGTCAATTAAGTTCCATTTCAACTATTTTATCGCTCTCCAGGCTTTTCTTCACGTCAATAATGCGCTGGTTTCGTGAACCACGAAAAGCCAGGTTCAAGTCTTTTTCCGCCTCAATAAAGGGGCCGTCAATAATGATATCTGAAAGCTCGATTAATTTTTTCACATTTTTGTCGCGTTCCGATAATGCAAGCAATTCTTCCCAAGTGTAACCGGTAAAGGTTAATATATTTAACCCCCGGTCTTTTAATTTACCTGCCAGTGCGGCAAAGCCGGCTGCCTGTAAAAAGGGGTCACCCCCTGAGAATGTTACCCCTTTGACCAAGGGGTTTTTAACTATCGTGGATACTATTTCATCAATATCAACTTCTTTCCCTCCATCGGGATCCAGAGCGTCGGGATTATGGCAACCGGGACATCTTCTCGGACAGCCCTGGGCAAAGACTACCGACCGCAGGCCCGGACCATCGACCACACTTTCCTTTGCCAATCCTGCCAGACGTATTTTCATAACCATTTGTCACCTCTTTGCTTGTTACCATCCATTAAGATATAATAAATATACGTGCAATTATAAATAAAAGGCGGCAAGAAACACGCAAACGGAGGAAAATTATGCTTACAAAATTTGTTTTACCTACGGCAATCATTTTAGGGCTAATAACTTCTTTCTATCAGTTACGCAAAACCAGGGACAGGTCCTTCCTGCCCAGCCTGTTGATTTTTATTGTCCCCTTTGTCGTTGATATATTGTCCGGGGAGCTCGATATGCCGGCAGACAGACGTCTGATACCTGTAAAATTAGCCTTTATTGCCGCCGGGTGGATAGCTTGGACAATCCCTTACCTGAAAAGAAAATAAATCACAAGGGTTTAAACTTTTTCAGAGTCATTGGTGCCAAAAGCCCGATACAAAACTGCCCGGCTTTTTACCGGGTAGTTTTATTTTGTCTTAAAACATTTGTACAGGGAAAAGACCGTTGTACAACGTGCACACTTTTTTTGTACGCCGCATAATATACAACATCAAAAATTAGAAATTGATCAAAACTCAAAGGAGGGATAGTCATGGTAGACGGTTGCGCAGGGTGGAACCCCAGAGCAGCTTTTATCCTTTTCCTCATTTTAATCCTGTTGTTCTATGGTAATTAACCCTGACCCCCAAAAAAGGCTGCACAAAAAGCGCAGCCTTTTCCCTTTCCGTCAGGTCCTATTCCCTTTCCAGTAACCTGTGCGGCACCCTGTCGTATAATTCGGCCCGTTTGGCATCGTTAAACCTATCGACGGTGCTGAGATAACCCGTTATCCGTCTGACCCTTTTTATATCTATCGAACCGCACATGGGGCACTCATCTTTATTAATCACTCCTATATAACTACAGCTCATGCAGAAATCTACGGGGAAATTTATACCGGCATAACCTATATCGCTGTTTTTCATGTGCCTTAAAATATCTTCTACGGCCTCCACGTTGTGAATCGGCGGGGCAGAAAATTCCACATAACTTATATGCCCGGCATTGCAGTATTTATGGTACGGCCCTTCGATACTTATCTTTTGGAAGCAACTGATGTCCTGACCGACAGGTACATGGAATGAGTTAGTGTAGTATTCTTTATCGGTTACTCCCGGAATTATTCCATATTCTTTACGATCCAAGCGAACAAACCTGCCCGACAGGCCTTCAGCCGGAGTAGCCAGCAAAGTATAATTTAAATGGAAGCGTTCTGTCGCCTCGTCCATTTTTTCCCGCATATGGGCAACAATCTGCAACCCCATCTCCTGGGCTTCCGCAGATTCACCATGATTTTTGCCGGTTAGTACTTTTAAAGTCTCAGCCAGGCCAATAAAACCTACGGACAAAGTCCCGTGTTTGATAGCCGGTTCTATTTCGTCACAGGGTTTCAGGTTTTCAGAATCCAGATAAAGGTGTTGTCCCATCAAAAACGGCATGTCTTTAACTTTCAGCCTGGCCTGAACCCGATACCTGTGGTACAACTGATTTATGCATAATTCCAGGATACGGTCCAATTCACGATAGAATTTGTCAATGTTGGTGCCCGATTTAATAGCTATACGGGGCAAGTTAATAGTGGTAAATGAAAGATTACCACGTCCTTCTGTCACCTCGGGACCGTTAACATTGGACATAACCCTGGTACGGCAGCCCATGTAAGAAACCTCACAGCCATAGGGGCTGTTAAAAGAAGAATCCATAAAGCTGAAAGTAGGATTTAAGCGGCGGGAGGCAACCCTTATGGCCAGTTTAAATAAGTCGTAATTGGGATCCCCTTCATTTAAGTTAATTCCTTCTTTAACTCTGAAAATAATATTGGGGAATATCGGGTTTTCTCCCCGGCCCAACCCTTTTTCATAAGCCAAAAGCAGGTTTTTTACCACCTTCCGGGCTTCAGGCGATGTATCAGTACCAATGTTCAAACTGGAAAAAGGAACCTGAGCGCCGGCCCTGGAATGCATGGAATTCAGATTATATATAAAGGCTTCCATAGCCTGGTATACTTCGTCGTCAGAGGCGTCTTTCACAAATTGAGCTATATCGCGGTCAAAAAAGGCAAAAGACTGCCCGCCATGCATATCGTTCTGAGAGCTTTGCAGTATTATGGCAGCTAATGCTGTTGCTGAAGTAGGCCTTTTTGGCGGCCTGATATAGCCATGTCCGTTATTAAATCCTTCGCGCAGCAGCCTTCCGAGAGGAATCTGTATGCATGTAAGCGTTTTACCATAAAAATCCAAGTCATGTATGTGTATATCACCGTTAATATGTGCCTGGGCCTGCTCTTCCGGAATCATCCTGGACAAGTAAAAGTTTTTGCTGGCCGCACTGGCAATTTGCAGCATTTTTGCTGAAGGGGAATTACTAATGTTGGCGTTTTCCCTGTTGGTTTCACGCAATATTTCCTGAACAGCGTCCATCAGTTCCGACCTTGCTTCCCGTATTCTGGTACGGTGAGCTCTATACAAAATATAAGCTTTAGCCGTCTTAGCATGCCCGTTTTCGATCAATATTTTTTCTACAGCATCTTGCACATCTTCTACAGAAAAAAGTTGGCCGTTATATTTTTGCTTTAAATACTTTAATACCTCCAGGGTTAATTCCATTGCAATCTGCCGGTCTTCGCCACCCACAGCCTGAGCTGCTTTAAAAATTGCATCAGTAATTTTCGTTTCATTAAAATCAACTACTCTTCCATCTCGCTTTTTAATAGAAGTAAACATCTACAGGCCCCCTTAAGCTAACCATTAATTCTTTTTCAACAATTTCTCCAGTTCCTGAATAAAATTGTTTACATCTTTAAACTGGCGGTATACCGAGGCAAATCTGACATAAGCTACTTCGTCCAAATTCCGCAGCCGTTCCATTACCATTTCGCCGATTTGCACCGAACCTACCTCCATTTCCATCTTGTTGCGCAACTCTTTCTCGATTTCTTCTACCACTTTTTCCATCTCCGTGAGTGGAATCTGTCTTTTTTCACAGGCTTTGATTATACCGCCGAGAATTTTCCCCCTGTCGAACACCTCCCGCCTACCGTCTTTTTTTACAACAATCAGCGGTATTTCATCCACTTTTTCATAGGTCGTAAATCGACGGTTACATTCGCCACATTCCCGCCTCCTGCGGATGGCATTTCCGTCGTCTGCCGGCCTGGAGTCTAAAACCCTGCTTTCAGAAAAACCACAAAAAGGACACCGCATTTTCCATCCCACCAAATTGTCAGAATAGTGTTTCGCAGGAATATAATGGTCCCGTATAGAATACCAATGTTAATTCCCCAAGAATCATTCACTATACAATATCTTGGGGCATATTTATTATATAACACTATATATGGTATAGTCAAGGAAAAATATGGTGGCAGCATATTAACAAAAAATTTTAAGAGCACGGTAAAATATCTTCCGTGCTCTTTTTAACCAAAAAATTTTTTATACAAATCAGATAAATAATAAAACCTGTCCCGATCCCTCTTTTCCAAAGCATCGTCAATTTCAGCCTGTAATTTCAACCTTTTTTCTTCCTTCATAAATGCTATTCTGTTTAGTTCGCTCTCTAATTTTTTTAGCCTCTCGGAAAACTCAACCTCCGGCTCTTCGGCCAACTGTTCAATACAGGGACAACATATTAATTCCCGGTCAAAGGCAAGTCTGATATATAGTTCTTCCGGCGGGTTGTTAATTAAAACCGCTGTTACTTCAGCCACATTTTCGTAATAAATGCCGTTTATTCGGCATAGGAAAGACACCGTA
This sequence comes from Thermincola sp. GK-1, assembly GCF_059412445.1. Taxonomy (NCBI): domain Bacteria; kingdom Bacillati; phylum Bacillota; class Clostridia; order Eubacteriales; family Thermincolaceae; genus Thermincola; species Thermincola sp. GK-1. The sequence goes on from NZ_JBSQAT010000012.1 coordinate 8,542, forward strand.
GGTGCGCCTTCTGCCGAAATAATCAGGGCATTTGGTAAATACCTGACATCATCCACAAAATGACTTATCCGCAGCAACTGTTCTTCATGGAAAAGCAGTTGCAGAATTTGGTATGTATCAGGTCTTTTGAGCTGATTTTTTTCCATAAACCAGGCCAAAAACTTCTTTTTTCTAGCCATAATTTCGTCCATATTACCACCCGATTGGTTTAAGTTTGTTAAAACAATAAATATGAACCTTTATTAGACAAGGACGTAAAAAATCCTTTTAAATTATGGGTGGTAATTAATGGTGTAACATAAAGTCCACCGGCTGCCACTACCGCCAGCGCAGTTTCACCGCCATATAAAAATGCGGTAAACCGCCGGTTCTTCCGTAGTGCGCCGGTGGACTCCCTGGCTGTTAGACTTCAAGTCTGCTTCCAGTTAACTGTTAAGCCCGTTTTAGATTAACTACCAGACATTACCGGTCTTAATTTCTGTCAATCATTTAATCTAATCCCAATTTAGCCCGCTTTTTGAGAATATGGTTTTCAATACCTTTTGCTGCTTCTACCGGATCATCTCCCAATGCAACCTTACCGCCCGTATATCCTTCCAACTGCTCAGTTAGAAGCTTGACTAATTCGGGGCCTCCTGCTACGGGAGGAGTAGGTGACAAATGGGTATAAAGCCCGTAAGCTAAAGCGAACATCCCGTCAATGGTAGCTTTTTGTTCCAAATACTGGGGGGCGGTTACTGCGATAGGTAAATCTGCTGAATCAACCCCAAGGTGATTTGCCAAGGCCGTCGTCAACATGGAAATCCTCCCGGTATCTGTACAGGTACCGAAACTCAGAACCGGCGGAATATTCAGGCTCCGGCATATTTCCTGTAATCCCGGGCCCGCCATATTAATGGCGTCAAGGTTACACAGCCCGGCTACTTCCAGGCCATGATTACCACACCCGCCACTGACAATCATGATGTCTTTTTTAATTAATTCCTTGGCCAAATTTACGGTCATATAATCATGGGGACCAGTAGACAATGTGGTACAGTTGACCAAGGCCACAACACCTTTAATTTTTCCCGCTTTAATGGCGCTGACCAGCGGATCGGGAGTACCTCCGAGGGCCTTTAAAACTGCTTCCGTCGAAAAACCGGAAATAGCCTTGGTTATTTTTTGCGGCACTTTGGGAGTTACTTTACCTTTACGTGCCTTAAAATTGCCAATGGCCAGATCTATCAATTGATTGGCAATATGTGCAGCTTCCGGCGGCTTGTAATCGAAGTTTTTATCTACTCCGGGAATCCTCACCAGGTCATTGACACTGACTAATGTAACACCGTACTTTTCCTCATAAGGTTTCAGGTAAGGTGGTGAACAGTTTTCATCCATGGCAAAAACATCAATGGCGCCCGTTGCCAAAGCAGGCTCGATAGCTAACCAGTTGCCGGTTAAGCCCCGAAAAACCTCATCCATTGGTAGACGCTGTAGCATTTCCTGCCCTGTTTCAATGGAACCGATAACCCGCAGCCCTCTCGCGCCGGCTTCCCTCGCCCGCTGCTGGACCTGCGGGTTTTTGGCAGCCAGGTAGGTGGCCATACCGACCCATGGCTCATGACCGTTAAAGACAATGTTCACGTATGCAGGGTCTAAGATCCCCAAATCAACTTCCACTTCATGGGGCATCGGTGTGCCAAAGAGAATATCCTGAACCATTTCCAGCCCGATCTGTGCTCCGTAAATGGTAGCAATTCCCAAACGTAATGCTTTTCTGGCCATGGACAGGAAATCTCCATCCACATTGGTTAAGCAACTGGCTACAGCATCTTTAATTTCATGTAAGGTACCCGCAGGATAAATGGCCAAATCCTGCCATTTTTTCTGCCTGGGTGGGGGCGCGAAGGCAGCAATAATTTTACTGGGCTCATCATAACCACGGTGTAGTTCATACATCAGGAAGTCTGCCAACCACGAAGCTACCTGTTCGGGACTACCGTTAGTACTTACCCCACATTGTCCGGCAAACCAGAAAAGCTTGTCACGGTCAGTAATTTTAAACGGTGTCTTGCCTTCAACGGTGGACTTTAAAGTTCTGAAAGCTTCATAGGCATGATGGGCGTAGGTTGACGCGCCCATGGCATTTCGGAGCAGCATATCCCGCATGGCCATCGCGTCGGGGGTAATGCCACATACCCCAAGCATAGCCCCTGCTTGGTCGGAAATACGGCAGGGACCGTTAGTACATAGTTGGCAACTGACCCCCGCTGAACAAAAACCACACCTGATCTTCTCCTGAGGGTCAAACCGGTCAAAGGTATTGCTCATGCCGTCTTTATGCAGGCGCTCGTACATTTCCTGAACCGAGTCATGAACACTCACCCGATCACCTGTACGATGCCTAACCATTCGGTTCATAATCATTCCTCCTTAACAGATTTTCTAAAAGAACAAACGTTTCTATCGAAACCTCAAGGAAACTTTTGTTGATATCCGGAAATCATGTTTTGAGGTGATCCAAATTTTACCTCAAAGCATAATTTCCTAGATATTCAGAAAGTAGTGTACCTCCATAACAGCACTTTATACCATTAAAGAGAACTATTTTGGCAAAAATAAAAGGCTTCAGCCTCTCCAGGCAGCAGCCTTTCCATACGTTTGATATATCCTGGCCTTTAATATTCTTCATACCGGGTATCATTAAAATCATTGAGTTCAACCAATATCACATCTAACCCCATTTTTTTTATCTTATGCCATGGAATCACTATATCATCATTTTTACCCAGCAACCCGAGAACCTTATTACCTCCCGGTAAAATAATGGATTTTATCTTGCCCTGGTCCAGATCAAATTCAATATCTCTGATTAGCCCCAATTTTTTGCCGTTGTAAACGTTGATGACTTCCCTCAAGCGCAAATCAGATACCTTCATCACGGCCTTCCACCTCCTCACTCTATTATATGTGAGGGGTTGTCAATATGTTACTATCTATCTTGTCTGTCTTTATTTTGATTGTAAGGTACGGGAATATACTGGACCGACGGTCTCCGTTGCGTCGGCTGAGGGTAAAGTTCCATTAACCGGTAAATTTCAATGGGCAAATCATTGGTCACCCGCAGGCCCATCTCTTTCAATGTATCGTAAGTTATCGGGTAATCATGGGTCCAGCGGCCCTCCGTAAGTATTTTCGCTAATTCCCGTCCTTTTTCTTCTCCCAGGTTGTCTTTTAATAAACCGTACACAAAATCCTCTACCTGCTTTAATGCCTTTTTGGCCACATCGGCCAGGATAATGGTTTTGTCGTCAATTTCATTTCTTTCTTTTTCTTCCAACACTTTCACGATTGATGCCGCCGGGTATTCTCCAATCTGGGGGTCAACAGGGCCAAGGACAGCATTTTCATCCATCACAATTTCATCGGCCGCCAAAGCAATTAACGTTCCCCCAGACATGGCATAGTGGGGAATATATACAGTAACTTTAGCCCGGTGTTTTTCCAGAGCATGCGCTATCTGCTCCGATGCCAGTACCAAACCTCCGGGGGTGTGCAAAACCAGGCTGATGGGCATATCCTGCGGAGTAAGTCGGATAGCTCTCAAAACCTGTTCTGAATCTTCTATGTTTATAAAACGGCCAAATAATATTCCCAGCAAATTAAAAGACTCCTGCCGGTGAATAAGTGTTATTAACCTGCACCCCTGTTTCCTTTCTATTTCATGGATGAGATTGTACCTGGCTCTGGTAATCTTCTGTTGATTAATAATCGGGACAAGTGACATAACTATAAATATTGCCCAGAATAAATCAAAAAACGACATCTCTGTTACTCCTTCAATCTCACGTATTAATTAAGACCCTGCAGAACAGAGTCTTAATTAAGGCAACCTACAATGGCATGTTTTTACTCAATTAGTAGTTTTTAGCAGTTATACTGCTTTTGCCAAATTCATTGCGCAAAATCTCAAGAATTTTGAACTTTACCCTTACTTCAGTCTCAAATTCCTGTTTATCTTTATTCTTTTCTGTATTGGTAATGTTATCCCCTTTATGGCCGGGTATTTCTCCCGGCAAGGTCTCTGCAGGCATTTCCTTTGAACCGCTGATAAAACAAAGGGGAGGAAATAATACACACCACCAGTTGGCTCCCGCACCTTCGCCTAAAACTATCCGTACAGCCTGGTATTCACCGGCCGGCAGGGTAATACTGCCGTAGGTTTTGGCGGGAAAAGTAAATTTACCCAGTAATGCCTTCACTTTGTATTGGGCTCCCCAACGATAAACCTCCTGTTGGGCAATTTCCTGCATTTCGTCGAGGTATTGGGCAGAAATTTTTCGGGCTTCAGCCGCGTTTTTCGCCTGTTCAAACTTGGGTGTCATATAGTTGACAATTACATCCCTGACCCTGCGCTTTAAGGCCTGATCCCTGACACTGTCGCTATTGGCAATAACATGAAAACGAATCAGGTTATTCTGGTTATAGGCCTGCACGTAAAGCTCGCCCGCATCGTTAAACCCACCGGCTGCAGCAATACCTAAAAAGAAACCGCCCATCAGTACGCCGAAAGCTGCCACAGCCAGGGCTTTCCGCGGGGTCCAACCGGCCGCATACCCTTTGGTACAGTCCAACAATGTTCTCTTTGCAGCCTTATTACATTCTTGTGTTTTTATACTCCGCATTTTGATGTCTACCTCCTTAACAATGGCCAGTGACCAAATTCCGTTGCTCCGAGGGCAACTACATATATTTTCTCATGTGTTTTAGGGCCGCTTTTTCCAAGCGGGATACCTGCGCCTGGGAAATTCCTATTTCTTCGGCAACTTCCATTTGGGTCTTTCCTTCAAAAAACCTCAGGGTCAAAATCAGTTTTTCCCGTTCATTCAGTTTCCTCATGGCTTCCCTTACCGAAATGCCTTCCAGCCAATTACCGTCGAGGTTTTTCTCATCGCCGATCTGGTCCATCACATAGATGGGGTCACCACCGTCGTGATAAATGGGTTCAAATAATGAAATGGGTTCCTGAATAGCATCTAACGCAAAAACTACTTCTTCCCGCGGCATTTTCAGTTCACTGGCTATCTCGTTAATGGAAGGTTCACGAGAATACTTATTAACCAAAGCGTCTCTAACCTGCAAAGCCTTGTAAGCTACATCTCTGAGGGAACGGCTTACCCTGATCGGATTATTGTCTCTTAAATACCGCCGGATTTCTCCAATAATCATAGGCACTGCATAGGTTGAAAACTTCACATTCTGGCTTAAGTCGAAATTATCAATGGCTTTCATCAAGCCAATGCACCCTACCTGAAAAAGATCGTCAACATATTCTCCTCTGTTTGTAAACCGTTGAATCACACTGAGTACCAGTCGCAAGTTGCCATTTATTAATTTAGTCCGAGCTGATTTATCCCCGGCTTGCATCTGTTCGAAAATCTTGCGCATTTCACTACTGGACAAAACCGGAAGCTTTGAAGTATTTACACCGCATATTTCTACTTTGTTTATCATCATGTCTGTGCCGTCTCCCTTCCAGGTTTGCAGTATTCGGTTTTTACTAGGATTATTGCCAAAAGAAAATGGGTTTATACATTTAATTGCCGCTGCGCCGGTGGATCAACCGTTGCTTCGAGGCTCCGGGCAGAGACAGTGTAAACTCCGATCGGTTGAAATCACTGAACCCGGCCAAAAGGTTGGTTTGCACGGCAAACCTCTTAAAAAAATATCAGGGCTTCCGTAAAGGAAGCCCTATTTGCCCGTGTCCTATTATGTAACTTTATCTTCAATCTGAGGGGCTGTCTAAAGGCAGCCCCTTAAGGAGCGACTGCGCCCGCAAAACCGCAACCGGGCAGGTAGAGAGTTCCCGCATATCCGAAGATGGCGAAGGCCGCCGGGAAGTCCGGCGCTCAACGTATGTTGAGTGTCCGGACGGGAGGCGGCCTGACCTGTAAGAAATTCAGTATGAGCCATCGAGTTCGGGAACGCTGCCTGCCCGGCCAGGTTTTGCAGCACAAAGCTCCGTGGTAGCCGGGACACCCCACCCACCCTTCCAGTATTACACCCTTCCAGTATTACACCCTTCCAGTATTAGATGATGATGCTGCTGTACGGTGCCGCTGTGGAGGCAAAACAACCGTTGCCTTACTCCATTTTATGTATCTCTTTGCGCAGTCTTTTCAAAATACGCTTTTCCAATCTGGATATGTACGACTGGGAAATGCCCAGCATATCGGCAACTTCTTTTTGCGTCTTTTCGGTCCCGTCAATTAAGCCAAATCTTAATTCCATTATCCTGCGCTCACGCCCGTTAAGTTTCTGCAATGCCAGAGCCAGCAACTTACGGTCAACCTCTTCTTCTATAAATTTATAAATAATATCGCTTTCCGTACCCATAACATCAGACAACAAAAGCTCATTTCCGTCCCAGTCAATGTTGATGGGTTCATCAAAGGAGACCTCAGCCCTGGTTTTATTGTTTCTGCGCAGGTACATGAGTATTTCGTTTTCTATGCAGCGGGAAGCATAAGTGGCCAGTTTTATCTTTTTGGCCGGGTCAAAAGTATTTACAGCTTTAATTAATCCGATTGTACCGATAGAAACCAGGTCCTCAATACCAACCCCGGTGTTTTCAAACTTCCTGGCAATATAAACAACTAGCCGCAAGTTCCGTTCAATCAGAACACTTCTTACTGCCGCATCGCCGGTGGCCAGCTTGGATATAAGATAGTTTTCTTCGGCATTAGATAAAGGTGGCGGCAAAGCTTCGCTGCTTCCCACATAATGAACTTCTGCCCGCAGCCCAAGCCTCAGCAGGAGCTTGATCAGCATCAGCCGCAAGTTCCATTTTACTCGCAATAACCGATTACCCATCAGCTTTCCTCCTAACTAAGCTGAAATTTCCTCCAAAATATCCGGATGCAACAAAGCTTTGTATTTCCCGTCCGGACTTAACGTCTTGTTATAGATTCCCACAATTACGTTTTTCCGGGTATAGATCTGTTCCCCCTTTCTGACTTCTATTTGGTCCGGTCTGAAACCGACCAGCATTCCGTTGCTTCGCCCCAATGAAGTAAAAGGAATAACCCGAAACCTGGCCGACCAGAATTGGTCTGTTATGCCTCCGGCAATTTTGGCCAAATCCGGTTCTTCCGCTTCAAAGTAATCGCGCATTTCGGCCGGTAAATATTCACTTATGGCCGCATACTCCACTACCAGGACGGGCGTCAGAGAAATAGGGTCCTGCAGTTGATTACCCGTATCCAGTAAAGCCTCGACTTCAATCTGCCGGTTGCCAAAAAGCACCTTCACCGGTACCTTTAACACTCCATGCAACCCATTTTTTTTAAAGAAAGGGAGACCCCATTTTATTAGCATACCCGCCACAATGGAAGTAAAAATAATACTAATACCAAATTTAGACTGAATTAAAGACGCAAGACCGGTGAATAACTGGGCGCTCAAACCCGAAGAATTGAGCAAAAATATAATACCAAAAAATATGCCCCCAATACTGAAGGACACCAGGAAGAAATATAGCATTCCGAAAATAAAATCTTTTGCCGTTAGTGGGAAAAAGACGGTAAGAAACATAATTGTGCCAAAAACCATTTTTATGCCAAAGGAATACAGAAAAGCCAAATTGGGATAAGCCGCGGCTGCTGAATACAGGGCTCCAATGGCAGCGCCCGTAACTAATCTGAGTTTCCCAGCCCTCAAACGGGCTATCCTGTTGGTACCCCACAGAATTATCAGATTCATAATAAAACTTATGGCAAAAACTAAATCAGGATATACATAGATAACAGTTTTGGAGGACATGGCAAAGCACCTCCGCAACAAACCCGGTTATCATATTAGCAGTATATGCCAGGAATAAGCCCTATATGACAAGTTATATGCCCATTATACTACGACTTACCCGGCAAAATCTGTCACATAGGCTGCACCCACAAAAAAAACCTCCGTCAATTTACGTCCGAAATTGACAAAGGTTTGATTTCAGTCCATAATTTGGGACAATTAGCTAAAAAATAAAATTTTTAAAATGTAGGTAAGTAAGTATGGCAAATAATAACGCTGTTAACAAAGAGGCAATAATAAATAACCTTTTGAACCCCCCGGAAGGTTTAAAAAGGTAAAAAAACATTCCGGATGCTTGTTCCAGCTCCTCCTGCCGGACCTGCAAAGCTTCCAACCGGGCAGCACATTCGGGGCAAACCTGTAAATGCTCGTCGATAATTTCTTTTGTATCGGGAGTAAGCTTATTGTCCACGTAATCGAATAACAGATACCGACATTCTTTACAGTTCACCCCTACATCCCTCCCACAAAAACCCCAACCATTCTCTTGCTTGTGACAACCGACCGAAAAGTTTTCCATACCGTTGGCAGGTAAATTGAGCAAAGCTTTTCATGCATTCTGTCGCAAAATAATCCTATCATAAACTCTTTATGCGGGTTAGATAATTTCCATGCATAATTTATTCAAAAATACCCTCTACATAACGTAGAGGGTATGGTACCTCAATTATTTTCTCCGTAAAAAAGCGGGAATATCTAATTCATCTACAGCCGTAAAAGGTTTAATATCTATACCGGCAGTATCGCTGGAAATGCCCCGGCGGGGGTTCCTGTTATCGAAACCTGTGGCAATTACTGTGACCCTAACTTCATCCTGCATATTGTCGTCTATTACCGCACCAAAAATTATGTTGGCTTCCGGGTCAGCAGCTTTGGCAATGATTTCGGCTGCCTCATTTACTTCAAAAAGCCCCAAACTGGTTCCGCCGGTAATGTTAAGCAATACGCCGCGTGCTCCTTCGATGGAAGTTTCCAGGAGCGGGCTGGATATAGCCAGTTTCGCAGCTTCCGCAGCCCTGTTTTCCCCGGAGGCAATGCCTATTCCCATAAGCGCTGAACCTGTGTCAGTCATAATTGTCTTTACATCGGCAAAATCCAGGTTTATCAACCCGGGTACGGCAATGAGGTCCGATATGCCCTGTACACCCTGCCTTAGCACATCATCGGCGATACGAAACGCTTCAACAATGGAAGTATGTTTGTCAATCACCTGTAATAACCTGTCGTTGGGTATCGTAATAAGGGTATCGACTTTTTCTTTCAGGTTGTTTATCCCCGCTTCAGCCTGTGTAAGACGTTTCCGCCCCTCAAAAGTAAAAGGCTTGGTCACTACACCTACAGTCAATGCCCCTACTTCCTTGGCTACCTCCGCTACAATAGGCGCAGCGCCTGTTCCGGTTCCACCGCCCATACCGGCAGTAACAAACACCATATCGGCGCCCTTCAGGGCTTGTACAAGTTCTTCCCTGTTCTCTTCTGCCGCTTTCTGCCCAATTTCAGGATTTGCGCCGGCCCCTAATCCCTTGGTAAGTTTAGCTCCTATCTGAATTTTTTGCGGCGCCTGGGACAGGTACAAAGCCTGGGCATCGGTGTTTACGGTTATAAATTCAACTCCTTTCAGGCCAGCTGATATCATCCGGTTAACAGCATTATTTCCTCCGCCACCTACCCCAATAACTTTTATGTTGGCGAACTGGTCCAATTCCATATCAAATTCGAGCATGCTCCGAAAGACCTCCTTTAAAACTTTGAAATGCTCATGATGCAGTTATTTTCCGGAAAACCTTCATACGAACTTTTTAAAAATCCGGATAATTCTCGCAAGGAACCCCATTGATTCATCTTTAACACTGGCCGTCTGTTGCAAACCTGCAACATTTTGGGAGTGACACAAAACCAAGCCAAGGGAACAACTGTAACGGGGGTCGCCCAAGTAAATTCCGTCATTGTGGCCCAGACACACAGGTACTTTTAGATATTCATGGGCTCTTTCCAAAAAACCCGGAACTTTGGTAACACCACCGGTAAAAATCAAACCTTTTCGCACCCTGTCATTGTATCCCGACTGCAGAATTGCCTGTTTAATTAAATCAAATATTTCAGTAATGCGGGAGTCAATTATTTCAGTAACAAACTGCCTGTTAATTTTCTTTGGTCCGTCACCTTTCAGTCCCGGAATGGTGAAAACTTCATGAAAATCATCCCGGTTTAAAGAACCGAACTGCAATTTAATTTTCTCAGCCAATTCCTTGGGTACCTGTAACCCAAAAGATATGTCCGATGTTATGTAATCTCCTCCAATGGGTAAGCTTGTCAACCAGCATAATCCCCGCTCGTCGAAAATACCAATTTCCGTTAAGCCGGCACCAACATCCACTAAAGCGACACCGGCGTCTTCCGGTGATAAAGCTGACCCGGCCGTAGCAACAATACCGGCGTTTACGGAATCAACCTTCAGTCCAAGCCTATTAGCCAGATCCAGCCTTTCTTGCAGCAAATCAGGCGGCGCCAATATGAGCATCGTTTCCACTTCCAGTAGGCGCCCTCTCAACCCAACCGGGTTAGGGGTATAGTTCCCATCAACAAAAAAACTCCGGGGTACTGTACAGATTGTTTCTTTTCCCGTTGGAACGATATTTTGGCGAGCCAATTCCAGAACACGTACCACGTCCCACTCGGTTACCCGGTGACTGGATCTACTTATCAACAAAGAACCCGTACTTAATATACCCTGCACTTCCGGACCGGAAACGTTAACAATTATGTCCCGTATTTCGGTCCTTCCCGCCTCTTCAGCGAGACGAATTGCATTTTCCAGGGACTTTACCGCCCTGTCTATATCTATAATACGGCCTTTTTGCACCCCTTGGCTGGGGTACTCAGCCATGGCTTTAATCACAAAGTTATCTGTACTGTCGGCAACAGTTATCTTTATCCCGGAAGTCCCAATGTCAATTCCGACCAGCACATTTGGCAGGGACAACCTTCCACCTCCGTATGGGAAATTATTTACATATGGGAAATTACTTAACATATAGGAAATTACTTAACATGTGGGAATTTACTTAAAAGGAAAATTCCACATAGAAATCAAATTCCCTCTTTTTACTGGTGAATTTTTTTATTTTTTCAATATATGGCGTCTTATTATGGCCAAATTTTGGAAAAGTCTGACGCCGAAGGCAAAAATGGCAGCCGTGTATAACGCCACCCCCAGCCTTTCGCCAATATAGGCCAAACCCGCCGCCAGTAATGTATTGCTAAAAAATCCCGTAATAAAAACAACATCGTCAAACTTTTTTTCCAAACCGGCCCGCGCCCCGCCAAAAACCGAGTCAAGAGCCGCCAGCACAGCTACGGACATATATTGCACATAGGCCTGGGGCATGCTGATAGGAACAATAAGCCCGATAATCAGCCCCAAAGCCAATCCCAAAACAGGTAGCCACACAATTAATCACCCTCTTTTACCGATTTGGAATACTGAAATACCACAGGTCCGTCGTAAGCAGGTATTTCTACTTTTTGTTTTTGTTGCACATCCGCCTGTAAGCCCCAAAACCTCAGGGTCTCCAGGATACCTCCCTTTATTTCCAGGGAGCTTTGCAGAGCCTTAGGGTCACCGGTAGCCAAGATTGTAATCGGGGGTACAATCTTTTTCGTATTTACCAAAATAGTAGTACCTGCACACCTGATCTCCGAATTGGCAAGCAACCTTTGGCCATTAATCGAAATAGCTTCAGCTCCGCCGGCTCTTAACTCATTCACTACTTTCAGCAAATCTTCTTCATGTAAAATATATAAATTCGGGTCTTCGCCCGGTTCCAGTTTTTTCGGGCTATCATTTAGAACTACTTCCACACCGGGCCCTTCTACCGGGGTAAGACCGGCCACCATGCGGGCCTTATCCAGTTCGTCGCTGATGGCTTTGCCGGCCCCGCCCTTCCGGCCCGTTTGTTCCAATTTTTTTCTTAAATCCGATACCTCGATAAGCAGGCTATCTCTTTCCTCCGTAACATCTTTGAGCCGGGCTGTTAATTCCTGTGCCCTGCTGATAGGTGCGTTCTGTTGGATATCTTTGGTAGTACGAAACTGTACGGCCAGCATCATGCCTAAAACGAGGAGCACAATGGCCACATACAGTTGACCTCTTTTCATTGGTGCATCCCTTACCTTTCTCTGCTATTAAAATTACTACGGCTTGGAGTAAAATTTTACAACAGGTTTGTTATGATAACTCAGATCAATATACTGAATTTTTTGTTGAAATTTTTGGCTTGCTACCTGCCTGTAGATTTCCAGTTTTTCTGTCGCGTTTTCCGTATTTCCCAAACGTACCTCTACCCCATCAATGGTATACATAATTATGTTTTCCGGATCAGCACAGTTAATTTCAGAAACAATGGTGGAAATTTCAGGGGGCATAATGGCCAAATAATCAAGCGCACTCCTTAGCCCCTCCGACTTTATTTTTTGGCCGGTCTTAATTTTACCAAACCGGACTCCGGTAATTATCGGCAAATTTATTTTTTCTATGCTGTCTACAGGGTATAAAAATACCCCCTCACTATCGATTACATAAAATCCGCCGTCTTTGGGCAGTAAGCCTTGTCCAACCCGTTCCTCCAGGTCTATTTTAATTTTCCCCGGCAGCAAACGCTTGACCGTTACCTTTTTCACCAAAGGATGCAGCAAAATTCTCTTTTCGATTTCGTCTATTTTTAACTTGAAAGTATTGGTTCCCAATGTAATGCCTGAAAGATTGACAATCTCCTGGGTTTTAAGTTGCTTGTTCCCGTCTACGATAATCCGGGAAACAGAAAAAAAAGAAGAGTTTAAAAGAGCATAAATTCCACAAATTAAAAGTAAAATAAAAAAAAGTCCCTGCAAAGGCAAACTTTGTCTGGTATGTCGAGGCCTTCCCGAACGTATGTTAGGCACCTGGATCACCTCACGGTTATATTATACCAAAACTGAAAGGAAAAATATATCACAACTTGTCCCTGCCTAAACCAAAAAAAGCAGCTTCCTGCTGCCAATTCAAACACTGTTCACCCGCATTATCCGTGCCCCTAGCGCGGAGTATTTTTTTTCCAAATCCTCATAACCTCTGTCAATGTGCCATATGTTTTCTATTACTGTGGCATCTTCCGCAATCAGGCCAGCCAGTACCAAAGCTGCTCCCGCCCGTAGATCCGTAGCTTCAACAAAGGTCCCGCTTAGCTTTGAGGTGCCTTTTACAATAGCTGTACGTCCCTCGATTTTGATATCAGCTCCCATCCGGCGAAGTTCATCAACATGCTTGAACCTGTTTTCAAAGATACTTTCTGAAATTATACTTGTCCCCTGCGCCACAGTCATTAGAACCATTAACTGCGCCTGGACATCGGTGGGAAACCCAGGATAAGGTAAAGTTTTGACATCTACGGCTTTGAATTTCCCGTCGCTGGCTACTTTGATCCAGTTCTGGCCCACCTGAATGTCTGCTCCTGCTTCACGCAATTTAGCAATTACTGAATCCAGATGTTCGGGGATAACATTTTCCACAACAACTTCGCCAGCCGTAATTGCCCCGGCTATCAGGTGGGTAGCTGCCTCAATACGGTCAGGAATTACGGTATGTTCGGCAAGCTCCAATTCCCCTGCGCCCTCAATTTTAATCACATCAGTTCCGGCGCCGCGCACCTTTGCTCCCAGGCTGTTCAAAAAGTTTTGCAAGTCAACAATTTCCGGTTCTTTTGCCGCATTTTTGATTACCGTCTGGCCGCGGGCCAAAACAGCTGCCATCATCAGATTTTCTGTGGCTCCGACACTTGGAAAATCCAGGTGTATTTCGGCGCCTTTCAGGCAATTTGCTCTGGCCTCCACAAACCCATGTTTTTCCGTAATTTCCGCCCCCAGAGCGGCAAAACCTTTTAAATGCAGGTCCATAGGTCTTGACCCGATGGCACACCCTCCGGGATAAGCAGCTCTCACGTGGCCGAATCTGGCTAACAGGGGGCCCATAACCAGGTTGGAAGCCCGCATACGGCGCATCAAATCTTCGGAAATTTCCTTCGAGCAAACGCGGCTGTTATCTAGCTTAAGGGAAGAACCCCGGCATTCTATCACAGATCCCAGATACTTGAGAACCTCTTTCATCACATCGATATCCTTGAGCTTTGGAACTTCATGAATCAAACAGCCCTTATCGGTCAGTAAACTGGCAGCCAACACGGGAAGTGTGGCGTTTTTTGCTCCGCTTACCCTGATCCTGCCATTAAGCCGCTTGCCTCCGATGACAATGAACTTCTGCAATTTGTCACCTCCAGTTTCGGCTACTCCCCTACTACCTGTACTTCCAATTCCAACATAACATTAAATTTTTTATAAACCGCGTTTTTGACCTGTTCAATCAAGGTCAAAACATCGTGGGCAGTAGCGCTGTCCAGGTTTAGAATAAAATTGGCGTGCTTTTCGGACACCTGAGCGTCTCCAACGGTCAATCCCTTGCAGCCGGCTGCATCTATCAACCTCCCTGCAGAAGTCCCGGCCGGGTTTTTAAAAACACTGCCGGCATTAGGTTTGCCTACGGGCTGCAATTGCCTTCTCTTTTCCAAAAACTCAGTCATGCGTTTCTTTATTTCCACAGCAGGAGCTCTTGCTAACAAAAATACAGCTTTTGTGACAATGAAATTCTTTTGGAATATGTTGCTGTACCGGTACCGAAAATCCAGGTCTCTTCCCGGCAAAACCAACAGTTCGCCGTCGGAGTCAAGAACATTCACCTCCTTAACAACCTCACCGATACTTTTGCCGTGTGCACCGGCATTCATAACAATGGCCCCGCCCACGCTTGCCGGAATGCCGACAGCAAATTCCAGGCCGCTCAAAGCATGGTCGGCAGCGACCCTGGCAACAACCGGCAACAGAGTTCCTGCAGGAGCAAAAATTAAATTCTGTTCCTCGTCAACCTTAACTTCCCCCGCGGCCATTTTTATGACCAGCCCCCGGATACCTCTGTCCTTGACCAGCAAATTGGAACCATTGCCCATAACTAAATATGGTATCCCATATTTTTTGGCTAGTTTTATAGCGGCCCAACAGTCTTCAATATCTTCCGGAATAAGCATGAGGTCTGCCGGCCCGCCTATCCGCCAGGTGGTATGTAATGACATCGGTTCGTTTACGAGGATTTCACCGGATATGAGATTTTGCAGTTCCTCTCTGAACCTGCAAATGCTCATTTACTTTCCCTCTTTCAACCGTCTGACCAACTCAACCCCTACGGCCCATATGTTCCCTGCTCCAAGGGTTAGAACCAGGTCGCCCGACCTGGTATTAGCCAGCAAAAATTCGAGAATATCTTCTTCAGTCTTTAGAAAATAAACCGGCGCCGTAGTATGTTTTTTGACTTCATCGATGATCAGTTGGGCGCTGACCCCGGCAATAGGTTTTTCGCCGGCGCTATATATTTCAGTAATAATGATAATATCAGGACCATGGAATGCTTCACCAAATTGTCTGTACAGGAATTTGGTCCGAGTAAACCGGTGAGGTTGAAACACACTGATTATCCTTGTAAAACCTGCCTTTCGGGCGGCTTGCAAAGTAGCTTTCAGTTCGGTAGGATGATGGGCATAATCATCAACAACAGTTATGCCTTTTACCTGTCCTATTAATTGAAACCGCCTTCCCACACCGGTAAAGCTGGCCAGAGCATCTGCCACCTGCTCGAAGCTTAAACCTACCAGCCGACCAACAGCCAAAGCGGCCAGGGCATTGGCTAAATTATGCTCGCCGGGAACATTAAGCCGTAACTTGCCCAAATATTCGTTCCTGTAAAAAACGTCTACAGAACTTTGCGTACCCTGGCATAATACATTTCGACCTTCATATTCAGCCGGCACTCCAATACCGTAGCTGATAAAAGGCTTCTTTAATTTGTCGGCCAGAACCTTTACTTTGGGACTGTTGAAGCATAAAATGCAAAAACCTTCGTCGGGAATTTTTTCGGTAAACTCCTGGAAGGCTGCATCTATTTTCTCCGTTGAGCCATAATAATCCAGGTGATCGTCTTCAATATTGGTTATTACTTCAATATAAGGAGACAGCTTCAAAAAAGACCCGTCACTTTCGTCCGCCTCAGCCACCAGGTATTCTCCCTTACCCAGCTTGGCATTGCTACCTATATCGAATAATTCCCCTCCGACGACTACCGTAGGATCCAGGCCGTTTTTTTCCAGCACAAGCGCAATCATTGAAGTGGTGGTCGTTTTTCCATGAGCTCCAGCTACTGCAATCCCTTTTTTCTCTGCCATTAAACCGGCCAGCACATCGCCCCGGTGTAGTATCTTCAATCCCTTCTTCCTGGCTTCCGCCAGTTCCTCGTTATCCGGGGATATTGCGGAGGAAACTACTACGACTCTAATTTCTTCCGATATATTTTCCCGACTATGGCCGAGATAAACCTTTGCCCCAAGTTCTTTTAATTGAGAAAAAGTGCGGCTGCTCTTGATATCAGAACCACTTACTCTCATACCTTTTTGCAGCAAAATTCTTGCTAAACCGCTCATCCCGGCGCCGCCGATACCGATAAAGTGAAATTGTGTCTGGTCCTTACCCAATGACTTGTTCAGCTCCTTCCCGGCAAAAACCTTATCGTATCAACCGAAAGCTCTACCCTATAGTATGCAGATATTGATTAGAGGGTGAATGAACTTGTCCTTTTTAATGATACAACTTGTCCAATCGAAGCTCTATTTTAAAAGGTTTTGCGCTAATTTGACTATATTTTGCAAGGCATCTGGCCTTCCCAGTGCCTTTGACTTTTCCGCCATTTTATGCCAAAGTTGTATATCCTGGCGTAGGAGTTCAACGTTTTCGATAATCTTACGCCCCGTCAATTCGGCGTCTTTAATCATAACTGCCGCACCCTTGTCCACAAGGGCTCTCGCATTGTATTCCTGGTGGTTTTCCGCCGCGTAGGGATATGGAATTAAGATGCTTGGAATTCCTTTGGCTGTAATCTCGGCTATCGTAGTGGCGCCGGCCCGGCATACAATGAGGTTTGCGGCGGCGAGGGCCGCGGGCATATTATGCAGATAAGGCCTAATGATGATATTGTTGAGCTTGGCCGGGTCCAAGCCCCGCAGCTTCAGCCTGTCATTTAATTCGTGATAACCCGATTCGCCGGTGACCAGCAATAGCCGGACACCCGCATGGTTATGGAAATGTTCCAGAACTTCCACCATAGCCAGGTTGATAGACCTGGCTCCTCTGCTGCCGCCAACAACCAAAACATTGAACCGGTCGGGTGCAAAACCCAGGTCTGTTCCATCCTCCGGCCTGGCATTAAGGATTTCCGGCCTGACAGGCAGACCGGTGACAACAACTTTCCCGGGATTTTTAAAATACTTGACCGATTCCGGAAATGTGGTTGCCACCCGATTAACTAGTCGGGCCAGCAGTTTATTGGTTATGCCGGGGAAAGCATTTTGTTCATGAATGAGCGTCGGAATTTTTTTCAGTACAGCCGCCAGAACTACAGGGCCGCATACATAACCTCCGGTGCCGATAACAATGTCAGGCCTGAATTCGTCCATAATCTGCATGGCCTGAAAAAAACCTTTGGTCACTTTAAGCAAAGAAGAAAACAACCGCACCCCTATTTTCCTCGGCAGCCCTTCAACCGTAACAGTTCTGAAAGGGACCCCGGTCTGCGGGACAATCCCTGCTTCCAGGCCTTTGGCCGTGCCCACATAGAGGACTTCAGTACCCGCTTCGGCTTCCTGAAGGCCTTTGGCTATTGCCAAAGCCGGATATATATGACCCCCTGTTCCTCCCCCGGAAACGATAACCTTCATTTGTTATCCCCCTAACGGACTGAGCCATACTTGGAAATATTGAGCAAAATACCTACACCGATTAAGGTAAAGATCAGGGATGAACCGCCAAAACTGATCAGTGGCAGCGGAATTCCCGTTACCGGCATGGAGCCGGTAACCACGCCAATGTTTATGATGGCCTGCAGCGCCACCATTGTAGTGATGCCTACGGCCAGCAAACTGGAAAAGGAATCAGGCGAACTTAGGGCAATCCGGAAACCCCGCCATACAAAAAGTATGAAAAGCAGCAACACCAGACTTCCGCCCAAAAATCCCAACTCCTCACCCAATACGGCAAAAATAAAATCAGTGTGTTGTTCGGGCAAATAGAAAAACTTCTGGTGGCTTTGCCCCAGGCCCAAACCAAAGAGTCCTCCGGAACCCAAGGCATATAGCGACTGAATAATATGAAATCCGCTGCCCAACGGGTCTGCCCAGGGATCAAGAAATGCCAGGAACCGCCGCAGTCGGTAAGGTTCAAAAGCTATTGCCAGGCCGACTGCCCCTATCCCCGCCAGGGCCAGAGCAGATAAGTGCCTAGCCTCGGCTCCCGCTGCAAACAACATGACGAAAACTGTGCCGGCCACAGATACTGCTGTTCCCAGGTCTGGTTGCAGTAATATAAGACCGCAGGCCAAACCGAGAATCAACAAATTGGGCAGTAGTCCCTGGGAAAATTTTTTTATCTTGTGTTTTTGCACTGATAACCCATAAGACATAAAAATTACCAGGGACAGTTTAACCATTTCTGAAGGTTGTATCGTAAACGGTCCTAAACCAATCCAGCGTTGCGCGCCTTTAACGGTTTTCCCAATGCCGGGCAGGAGTACCATAACTAGCAATGAAAAAGCCAAAACCAGAAAAGGAATCGCCATTTTCTTGTACTTCCAGTAATCTATCCCCATGGCCAGCATCATAGCACCAATCCCGACGCTGGCCCATAAAAGCTGTTTCTTGAGGTAATAATATGTATCGTGCAACCTTTCATGGGCTGTAACCTGGCTCGCGCTGTAAACCATAACGATACCTATAACCAGCAGTAAAATTGTGGCCATAAACAGCAAAAAATCCGGTGATTTTTTACGCAGGGTCAAAGCGCTACCTCCTTAAACTCAGGACAACCTCCTTGAATTTTTCCCCGCGTTGTTCGAAATCTTTGAACATGTCCCAGCTTGCGCAGGCCGGTGACAGCAGAACTATCTCTCCGGGATTGGCAACTTCAGCAGCTTTTCTCACCGCTTCTTCCAAAGTATGAGCACGGTAGATATTACTGAAACCGACTTTATTCATGCTCTCTATAATCTCGTCGGCACACTCGCCCAAAACCACCAGCGCCCTGACCTTTTCCCTGACTTTGGCCGCAAAAGCAGTGAAGTCACTGCCTTTATTGCGGCCTCCCGCAATTAACACCAGGGGTTGATCATAAGAATCCAGGGCCTTCATGGCTGCATCCGGATTTGTGCCTTTCGAATCATTAATATACACCACTCCGTTGATTTCAGCAACATGTTCCATCCGGTGCGGGACACCCCTGAAGGTACGCAAGACTTCCGCTATAACCTCCGGTTCCACGCCCAGGGCTGCTGCCGCCGCCGTGGCCGCCAACGCATTTTCCAGGTTATGGTTGCCCCGAATAAAAATATCTTTAACCGAACAAACATCTTTGGAGCCCTGGCCCAGGTCAATAATAATTCTGTCCTGCCGGACATAGACTCCTTTTTCTAACTTATGCCGGCGGCTGAAAAATATAACCTGGGCTTTAACCTGTTCTGCCCAAGCAGCCACCTTCGGGTCATCAAAATTCAGTACCGCAAAATCTTCGGGGCCCTGGTTTTCAAAAATTCGCGCTTTGGCCAAAATATAATTTTCAAAGGTGCCATGCCTATCCAAATGGTCAGGCGTAAAATTCAGAATGATGGACACCTTCGGTTTAAACCGGTGGATGCATTCCAGTTGAAAACTGCTTACTTCGGCAACAATGATGTCTTCCCGTGCATATTTTTCAACCTCCGCCACCAGCGGCAGCCCAATATTGCCCCCGACCAATACCCGCCGGCCCGCGGCCTTAAAAATTTCCCCGGTCAGAGTCGTGGTGGTGGTCTTTCCGTTGGTGCCGGTAATGGCCACGACCGGCGACCGGGCAAACCGGTATGCCAATTCCAGTTCACTAAGCAAAGGTACTTTGCGTTCCAACGCCTGCCGCAGGGGTTGTTCCGTTAAAGGAACTCCTGGGCTGGTGACAACCATGTCAAAGCTATCAGGCGTCACCTCGGGGTACGCCCCCGCTGCAACAGTCACTTCCTTTGGCAGGCTGTTTACAGCCTGCCCCAGGTCCTGCCTCGCTTTTTTGTCAGTGATGGTTACAGAAGCTCCCTTGCCCGCCAAAAAGCCAGCCACCGCCAATCCGCTTTTGCCAATCCCTACCACCAGTACTCTCTTATTTTTTAAGTTTAAAGCTTCCATACCAATTCACATCCTAACCTGACTCATACATTCCTAGTATTCCCAAAACAGCCCCTGCCACAGCCAGCAGCCAGAAAAAAATAACTATTTTCCATTCCGACCAGCCCTTCAATTCGTAATGATGATGTAAAGGACTCATCAGAAAAACTCTTTTCCCGGTAGTTTTAAAAGAAATAACCTGAATGATTACGGACAAAGTATCCAGCACGTAAACAATACCAATAATCGGTAAAAAAAGTTCTGTTTTAGTGACCACAGCCAGTCCCGCCAGCGCTCCTCCCAAAGCAAGGGAACCTGTATCTCCCATAAACACTTTGGCCGGATGAGCGTTATACCTTAAAAACCCGATACAGCCACCGGCAACAGCCGCTGCTACAACAGCAACCCCTGTTTTACCCATCATTAGAGCGACTATTATATACGCAACCGCCGCCACAGCCGTGACTCCGGCTGCCAATCCATCCAGCCCATCGGTAAGGTTTACGGCATTAGTTGTGGCAACTATGACCAAGGAACCCAGCAACAGATAAAGGGGCACCCCCAAATTCACCCGGAGCTGGCCACCGAAAGGAATAATCAGGTCCGTTCCCCGGTTTAACACAAATACTGCTACAGTGAGCATCAAAGCTGCCGAAAAAAATTGGCCGACCAGTTTATGCCGGGCCCTAAGCCCCAGGTTTCTTCTCATAACCACCTTAATATAGTCGTCGATAAACCCTAATAGGCCGAAAAGGGTTAAGCCTGCCAAAACTAATAAAACATCGCCCGTCTTATCCGCAATGAGCAGAGAGGCAGCTCCGATGGCCGTAAGAAACATTATTCCCCCCATGGTGGGAGTGCCGGCTTTTTTCAGGTGCTTTTGCGGGCCTTCGGCCCGAATATATTGCCCGAATTTTAATTTGTGTAAAACAGGAATCAGTATTGGCCCCAACATTATAGAAATTAGTAGTGAGACCCCTAGTCCTGATACTACCTTTTCCACTTTCTCTCCCCCTACCCCCGCTTAGGCGCAGGTAATTCCTTCCACAATTTTTTCCATTTTCATTCCCCGCGAACCTTTTACCAATACCAGGTCGCCGGCTTTCAATATATTATTAAGAATCTCCAATGCCTCATTGTTATTTCTACTCACATAAATATTTTTCCTATCCATACCCGCCGCTTTAGCCGCTTCTGCAATGTGCAGTGCTAATTCCCCAACAGTTACCAGGATATCAATTTTTAAATTTTGCACAGTTTCTCCTACTTCGCGGTGTCCCTGTACTGTCCGTTGTCCCAATTCATACATATCCCCTAAAACGGCAACTTTTTTCCCTGCACAGGGCATCTCCGCAAGTATGCGGACAGCAGCTTTACTTGATGCAGGATTGGCATTATATGTATCATTGATTATTTTCAAGCCATTGCAGTCAATAATCTGCAGCCTCATACCGCTAAGCACAACATTCTGCAAACCTTCCATGCACATTTCCCACGAAAGCCCTTCCTGCAAACCGACGGTAATAGCCGCCAGGGCATTATAAATGTTGTGCCTGCCAGGTACCGGCAGGTGGAAAACCTTTGCAATGTTGTCGCGTATTATGGTGAAACTCGCACCGGCGCCCATGTTACATTTTATGTTGTCGGCATAGACGTGATTGGAATGATCCATACCATAGAATATTACTTTTGCCCTCGTCAGGTGCGCATACTTTCGCTGCCAGGGGTCGTCACCGTTCAAAACTGCATACCCGCCGGTAGGAATATGCGGCAGCAGCTCAGTTTTCGCCCGGGCAATATTTTCCACTGTACCCAATCGCTCCAGGTGGGTTTCGCCGATATTTGTTATTACCCCGGCGGTAGGACAGGCAATCCGGGCCAGGAAATCTATTTCCCCGAGCCCACGCATGCCCATTTCCACAACCACGGCGCCATGAGACTCGTCCAAACCCAAAAGGGTCAGGGGAAGCCCAATTTCGTTGTTAAAATTACCCAATGTTTTCAGAACCCGGTATTTTGTCTCCAACAAAGCAGAAATCATATCCTTGGTGGTCGTTTTACCGTTGCTGCCTGTTACGGCCACAACCGGCCCGGAGAACTTCTTTCTGTTATACCGGGCAAGTTGTTGCAAAGCTGTCAGAGTATTATCGACCAAAAGGATATCACCGTCGGGAAGGTCTTGCTGCATCCGGCTCACAATTACTCCATGCGCCCCAAGCTGCAAAGCCTGCCCTACAAAATCATGGGCATCAAAACGCTCCCCTTTTAATGCCACAAAAAGGCTGCCCGGAACTATCTGCCGCGAATCGGTACAAACCTGTGTATAAACGCGGTCCGCATTTCCTTTTACCATGCGTGCCTTGATAGCGCCGGCAATTTCTCCGAGTGTCATTTTATACATAGTTCATTACCTCAGGAAAACTTTTCTTTTAATATTTCCATAGCGACCTCACGGTCGTCAAAGGGTAGCACCTTTGTCCCGACAATCTGGTACGTTTCATGTCCCTTACCGGCTATAACCACCACGTCACCCGTTTTAGCCATGTTCAGGGCATGCCTAATAGCCTCTTTCCTATCCTCGATAACGGTATATTTTTCCGGCCCGATAATAGGTTTGACGCCTTCCTCAATATCTCTCAGGATTTCTGCCGGATTTTCGCTGCGGGGGTTATCAGAAGTAAGTACGGTAAAATCACTGAGCTTCGCCGAAACTTGACCCATGATAGGACGTTTTGTCCGGTCCCGGTCTCCCCCGCACCCAAAAACCGTGATCAGTCTGCCTTTCGTAAACTCCCTGGCTGCACTAAGTACATTTTCCAAACCATCCGGTGTATGAGCATAGTCAACCAGCACAGCGAAAGGCTGGCCTGCTTCCACTTTTTCCATCCGACCCGGTACCCCTTTTACCTCCTCCAGAGCTTCCTTGATTACCGGCAAAGCAATATTTTCGCCCAGACCGGAAGCTACCGCCGCCAATGAGTTGTAAACATTGAACAGGCCTGTCAGGTTTAGCTTCAAATCAACGGAACCCCTGGGAGTAACAGCGGTGAAGCTGACCCCATCGGACCGCAAGTCAATTTTCTCTGCCCGCACATCAGCGGCTGACTGTATTCCGTATGTAATTACCTGACCATGTGTAACTTCCAGAAAGCTCTGCCCTTTGGAATCGTCAATATTAATTATGCCATACTTATTTCTGCTCTTCCTAGAATTTTTTCCTAAATTAATGAATAATTTTTGTTTGGCCGCCAGGTAGTTATCCATAGTTTCGTGAAAGTCCAGGTGGTCCTGGGTGATGTTGGTAAAGATGGCCTGGTCATATTCGCAGCCCGCTACCCTGTTCAATTCCAGGGCGTGGGATGACACTTCCATCACAGCGTAATCTACTCCCGCATCAACCATTTCTGCCAACAAAGCCTGCAAATCCAGAGATTCCGGCGTAGTATTGGTTACCGGAAGCACCCGGTCAATGATTTTATTTTTAATAGTCCCGATTAATCCTACTTTCTTACCGGCCTTGACGAGTATGTTTTCTATGAGATGAGTAGTGGTGGTTTTCCCATTGGTACCGGTTACGCCGATAATATTCAGCTTATCGCCAGGATAATCGTAGAAAGCCGCCCCCATATAGGCCAGTGCTTCCCGCGTATCCTCCACCGTTACCACTGTGACAGAAGACGGCACGGTAATAGGTTTTTCCGCAATTATAACGGTCGCCCCGTTTTCCACCGCATTTTGGGCAAACAAATGGCCGTCGGTCTTGTACCCTTCTATGCATATAAAGGCAAAGCCAGGCTGCACTTTCCGCGAATCATAAGCCAGCCCCTCAATTTGCACCGTCAAATCTCCCTGCACCCGGGCGCCGTAAATATTCTTCAGCAGGTCCGTTAATCGTCGCATAATTATCCCCCCTGGTCGTACATTCCCACAAATTTCCTACAAGTTTTATTATTAACGGGAATATAACTGTTTATCCTCTATATTTTTGCGCTGTCTCAGGAACAAAGTAAGGTTGGAGCATGACGATTCCCCTGCTCCAACCTGATTTGTGTTTAAAAAGAGTTGCCTATGTCCTTAAACATGGGCAATGTCTTTTTTACGGAAAAGGCTCGGGCGCCGGTGGGAGGAAAATCACTTTGACTGTCGTCCCGGCTTTCACCTTGGTTCCGGGCTCTATTTTCTGGCTGGCGGCTACCCCTGACCCCTCCGGGTTCATTTTTAGCCCCAGGGCCCCTAACAGCTTACCGGCTTCTCTCATGGTTAAACCCGTTAAGTCGGGTACTGTCACCTCCGTACCCTCTGGAACACTCTTGGCTTCCGGGCCAACATAAAGTATCACCGGGGTTTTTTCCAGCACTTTGGCGCCGCCTTTAGGCTGCTGGTTCAAAACCCATTGGCCGGAACCTTCTAAATTGCTTGCCAAACCTGCCTTTCTCAGAATATCCTGGGCTTCAGTCAAAGGCATGTTAATTAAATCAGGTACTATAACTTCTTTACGTTTTTCTTTTTCTTCCAGTTCAGTTTTGCTGACCCGCGGCCTGACGTTCAGGTAACGAAGTACGTCGCGGGCCACGTTTTTAAATACGGGTGCAGCAATCTGACCGCCGTAATAGGTTCCTCCCTGTGGTTCATCAATAACCACAAGTATTGCCACCTGTGGGTTTTCAACAGGGGCAAACCCTGCAAAGGATGCAATATATTTGCCGGAGGAATATCCGCCTTTACCGGCTTTTTGGGCAGTACCGGTCTTGCCGGCGGCAGGGTATTCTTCCATATAAGCATTTTTTCCGGTACCCTGACTTACAACCTTCTCCAGAATCCCAGCCAACTGGCGGGCCGTTGACCTGGAAATCACCTGGCGCACTGGTTCAGGTTCAATTTTCCGGACCAAATGCCCTTGACTGTCCCGGATTTCTTTGACCAGTTGGGGCTTCATGAGTACCCCGTCGTTAGCAACTGCCGATATAGCGGTAATCAGTTGAATCGGCGTCACCGAAATAGATTGCCCGATAGATATGGTGGCAAGGTTAATGTTCTTGACCTGTTTTTCCGGGATAACAATTCCTTTGGCTTCTCCGACCAATGGTATGCCGGTCTTTTGCCCAAAACCAAAAGCCTTTATATACTTGTAGAAGCGTTCCCTCCCCAGATCAAGCCCAACCTGAATGAATCCAGGGTTACAGGAGTTTTGGGCCACTTCTTCAAAGGACTGGGAACCATGAGCTCTGGGATACCGCCAACACTTTATCCTTTCACCGGATACTACGACATAGCCGGGGTCATAGAACCTGCTTTCCGGTTTCACAACCCCCTCTTCCAGAGCAGCGGCGGCTGTAATAACTTTAAAAGTGGAACCCGGTTCATAGTTCAGCCAAATGGCCGGATTTCTCCAACTGGTTTGCGGATATTCGCCATATTTATTCGGGTCAAAATCCGGCCGGTTGCCCATAGCCAGAATGCCGCCCGTTTTGGGTTCCATTACTATAATGGTGGCGCTTTTCGGGTTATAGGTTTCTACGATATTATCCAATTCACGCTCTACGAAATATTGAATAGTTTCATCTATGGTCAGCACCAGGCTGTTTCCGGGCTGTGGCGGTTTGTACTGATGCAGGGCCTGCGGTATTTCCCGGCCCAGGGAATCCTTTTCGACCAAGATTCTCCCCGGAACACCGGCCAGTTCTTTTTCCATTGTAACCTCAATACCGTTCAGACCATAGTTATCAATACCCACAAACCCCAATACATGAGAGGCAAGGTTGCCGTTCGGATAGGACCGCTGACTTTCTTCCACAATATCTATCCCTGGCAGTTCCAGCTTTTTGATTTTTTTGCTAATTTCCGGATCAACTTTTCTCTGGATATATACAAAGTTGCTTCTTTTCGTTATTTTCTTATATATCTCCTCATATTTAAGGCCGAGAATCTCGGCCAGCTTTTTCGCGGTTTCTGCAGGTTTTTTTATTTCCGGCGGAATGGCGTAAACTGTATCCGAACTGATGCTGATCACCAGTTCCTTTCCGTTCCGGTCGTAAATGGTCCCTCTTTTCGCAGGTACTTTAATATCGTCCATCCTGTTTTCCAGGGCCTCGGTGCTAAGTTTATCCCCGTTAACAAACTGAATCCATGCTAACCGACCAATCAAAAATAGCAGGAATGCTCCCATGATCAAGAATAGCTGGGTTATACGCTTTCTCATTAAAACATTGGTGGTCACATGAGTTCAACCCCTCAAAATATACTAATTGGATGCCGTAGTTGCCTCGGCCTGCGCTACCCTCCCCGTCCAGTTGGCCAGCAGCCTACTCAATACGTCTATAAGAGCCATCGGTCTGTGTTTTTCTTTTTGTGGTTTGAGTTGCTCTTCCTTTTGAATTTTTTGCGCCGGTACCTGTTCTTTGCCAACTGAATCTTTTGATTCGACAGCTACAAATTGGACTCCTGCAGATGTATCCGGTTTAACCATACCAAGTTTTTCCGTAGCTACTGCTTCAATTCTCTCTAAGGACTGCAATTGGGCTATTTTCATTTCTAATGCCTGGTTCTGTAGCTCCATTGCCTTTATCTGTTTTTTCATTTCCACAATTTTGTACCCTGTAGCAGCAATTTGGGCGTACTTGGTGGCAAGCAGCAAAAATACAGTGAAGGCTATCATCATGATGCCAGTATAAACCAACCTGGACTTGTTCCGCATCCGGCGGACTTTGCGGGTGCGCCGCGGGCGAACAGCCGTTTGTTCCTGGTAGCGGTAATAATCATGACTTTCTCTTGCCAATATCAAAGTTATTCAGCCTCCCCGTTTTTTAGAACCAAGCGTTCTGCCACCCTGAGCTTTGCACTGCGCGCCCTGGGGTTTCTTTCAATCTCTGCCGTCGAAGGTTCAATGGGTTTATTGGTAATAATTTTGAGCAAAGGAACGGTCCCGCAGGTACAAACAGGAAATTCCGGAGGGCAAACGCATTCTTTGGCCAAATCCCTGAACATTTCTTTGGTTATCCTGTCTTCCAGGGAATGGAAAGAAATGACACAGATTCTCCCTCCGGGCGCCAACACCTCTATTGCATCCCGCAAAGCGGATTTAAATTTACTTAATTCATCGTTAACGGCTATTCTTAACGCCTGAAACGTCCTCTTAGCAGGGTGCGGGCCTTCTTTCCGGGCCCCCGCCGGAACAGCGTTTTTAATAATTTCCACCAACTGCCCGGTCGTCGATATTTCTTCCCTGGCCCGGGCTTCCACAATGAATTTGGCAATCCTTCTGGCCCAACGTTCTTCGCCATACTCCGAAATAATTTTGGCCAACTCGTCTTCCGTGAGGCCGTTCACCAAAATACGGGCTGTAACCGGTTCCAGGGGGTTCATACGCATATCCAGCGGAGCGTCTACTTTATAACTGAATCCGCGTTGAATCTGGTCAAGCTGGTAAGAAGAAACTCCCAGGTCAAAAAGCACCCCGTCCACCCGGTATATTCCCAGTTCTTCCAGAATATCTCTGATGCGGTTAAAATTACTGTGCACCAAACGGTAGTTGAACCCTATATTTTTTAACCGCTTTTCAGCCGCTGCTATGGCATTGATATCCTGGTCTATGCCTACAAGAAATCCGTTTGGTTGAATTTTTTTCAAAATTTCTGCCGAATGTCCTGCTCCTCCTAACGTGCAATCAACATATACGCCATCGGGCTTTATATTCAGGTGGCTGATACTCTCATCCAACATAACCGGCACGTGATGAAAATCCATCTATGTTCACCTTCCGGAACTTTTTAGATTCCCAAATCAAAATCCACAATTTTTTCCGCCAGCTCCTCGTAGGTCGATTCAGATTGCCGGCTGTATTTTTCCCACTCTTCCCTGCTCCAGATCTCTACCCTGGTGGAAACGCCGATAACAACTACCTCTTTGTCCAACCTGGCATGACTTCTGAGATTGGCGGGGAGTAATATTCTGCCCTGTTTATCTACCTCGCATTCGGTAGCCCCGGAAAAGAAAAACCTTACAAAGGCCCGGGCATCAGCCCTGGTAAAGGGAAGTGATTTCATCTTTTGTTCCAAAAGCCGCCATTCTTCCATGGGATATAAAAACAAACAATTATCCAGGCCCTTGGTGGCAATGAACTTGTCACCAAGCCCTTCCCTGAATTTGGCCGGAATAATAACCCTGCCTTTAGCATCAATTGTGTGTTGAAACTCTCCCATGAACATGACGGTTTCCACCTACTTAACACACCCGCTGGGAAATAAAAGGCTATTCCCCCACTTCCCACCACTTTATACCACTCTATTCTCTATATTCGTGAAAAATCCTTCTAAACTTTATACCAAAATGAAAATTTTTTCCGTGAAATCTCTTTATTTCTCGTGTTTTTTCGTTCTAGCTCCGTTTTACACAATATATAGTGCCCCCTCCACTTTGGCTGCACAATTTGTTGTGCATTCGCAATGCAAAGGCGGTCGGCATCCGACGACCAGTAGTCAACCGCCAGAATGACCAAATAACCGGTACTCCCAAGTCACGAGGGAGAATCTTTTCTCAAAGACAGTAGAAATACCGTTTACCACTGAAGAGTTAGACATAGAAGGTACAGAGAAGAGAAGTACTGAAAAATTAGTGAATCATAGAAAAAAGTATACATATTCAGGCTATGAAAAATTTTTTTTAACCGTTTGGCCTCATCCGCAAGCGCTAATATGCTTAATCAGAATTAAACTAAATTGTGTTTTGTCCATTATCAGGCATAAAATAACCTCTTGATGGCAGGAATGGTAAAAATTTTAACGAACATAAAATATAGTTTTTTGTAAAAAAGGAGGTGTAAAATGTCAGACAAAGTCGGGATTTTTATTGACGGCGCTTATTTAGATCGAATTTTTCAAGATGAATTCAATTCTCCAAAAGTTGACTATGAAAAACTGGCCATATGGATGAGTCAAGGCATACCTATTTTTAGAACTTATTATTACCATTGTCTCCCATACCAAAGCAACCCCCCTACTGATCAAGAAAGAGAAAGATTTTCTAAGAGGCAAAGTTTTTATAACCGTTTATCCCAATTACCCCGCTACGAAATTAGATTAGGCAAACTTGAGCGGAGAGGTAAAACGGAAGATGGTACGCCGCTATTTATACAAAAAAGAGTAGATATTTTATTGGGCGTTGATTTGGTTTTATTGGCCGCCAAACAAAGAATTACTCACGCCACTATATTTGCCGGTGACAGCGATTTTCTCCCAGCTATTATGGTGGCAAAAAATGAAGGTGTCTTAATAACCCTTTGTCACGGAACTGCACACCCGCCGCATGACGATTTATGGCAAAGTGCTGACGAAAGAATTCCTTTAACTCAAGAAGTAATCACATCAATTTTAAGATAAAAAGTATTGACACAACGAAAAATGGTTATTATACTTGTAGGTAGAATATTTACTGACGTTCGCGAGGATGTCAGGCAGAATACTACCAAACCCCGCTTTTAATGCGGGGTTTTTCCTTTTCTCCAGTCTTTACGTCTGGAAGGCAGGTAGTTCCCGCATGTCCGAAGATGGTGAAAATACCGTTTCGAGGCTTTACTACTGCATTTACTCTGCAGGATGTCAAAAAACCGCTGCACATTAAAGTGATGAGTTGCGACTTAGTGGAACACGGGCCGGCTGCCCTCCACCAAGTCGCAACTTATTGTTTCACCGGACAGCGGCTACTTTTTCTCTTACCCCGCAGGGTAGGCAGGGTTCTCCGCCTACCATTTGGGAGCGACTGCGCCCGCAAAACCGCTGCCGGGCCGACAGAGAGTTCCCGCATGTCCGAAGATGGCGAAGGCCGCCGGGAAGTCCGGCGCTCAACACAGGTTGAGTGACCGGACGGGAGGCGGCCTGACTTATCAGAAATGCTATATGAGCCATCGAGTTCGGGAACGCTGCCTGCCCGGCAAGGTTTTGCAGCACAAAGCTCCCAGGTAGCGGAGACACCCTCCTACCCTGCCGCCATTCTCCAGCACAAAGCTCCGGAGTAGCCGGGACACCCCACCCACCCTAATCATTACGATTATTCTCTTTATGGCAGGAGGGCATATTATTCTGGAGCGGGGACTAAAATCGTTCTCCGGCCCGCAATCCACGAAGTGGGAGCGGTTGCCGGAGGAGATTTCGTCCGTGAGCGGAAGAATAATATGCCCTCTTTTTTCAATTTCGCCCAGAGCAGAGGAATCATTTAACCTCCGCTTAGTTCCATGATGAGGTTTGGTGCGCAGCAAGCAGGGGCTGTCTTTAGACAGCCCCCGATTTCTTCTTGCGCCTAACCGGCTTTTTTATTTGCAGTTTTTCTTCAATGATTTCCCCATTCCCGTCTAACTGTACGACCACCCCGTGAACACCGCCTAAATTGGCCAGGTGTACGTCGCTCCATTCAACAGTATAAGTCTGGTCGGCTTTTCTGGTCACATTATAAAAAGGAAATCTTGACCGTTTAAGAAATATATCTACATAATCAGAATCGCGGGATGATTTTACACAGCGGTGAAAGGCGCCGGAGCAAAACTCCTCCTTGCTCAGAATCTCTTTGCGCCGGGTATCAACGCAAAAATGAATGTACCTGTTCCTTTCTTTAACTATAACATCCCAGAGAAAAGGACTGACGGCCGAAGGAAGAACGAAGACAGCCGCTCCTTTATCCGGCCCCAATTCCTCCAATACAATCTTCCGCGCTTTTCTTTTTTGCCTGACCCGGTAAGCCAGATAGGATATAACAACGGCGAACGAAGCCAAATAAGAAAAGGCGGAATTTTCCGGGACCTGATAGCCAAGATAAACCCCGGCTACAAGGCCGGAAATTACGACCGGGTCAAAAAACCAGATCAAGTCCAGGCTGTATTTCTTTGATTTAAACGGGTAAAACAAAGGCAGCCCCCAGGGGGTAAGGATATCCATGGCCAGGTGGGATAACAATCCTGCTCCGACCATGGCTAAAACCGTAGCCCAATCATGCACAGGCGTAAAAAGACGGACACCAATGGAAATTAACAACCCCAAGACTACCGTACCCAACAAAGAATGGGTAATCTCCCGGTGGTACTTGTAAAACGCCTTCGGCCCCTTCAAAAAGGTGATAATATCAAAATCATGGGCTACACTACCAACAATTGTTGCCACGTAGCCAAGGAGCCTATACTTTTTGCCGAAACTCAGACCGGCAATCATAGAACCCAGCAGACCGTGCGAAACCAAATCCACTTTATGCACCCCTTTAATCCTATACCCAAGATAAGGACTGTAACTTTATAATGAAAGTATAGCATAGAGCCGCCTTTATTTCATCTGCCATTTTGTAACGAATTAAAGGGGAAGGAGTCGTCTTTTCCTTTGACTGAAAACGGCAATCTTATCATAGCCAATTTCTAACAATAACTGTTTCGCTTCAGGGAAACACGCTCCCACCTGCTCCGGAGTATGAGCGTCAGACCCCAACGTGACAGGCACCCGTCTTTTAAAGCACTCACGCAGGAAAACTGCCGATGGATATATCTCTCCAACAGGAGCCCTTAAGCCCGCGGTATTAATCTCAATGCATATGTCGGCGTCGGCAAAGCATTTGGCCAAGCGTTCATATATGTATGTAATATCCTTCCGCGGGCGAAAATTCAGTTTTTTGACCAGGTCCGGGTGAGCCAGTATGTCAAAATGGCCGGAAGCGGCAGCCTTTTCCAGCAAGTTAAAATATTCAGCGTAGACTTCATCAATGTCTCTTTTTTGATATTCATCAATAAACCGGGGATTGTCAAAACCCCATCTGCCCAAGAAGTGGATGCTCCCTAATACATAATCAAAAGGAAAGGCATTGATGATTCTTTTAAGTTCCGCTTGGCAGTCCGGGTCAAAATCCGCCTCAATACCAAGCTTTATATTGTAAGGATAAAATTGCTTCTGCAATTTTTCTACCGCCTTAACGTATATAGGCAGCTCTTCCTCAGCCATGGCAATGGAAGGGTCCCTTTCAGCCGCCGGAAGAAAATACATGGGTATATGGTCCGCAACGCCTATTTCCACTATACCCTCCCTTTTGGCTTTTAAGACATATTCCTCCATCTCCCCTTCGGCATGACCGCACATTTTAGTGTGCATATGATAATCTATCAGCATTATTATACCTCCGCTTCCAGTAGTTCCCTGCTGAAAAAAATATACTGCGCAAAGCCCCGGACTTCTTTTCCTTCTTTTTCAGCGCCATCAACAATTATCGCCCATGTAAACAGCCGGCCGCTGTTTTGCAGGTGACTAAATTTTTCCAGGGTCTCAGTATTTACCGTACCTAACCCATCGCTGATAAAAAGCATATCCAATTGGTCTTTTGCGTGATTGGCCGCTATCTTCATTACCTCTTCCAGAGGCCGGTTAAAATCTGTAGTCCGGGTGCCAAAAAAGGTCAGTAATATATTTAATATATCACTTTCACCGTAAAATCCTTTAAGGCAACTAATCGTTTCGATGGTCTCGTGGTCGCCAAACAAGATCACTATGCAATCACGCCTGCTCAACCGGGCCTGTTCCAATACTTTAATGGCGATAGCCTTTGCTTTTTCCTCTTTTGGCCCCTGCATAGACCCCGAACAATCAACACAAATTACCAGTGGTCCACGCTGCAGCCGGTCACTGAAATCCAGCATCCACAACTGCTGTTCGATTAGCCTGGCATAAAACCTTCTTTTGCTGGACGGATGAAAAAAGTCCCGCCACTGCTCTGTTAATAAAAATTCTGTCAACCCCCCGGTACAAACCCCCTGTAAACCCCCTTCACCCTCTGCTATACAGGGAATCGCACCCGACCATTTTAAAGTTTGCGCCCGGTTGGCAATGTTTTTTAACTTCTGATTACCCGAATACCTGGCCATATAAACCAGGTATCCCCGGAGGCCATTGGAAAGAAAGCGCTTACTTTTTTCCCCGTGCACCAAATCACCTGCCACCGGCACCTGAAACCCTTGCTGAAATTCTTGTCCCAATCGGGAAGCAGAGCCGGAAAACCACAGTCGCATCAGCTCGGCCAGCAAAGAACGTTGTACCCGTAAAGCCTTCTCCAGTTCCCTTACTGTGCGCATGTATGCCCGGTAAAGCAAATGGCTGGAAGGCAATTCCCTGTTGGTACCATACCTTCCCTTTCCCAGGAAATCAGCTTGTGTTTTGAGCCGGTTGACAGTAAAACTTACGGATTTTACCTTTAGGGCCACATCAATTAATTCAGGCGGTAAAACCTTTACTATTAGAGCCAGAATTTGAAAGGCAGCAAAAAGAGACTTTTGCCTGCCGCCTCTAGTCACCTGGCGTAGCTGCTGGAACTCCCGACTTTGTAACAGCCTGTTTATAACGAGGATGTTTAACCTGGCAGCAGCGGGAACCAAGTGCATGGGTGAAACCTCTATGGTACCGGAGTAAAGCAGCCAGAATAATTCAGGAATCAGTTCGGGACCGAACGGTTTCGTCTGAAATTCCGCCAGAATTTCCTGCCAGCCAGGCCATTGGGACAATGTTTCCCAAAATATATCCCAGTGATAGGGAGTTAGGTTTAAGGCCTGTTCACGATTCATAGCGCTGAGTTCCTCCAGCGGCAGCCAGATTTTTCAAAACCGTTGTCATCAAGCTGTCAATGTTGTCAACCCTGCTGCCGATTTCCCTGGCCAACTCCAAATCGCTGCCATAAACATGCAACAAGCTTTGTAATTCCTGTTTCAGTTCCATCAATCTGGCGCCTTTTTCGGTTCCCTTGGCGAAATGCCAATTACCGCCCGTTAAATCGGCATAAATTTCCCAGGCTTCGGCAGTAATGCTCTCAAGGCGTTCAAGGACCGGTTTTTGCAAAACCGTCCATATCTCGGCGAATATTTCCCGGTCTCGCGGCGTGTTCCAGAAAATATCCCTTAATATATATAAATCTTCCAAACAGGCCCTTGTCCTGCCTTCCAGCAGAGCCTCAGCCTTAACTACTAAACAACTTTGCCGCACCCGGCGGTCCGAAACAGCCACCCCCTTTTGGCGGACCCCCATAACAATGGCTACCAGCCTTGATATAACTTCCAGGGGCAGTTCTATGTCCAAAACCCGGTTTTGTAGAAAAATAATGTCCTCAATGGACATGAGTGGAGTTTTATTTGCACCGGGTTCTAAGTTAATTAAATTTTTCAGCTCCTGGGCAGTACTCAGATACCCAAGCTCGTACCTCAACAAAAACCGGTCATAAAAAGCACTTAATTCACCCGTGGTTTCCACCGGCAATGAATTAGACGCCCCAACCAGCATCATCAACGGTACCTCCGTTAGCCTGGTACCGTTTAAAATTTTCTTTTCGTTAATAATATTCAAAGTGGCATTCAGGCATCCACTGTTAGAATTAAAAACTTCATCGAGAAACCCAATATGAACATCCGCCAACCGGCCATCCAACACCCGGACAAATTCATCCTTTTCTAACCCTTGCAAGGAAATAGGGCCTATTATTTCATCGGGCCGCGTAAACTTGGTCATCAGATAGGAGAAATATTTGACTCCCGCAATCTTTTGGACCATGCTGTTCACCAACAAGCTTTTGGCTGTTCCCGGAGGTCCAATGAGCAGGACATTGCTTTTCGTTAGAAGCCCTAAAAGCAAACCCCGTATTACATCGTCACGCTGCCGGAATTCCTGTTGCAGCGCCTGTACTATATCAGTTAACGGTCCCATGGCAAATCGCTCCTTGTCCATTATCATTAGTTAATATGAATCAAGGAGCAATAATTTATGATTTCAGCTCTCCAGACCAGTTTTTGGTACCGCTTTATTA
Source organism: Thermincola sp. GK-1 (assembly GCF_059412445.1). Lineage (NCBI taxonomy): Bacteria > Bacillati > Bacillota > Clostridia > Eubacteriales > Thermincolaceae > Thermincola > Thermincola sp. GK-1. The sequence continues at coordinate 43,497 of NZ_JBSQAT010000012.1, forward strand.
TAGCTTGGCAAGAGATAAGGCTTCCACCTTAAGCGTAATGCTTTGGGGAAGCCATAGTTTAGAACCCTTTGCGGAATTTTTCGGATACCCGAACGGTAATGTCGTAAACTTTGTTGGCCAGTTCTTCCGTCAAAATCCCCGTTCCGCAGCTAGGCGTAATCAGAGACTGCCTTAATAATATGTCTCTGTCTAAACCTTTTCCTTCCAATGCCTGCAGCCGTTCTCCCAGCAAAGAAGCAAGGGTTTCCGCCGATTCCTGGTACAGTTTCTCCGATGTGGGAACGATTCCCCAGGCGAGAATACCGCCACGGTCCATATACTGTTTCAGTTCACTGCTGTAACTGGCCAACGATACGAAGTATTCATAAGCATCAAAACTGATAATTTCCAGGTTGCTTTCCATTAAAATGGTCCAGTCCATACCGGCGCAACTATGTACCCCTACAGCCGCACCTGCCGAATGGATCTGTTCAAATATGGCATTAAGTTCATCTATTATTTCCTCCCGTTTTAGAGTTACATGGGTAGACATGCCGCAGGCATACAACCCCGGGTCGTCTACGAAAATTATTACCGGCAGCCCGAACTCAGCCAATTCCCTGGCCTGCAGCTTCCCCTGCATGGACAACACTTTTATTAGCACATCCCTGATTTGCGGGTCGTAATAGGCAGCCCGCCTGTTTTGGTCTGTCAAAGCAAACCCCACCGATAACAGGCCACTGATTTGCCCCTTCAGGCACCTGGCCGAGCCGGTACCTTTTTCCGTGAGATATTTGTGGAAATCATAATACCCCTTGGCTGAATCCGGCGGAAAAGCAAAATACTGCAGCGCCTTATCGTCTCCCTCGGCCGCTGCGAGGTATATGGCGTAAAACTCTCCCAGCCTGGCAGCCCAATCCTGGTCATCGGTATTAAAGTAATATTTTGCACCATGCACACTAATGAGCCCCACTTTGGTTAAAGGCCCGATAAACTGGTTTATAAAACCTTCCTGCTCCCCTGCCCTGGGCAACTGGGCCCAGTGCGGAATATCCGCAAACTTCTTCATTATAAATTCTGTAGCTTCTCTCGGGTCGGTTAATGGTAAACTGCCGATACCGGTCGGCAGGCCTGAATAATCAAAACCTAAATTCATCTCCTGGCTCCTTTCATATCGTCTTTGGTATAAGTTTTCTTACATGCATTAATATTAATGTTAGCCTTTTTAGAAAGAAAAATCAAGTTACTCTTGATAAAAGGATTTTCCCTGTCTGCTGCGAATAATTTAACGATGGAATAAAAATATATATGGCGGTGATAAACGGTGAGGGAAATACTTAGGTTAATGCAGGCTCTGCAGTATGCCCTGGAAGGGTTGGTTTACCTGGTTAAGGAACAGAAAAACACCCGCCTCTTAATGGTTATAATGGCTTTAACCCTGATAATTTGCCCTTTGTTGGGTTTTTCGGGTTTCCAGACAGCAGTAGTCTTTCTAGCCGTCACCATAACAGCCGTTGCCGAAATAATTAATACTGCCATCGAAATCACCCTGGACCTTATCTGCAACGGCAAATTTCACCCCAGAGTAAAAATCGCCAAAGACACGGCCAGTTGCGCTGTCTTATTCTGTGTCTTCGCTTCTGTAGTTGTTTTCCTGATTATTCTTGCCCAAAACATATTCGCTTAAGCAGAGTAAACAATCTTCCCACCAACTATCGTCATCAGCGGGCGAAACTTTTTGTCAAATACAGTTATATCTGCATCGAAGCCAGGTAACAGGCTTCCTTTTTTGTTGGCCAATCCCAGCAGCCGGGCAGGATTCAGGGAAGCCATGCCCACCGCTTCCTCGACAGTTAAACGCACCTGCTCAACCAAATACTTTATTCCTTCAAGCATAGTAATGGCGCTGCCTGCCAAAGCCCCTGTCAGCAGCCTGGCTGTATTGTTTTCTACCACCACTTCCATGCTGCCCAACGGATAAGTTCCGTCCTTCATGCCTCCTGCGCTAATACAATCGGTAATGACCGTAATTAATTCCGGTCCCTTTAATTCATAAGCCAGGCGAAAAGCCAGCGGGTCCACATGGTGGATTTCCGGTATGATACTCAGGTGCAGGTTTTCCAATAACAGCCCTCCACCCACAGTCCCGGGTTTGCGGTGGTGAAATCCCGCCATAGCATTGTAAAAGTGGGTGATACCCCTAACCCCCCACTGCATTGACTGTTTTAACATCATGTGATCAGCTTCCGTATGACCTGCAAAAACAAGGACTCCACTGCTGGCGGCTTCCCGGACCACCCTTGCAGCTCCGGCCATTTCCGGAGCAAGAGTAATCAACCGTAAGCTACCGGCGGCCATCCGGTTTAAAGTTTGAAAATACTGCTCATCAGGCTCGGTAATAAACCTGTCGTCCAATGCCCCTTTCCAGGCCCGGTTTACAAAAGGTCCTTCCAGGTGTACGCCCAGGACACAGGCTCCATAGCCGTCCTGTTTTTTAATAAACCCGCCCAAACTTTTGACACATTCAGTCAGCTTCCCTCGCTCCAGGGGAACCAGGGTAGCCAATAAAGAAGTGGTTCCGCCGCTGGCGTGAAATTCCGCCACAGTGCGGAAGGATTCCTCTTTTCCGTCAGCAAAATCAGCTCCGCCCCCGCCATGTACATGCAAATCTATGAACCCGGGGCAGATGAACCCGTCAGCAAAGGCAATGACCTGACTCTTTGCAACGCCTGCCGGTGAGAACCCCGGTCCGCGGCCGGTAATTTTCCCTTCGGCAAAAGAAACAAACCCCTCTTGCACACCGTCCATAGGATCTACTATGTTACCGTATAATACAGTTGCCTGTTGAGCACTCGCTGTATTTGCCATGCTAACCTCCCAAAACGGGGATTTCCCTTCCCAAAACTATTTGTGTCTTTTGCACCACACACCTGAAGGCGTGCAACTCAACACCGCACTCGGCAGCCAATTGCAAGTTTTCGGCAAAAACGGGGTCTGTCTCGGCATTGGGGGCAAATGTTTCCGCATCAGGCCTTTGCACTACAAAAATTACCATACCTCTTAATCCCTGCCGTACCGCCTGAACTAATTCTTGCAGGTGTTTGGAGCCCCGTTCGGTGGGAGCATCGGGAAACATGGCCGTATTACCTTTAACCAGGGTAACAGACTTTGCTTCAATAAAGGTTTCTTCCCACCTGCCCCTGCCTGCATCAACAGAAACTTTAAAGTCAAAGCGGCTTTTCCCGAAGGTTACTTCTTTTTTTAGGTCCGTCAATTCTTGGCCCTGCCAAAAAGGCAGGTTGCCTTTTTTTAAAGCCTCCATAATGATTAAATTCGGGACCCTGGAATCAACCGATACCAAAGTCCCGTGAAAATCCACCAGCAGCAAATCATATTTAGTAGTCCTTTCCGCTTTAGGACTCTCCGCCAGGTATACCCGTCCCCCAGCCGTGAGCAGTTCCTGCATCCGGCCCGAATTAGGAACATATACCTTTTCCTTTTTTTCGCGCACCAGAACCAGGGCGCTGAACCTGCTGGTTCTCTGCAAAAAAATACCTTCAACTAAAGCCGGCAGACGCAAATTAATTACCTCCGTTGTCCCAATCGTCCAAGTTCCATATGGGAACCCGGTCTTTGGCTGTTTCTACTGCTTCCCTTCCCAGGCCGTGCAACGTGACCACATAAAAATATACAATACCCAAAACAAGGCTGGCCGCATGCATAACCACCAGAATCATGGGCACTGAATGATAGGAAACATTATCGCCGATGCGAATTAACCCTTGCAGCAAAGAAATGGTAGTATAATCGCCCATGGTCTCAGCAATTTTCAAAGCCGCGGAAACAGAAAGATATTCCATAAAAATGATCAGTAAAGGAATTAAGTGCCAGCCGAACTTTTTTGACATAATACCAGCCCTTTGCAACAAAATTAGACAAATCTACCTAATTTCATTATAATTCCTGTACACACCTGTGGCAACATGCAACCGATTAAAACCTATCAAAGTGGTATCCTTTGAACACCGAGTCTGATATCCTCCCCGCAATTGGGGCAGGAAACCAGGTGGATACAACGAGCCACATAACCATCATTGTTCACCATATGGAATAAATCATGCTCCTCGTAAGGACTGTACGGGCCAAGATAATTATCCAGACTGCCGCCGTCCTCCATAATTTCCGCACACCTGGGACAGCGTAGTGATAAAGTTGTTAATCCGTTGCAAACAGGACAGCCATACTCCATGAAACCAACTCCTCGATTATTTTAAATTTATCTTTCCTCCAAACCTGGAATTAGTTGCATAAATACGCGAACCACGGAGTACACAGCGCAGCCAAGCTGCAATCAAAATTTAAAAGACCAGAAACCCTTGATAAAACTGAAAAAATAACGCAGAGATAAAAAAGAAAGGTACTCTCAGGCACTACTTAACGGTCTGAGAACACAGAGAAAAACATAAAACCAAGAAACAACATAAAAAAATCAACAAATCAAAATAAAAAGTAGTCGTTTTCGTTTCTATATAATAACGGCTTTTAATCAAGATGAGAGCCCATAAACTGATTGCTAAAATACCACATTCCTTTCGCTATACTGTGTGTGTTTTCTCTGTGTTTTCTCTGTTTTCTCTGCGTCCTCTGCGGTGGCTATTTAAGCGTTTAGACAGAAAAAGGTGTTTCAGTAAATTATGTAGAAAATAAATACCAGTAACTAACCGGCGGTGAAGTTATGGTGAATATTTTCAGAAACCTGGTCATCACTTTATTTACCGGCTTTTTAATCTTGCTTTATACCCCCCTTATCCAATATGCCGCTTCTCCACTTATCGTAAAGGACCCGCTCCAAAAAGCCGATGCCATAGTGGTGCTGAGTGGAGGTTGGAAAGCAAAAGGGGTACTCGGCACGAGTACCCTTGAACGTTATCAGTATGGCATTAAACTATTTCAGAAAAAATTTGCTCCAGTTATAATATTCTCCGGCGGTAATCTGCTTGGCAGGCCCGCGGAAGCCGATGCTATGGCAGATATGGCTTTATCGGCCGGCTTCCCTTACGAAGCTGTTATTTCTGAAAATGCCAGCGCATCAACCTATGAAAACGTTCTGTTTACAACAAAAATATTGCAGGAAAAGCGCCTCAAATCAATTATTTTGGTCACTTCACCATACCATACTTACCGGGCCAAAAAAATGTTTGAGGATAAGCAAGTCAAAGTAACCGCCGCCCCTGTTCCCAACGGCGAATTTGAGAAAGCCAATGGCCTGGAGCGGCTCAAACTCGCCAAAAACATCGTACTGGAATACGGTAAACTGCTGGTTTACGAAGTATTCAAAATATAGCGGTTAAATCGCCGACCGGTAGTTTTCGATTTTATGGGCATAAGTTGCGGCAATCTCTTCTGCAGTTTTATCATTGTTTGCCTCGCTTAGCACCCGGAACACCGGTTCCTCGTGGTCGGGCAGAATCAAGGCCCAGCCGTTTTTGTGATAAATTTTAATGCCATCTATCAACTCCACTTGCTCCCCTTTAATCTCTTCTATTAAACGGCGCATAACCGTGCCTTTGGCTCCCCACGGGCACTGCACCAACTGCTTATGCAGGTGCGGCTGCGGAATGGCCCGTAGTACTTCAGAAAGTTTTTTATTCTGCATGGCCAGAAACTCAATCAACTTGATACCAATATATAACCCGTCAAAATAAGGCTGAAAGAGACTGTCCTTGGTAACTTCCATCATGGCACGGGGGTTAGCCCTGGTACGAATTATTTCACCGTTATATTGTTCCGCAATGCGTTCAATAATCGAAGGCGCCGTTATGGGAACACCCAACATCCTGCTCTGCCCCGATTTAAAAACAATGTAGGTCCACAGGCACAGCAGATTCTCATCAGTGATAACCTGTCCGTCATCACTTATGAAGACAGCCAGATCGGCATTACTGTTCAGGTAAATGGCCAAATCCATGCTATTTTGCAGGACCAGGGACGACAGACTTTCCGGAGAATAATCCTCGAAATGCACGGTTGTTAACCGGCAGCCCAGTTTTTCCAACACTTCCGGCAGGGAGCAGTTGGTGTTTTTATTGTCATAGGCCAGCAATACTTTGTACCGGCGTGCCCTGATCTGTTCTACCGCTACACTTTGCAACATTGTATCTATGTAACCGTCGCACAATCCGGTCATGTATCTTATTTCCCCTAACTGTCGGGGAATTGCCCGGCGGAAATCTTCCTGGTAAAAAGCATTTTCGATTTTCCGCTCAACATCCTTGCCGATATTGATGCCGTTTTCGTCCAGGATTTCTATGAGAATTTTATGGTTGGCAACGGGCGGGAGCATCCGGATATGCAATCCTCCTTTGGCCGCCAATTGCTTAACGGCAAACCTACTGACCGGCGTCCGGCAGATGCCGATATCATGCACTGTAATCCCTGCAGCCAGGAGACCGGCTTTAATGGCCTTCTTCATAACCTGTGAAGCCGAGTGATAATCTGACCCTACGACTACCCTGGTGTTCACCGGTATGGACGCCCCGTAAGCTAAAGCCAGTTTAACTGCCATATCCGGTGTAACCTCAACGTTAACAATACCGCTGATGCCGTTGTACGCAAACAGGTTACGTCTGTATACGTCACTCCAAATCAATGAAGTATTTACCACCGAGTTGTCTTCCACAATTTTTTCCGGCCATAATTTCACCTGGGGTTTAATCATGACCCTGTTACCCAAGAAACAATCGTCTCCAATCACTGCCCCTTCAAATACTGAGGTGTTGGACTGCACCCTGTTATGATGGCATACTACCGCGCCTCTGAGTTCCACATTTTGGTCAATATAATTGTAATCCCAAAGAATACTTCTTTTGATAGAAGCTTTATTCCTAATAGTATTATTGTTTCCGATTATGGTATACTCTCCCAGTTCCACATCCTGGTCTATATAACAGTTATCGCCTATATAAACTGGGCGCCCGGTAAATTTTACGCCAGGATGGATTTCCGTGTTTTCACCGATCCATAAACCATCTTCCACCATGCGCACTTTCAGCGGCACATTTACCAAACCGTCCAGCAAATCGAAATGAGTCTGCCGGTACTGTTCCAGACTTCCTATATCTGACCAGTAACCCGTGGCAATATACCCATAAAGTTCTCTGCCTTTTTCCATCAACAGCGGAAACAGGTCTTTACTGAAGTCAAAGAAAATATCTTTATCAAAGTAATTGAAAATTTCCGGCTCAATGACATAAATTCCTGTGTTTACCGTGTCACTGAATACTTCCCCCCAACTGGGTTTTTCCAGGAAGCGGATAATTTTCCCACTATCATCGCACATTACTACCCCGTATTCCAGAGGGTTTGCCACCTTAGCCAGGACCAGGGTGACGATGCCCTTTTTTTCTTTATGGTAAGCAACAGCTTTGGTCAAGTCATAATCAGTTATACCGTCGCCGCTGATAACCAAAAAGGTTTCGTCAAGAAATTCAGCGGCATTTCTCACGCTTCCTGCCGTTCCCAGCGGAATGGTCTCCTCAAAGTAATGCAATTGAACTCCGTATCGTGAACCATCGCCAAAATATTCTTTGATTTTATCCGGCAGGTATTGCAGTGTGACGGCTATCTCCGTAATCCCGTGCTTCCTTAGTAATTCAATGGCATACTCCATCACCGGCTTGTTCAGTACCGGCACCATCGGTTTTGGTTTGTTGCAGGTCAGCGGCCTCAGCCGCGAGCCCTGCCCCCCAGCCATAATAACAGCTTTCATGTCTCCCACCATCCCTTTCTTTTTTCTCCCTAAAGGCTAAGCAAAACAGAAATAAAAGCTTTGGAAAAAACTCTTCAAGGGCTGTCAGCAGTTTTTTAAGAAATATAACCGGTGGCCCTGGCTAAACGGAGAATCTCATGGTAAACCTCCATAGTATCCCGGGCAATTATATCCCAATTATAAATTTTGGTAACCTTATCCCAGGCATTGTTGTCTAATCTTTTGGCCAGGGCTTCATCCTTCAACAGAGTTACTATATAGTGGGCCAGAGCCCGGAAATCACCGGGGTAAAATTTCAGTCCATCCACTTCATGTTCTATTACTTCACCTAGCCCGCCGGTTTCCGATACTATGACGGGCGTGTGCGCCGCCATTGCTTCCAGAGCAACAATGCCAAAAGGTTCGTAAAGGCTTGGAAAAACAGCCACATCAGCAGCGTGCAGGAGTTTATTCCGCGTATCGTCATCAGTGAAACCCGTAAAAAACACTTTACCGGCAACCCCCAGTTGGTCAGCCAGCCACTTGAGATGGTCACCGTACGGTCCTTTGCCGGAAATAATAAACTTGGCATTTGGATATTGATTTAACACAGCAGGAACGGCTTCCAGCAATACCTGCACCCCTTTTTCCGGAACCAGTCGCCCCACGAAATAGACGATTTTTTCTTCCGGCAGAGCGTACTTGTTTCTAAAACCCGGCTCTATAATCGCTGGGGTTATATTGGCCACGTCTACGCCATTTGGAATTATCCTTATTTTATCCCCCGGCAACTGGAATATCTGCGCTAATTCGGCAGCCATGTACTTACTGCAGCATATTACCTTCCAGGCCTCGTAAGTCAACCCCCATTCCACATCGTTAATATACCTCTGCATATCATTGTGCAGGCCATGATTACGCCCATACTCAGTAGCATGCACCGTCGCCACCAGCGGGATATTAAATTCATGTTTCAAGGTCTTACCGGCATGGGCTACCAGCCAGTCATGGGCATGTATCAAGTCAAACTTGCCAACACTCTTTATAACCTGGGCCGCTTTTTCGGCCATGGCTTCGTTCATCTTAAAAACCCAGCGCAAAAAGTCTTCCTGTTCGCCGGGAATGTGGTCAAGCCTGTAAACGTGCACTCCTTCCACCACTTCGTAATCCTTGCAGCCCGGAACATGGCAAGTAATTACATGCACTTCCTGGCCGTGTCTGACCAAAGCCCTGGACAGATCGTAAACATGCCGCGCTAAACCGCCCACAGTTTTAGGCGGAAATTCCCAGGACAGCATAAGGATTCTGTCGTGTCGCAGGAATATATTTCTGGTGCGTAGAGGAAAGGGAATAATTTTTGAGCTGTGATGGGAATACATACGGTAGTCTATATTGCTGAAAATACTGTCTTGCGCTTCTAAGGCGCTGATTTCTTCTTCATTGAGGCGTTCTTCTTTGATGGCCCAGTAAAGACGGTTAAACTTCGCGATGTGGTCCCTGGTCCTTCTTACGGCGTAATCTACCGCTGTCTGCATTTTCATAATAAAGGCCCAGTCGCTGCTTTGAGCCAGCAATAGTTCCCTCGCAGCCTGGTTTAAAGCCCGTTTATATAAGCCGCCCGCCTGCGGGAACATATTAGCCAGTTCCAGCATCCGCTCCTCGGCCTGGTGAAGATGCCTGTAAATCCAATCGTTGGCCGGGTCAAGCCAAACCTCGTTAAATCCCTTGTGTCCCCAACTGGACATAGGTAGCTTTGCCACCTGGTTGTTCGGGTATTTATTTAAGTATTCCCAGGGAGTAATTGTTTTGAAAGTGTCCTGGTCGTAACAAATTTTTCTCAGCAGAAAATCCAGCCACTGCGGACCTTCGTACCACCAATGGCCGAAAAGTTCCGCGTCATAGGGAGCAACTATGATAGGCTCACGGTCCATGTTCGCCGCCAGATGTTCAATTTGCTTCTCCCGGTTAAACATAAAATTTCCGGCGTGTTCAGCCGCTTTATCCCGGGCAATATCCGGCTGATAAAGCTCTTTGTAATTTGTTTTGCCTGTAATCCGGTAATATTTAATACCGGTATCTATGCGAATACGGTTTTGAAAAATATACGGGCCTATATAATCAATATCCAAGTCGTAGCCAACATCGCGGTAAAATTCCCGGTAATAAAAATCTCCCGGGTAACCCGTCTGCATATCCCAAACCTGTCGGGAGGTTTCCACATCGCGCCCGAAAGCCGCCACTCCGGCAGGAGTGTACAAAGGCGCATGTACCCCATAATATGGTCTGGGCGTGGCATAAAGCAGGCCATGGGTATCCACAAAGAAATACTTGATACCGAATTCCTTCAGAATCTCATCGACGCCGGGGTTAAAACCGCATTCCGGCAGCCATATACCCCTTGGGCCTGTGCCAAATACAGAAACAAATAGGTCTATAGCTGTTTTAACCTGGGCCCGTACAGCCTGCTTGGTAAGCATAAGGGGCAGGTAACCATGGGTAGCACAACTGGTAATGATTTCGACCTTGCCCGAATCCCTCAGTTGCTTAAACGCTTTAACCAAATCCATCCGATATTTGTCAACATAGGTTTTTCGGATGCCCTTAAATTTTTCCAGATACATTTGGGCAACCCTGTGATACTCAGGCTGCCCCTCTGTTCTTATTACTTCTTTCTCGGCCAGTTCAATCAGTTTATGCAAACGTTTTAAATACCGGTGCTGCAGCATAGGATCCGTCATCATACAAATTAACGGCGGTGAAAGAGATATGGTAATACGAAAATCAACATTATCCCTGATTAAGCCGTCAAAAACATCAATTAATGGTATGTATGATTCCGTAAGGGCTTCAAAAAACCAGTTTTCTTCCAGGTAGGTATCTTCTTCCAGATGCCTTACATAAGGTAAGTGGGCATGAAGAACCATTGCTAAATAACCTTTGGCCACGGGCATTTCCTCCTCCGGGTCATGGTACTGATTGCGCGTTAGATTCCAGTGTTAACTTTTTTGAATAAATTATAGCTGCTCAATGTTTCAACCTTAACCAATTCTGACCTGTCAAGCAGGTCGGCCCAGACTAACCCGCTGCCGTCGGCCAGAGAATCTCTTGGCGTAGTCACAGTATTTGACCTTAATATAGTAATAAAGCGTCCATCGGGAGTAATAACTCCCAAATCCACACAATAAGAAGTATTCGCCTTCATGTGATGCAGGTACCAGTTATCCGCCATTGCATGGATAGCTATATCAAAATAGCTGTGAGCATTTCTTCCGTTAAAGTTGATCCCTGTTACATCGTAGACCCGCATAATGAGCGGGACTTCTCCCCAGGAACAGTTATATTCCTCAGCCAGAACACTGCGCTGCTTTTCGGAAAATTCCCAGTAGGCAAATAAACAATAGGGGTCTCTTATTAGTAATACTAAGTGATTCTTGTTATAATTGTGCGGAAAATAACTGTCCGTGCTGTGTGAAAGCAAGTTCCTCTCCCCCTTTACCGTTAACCGCGTAAACCTTATGCCGCGGTACTCAAAGCATTTAGCTTACTTAGTAAAACTTTTCTCCTCTTAAGAAAATTTTCCTTCAGAAAAATGGTAAAAAATACTGTAATCACTAATAGTCATAATAGTGCGAAAATTACACAGGGCAGTCAACAACATCTCATGCGGTAGGCCCACGCTGATAATTTTATGCAGTAAGGGTGAAAAAAATCCGGTAAATCAAAAAACTGAAGAAAAAGATTGGCCGTAAATTTTTCTGACCTTGAATTATGTAAAAAAAAAGCATGCCTTGTGCGGCATACTTTCTGAAGGACTGTCCCTGCTTAAAAAACAAGGTTTTCAAGCTCAGGACCTGCAAGGCTGTTTTCATATATTTCACAAAACCCTGATAACGATGAAGATGTTTTCTTACACATTCCTTAGTCCATTTCAACCATAACTCCTCTATAAACCGGACATTCCGGAGCATGGTCTGCGCCCCTGTCTTTCAACAAGTTTGCCATCAGCAGATAAGCATATGCAGTTATTACCTGCTACAAGTTCAGAAACAGACTAAAGCTCATGTCACGATACCTTTGAATCATGGTTAAACGTCGGCTCCAATCTACGGTTTGTCCAATGCTTTGTTATTATATTGTAGCATGCCCCGGTAAAGCATGTCAATATTTGTCATAATTTCAACGCTGTCAACCGCTCACACAGGCGGTCTATTTCCCGGCTTTGCCCTTGAATAAGCGTTTCCGCCAACAACTGCAATACACGAAGGTTTGTATTGCTTGCATCATCCAGGTCATCATTGCCCTCGTCGAGCCTGGTCTGAAAACGATAGTACCTTTTCTGACCGTTTCTGTCTGGCAGCAACTGCTGCAACTGGTAGTCGATGGTGTCGCTTACTCCGTCAAAAACCACGTTCAGAATAGGCTGCGCCCACCGGAACAGGCCCCATCCCTTTACCTCTTCGTAGGAAAGCGGGCGGGTCAGCTCTCCAGTGCCCAGTGAAACCAGAACAAAGTCCTCGGCCCCGGGGAACATCCTGATAGCCTCCGCATAAGCACACAGGGCCGGGTTATTGGCAAATACGCCGCCATCAATCAATGCGTAATAGTCCAGCCCGTCATCGGTAATAATCTGTACCGGCTCGAAATAGGTCGGCGCTGCCGATGTAGCCCGGGCCACAGTTTTCATGGGAAAATCGTACTCCGGTTTCTCTTTGGCGTATCGGCTCTTAAAGAAAAAGGGTACCCTTCTTTCTATTTCATAACTGGGCACCAGCACCTCTGTCAGCGCATCCTTCAGCCTGGTCGTTCCGAAATACCGGTCAAGCACACTTTCTATACCGTCAGCCGGATACTTCTCCTCGACAATACTGCCCATAGCCCGGATGCGGTGCCATACGGACCGGGAAAAAATAACCGGCCCCTCGGTTTTATATAACCGGACCAGGTCTTCCGCCCGGTAAGCCGGCTGCCCCGTATCATCAGGTCTGGTCAGCCCCAGGGCCAAAATGCCGCCGGTAGATGTGCCGGCAATCAAATCGAACATCTGACATATGGGTTTACCGGTACGCTGTTCGATTTCAGCCAGAATCAGGGCCGGGATGATGCCCCGGATGCCCCCGCCGTCAATGGACAGGATTTTTATGGTTTTGGACATATCTCTCCTCCCACTAATTGTCGATTTCCATCAATGTCATTACCTTCTTCAACACCATGAGTGCAGCATCAAAAAAAGTAATGCCCCAGCCAGCTCCGACTTAAAATAAACCATTCCTTGCCTGTTTTATTACCTTTGAGTTGACGTTAAATAAAATACCTGATTCCGCCCCACAAAAAATCCAACGCGAGCCCCAGGAGGAATAGACCACACACCGCTATAATTCCCCGGTACACCCTGTTGCTGATAAACCGCCGTCCCCCGGCGACAGCGCCCGAAACCAGTGTATACCAGGCAAAGTCAGCCAATATATGCCCTACAAAAAACAAAGCCACGCCAGCCAATCCAAACTTCCGGGCCATCGTCAGGTAACCCAGCCCGATAGTCGCCCACCATAGCGACCAGTAAGGGTTGGAAAGGCTGGTGAGAATTCCGGCCATAACAGGACCAAACCCCTTCTGTTCCCCTGTTCCTTCCAGGTTTAAGGAAATAGTACCCCTTACTGCATTCTTCACCATATCAAAGCCCATGAAAAATAGGAAACCCCCGCCGGCAATCCCAATCACTGCTGTAACTGCCGGTTTCTTTATAACCAAATTGAGGCCAAGAATCATGCCAGTAACCAGCACCAGTTCCAAAACAGCATGACCGAGAACCAAAAGAGGACCGGCTTTCGCTCCCCGACGCAGGCTTTCATTTATGGTGACCGTCAATAAAGGCCCCGGCATCATGGCACCCGAAAAACCTACTATAAAAGCAGTTAAAAATATACCCGGTATACCCAAGACTCCTACCTCCTACCGTCCTTCGTATTAGTTTCAGTTAAAGGGGTAACCCCTCAGTATTTGGGGCATATCCGTTCACCACTACTCTGATTTCCCCTTTGTCCGGGCAAAAAAGCAGCCCGTGCACAGGAACTTCGCGGGGAATTAAAGGCGAACGCCGAATGGTTTCGACAGCATGCCGAATGTTTTCTTCCGTATCATTAAAAGAGCCGATCCAGGCAAGGATATTCATGTTTTGAAGTTCTTCTTCCGGCACCCCCGCTTCCCGCATGCGGGTAATCAGAACCCCTTCTTCCACAGTGGCCATACCACAGTCCAAATGGCCAATCACAAGGATTTCTTTTACCCCCATCAGGTAAACCGCCGCCGCCAGACTTCGAATAACATCCGTACAACCGTCTCTGATAGTATTGCCGGCATTTTTAATAATTTTGGCATCGCCTCTGCGAATTCCGAGAGCAGGCTCCAGGAATTCCACCAGTCTCGTATCCATACAGGTAAAAATGGCCACTTGCTTTTTGGGTTTACTGGAAACCTTCTTTATCAAATCCTTATACTCACTGACAAAGAGCTTATTGGCGGCCAGAATTTCCTTTAAAATCAAACTGCTGCCTCCTTTACCAAGGTTTTTGAAATACATAAAAATATATATTCAATTTTCGCAGTTCTATTAGCACGGTAACGGTGAAACAATAAGTTGATTTTATTATACTATATGTTCTTTTTTAGTGAAATAAAAAAGCCGTTAAAAGTAGCTTCCGCTATCTTTTAACAGCCAAAAAGTAATTTAACAAAGCGGCTGGTGGCCCAATATAACCAATGGAACGGTAAAACAGCCGTTGTAACAGCAACTCATTTCTTAAAGGTGAATGTTGATCAAATAAACCGTAAAGCTTCAGTCGGGTCAAGCTTAGATGCTTTAGAGGCAGGGTAAAGGCCGGCAATTAGCCCAAGCGCTATTGCTCCTACCACGACGGCGGCTCCGAAAAAGAGGTTCCAATAAATCTCCAGTTCAAAAGTGTTGAACAGGGGGGCAATCAGGATGGCCACGCCCATACCCGCCAGGTAACCAATAATACCACTGATACCGCATACTATACCCGCTTCTGTCAAAATTATCCGACTGATATGAGCCTGCCTGAACCCGATGGCCCTGAAAATACCTATTTCACGGGTCCTTTCGTTTACTGAGGCCATCATGGTAGTGGTGATAATAAGAGCGGCAATTATGACCATTACAAGTGATACCACCAACGAGAACTTGCTGAATTTACCCACCAACTCCTGCCTGGCCTCAGCGGCTTCCTTAACTATGCTGACCCTTGCTCCAGGTACCTTTTTGGCAATTGCCGCCGATATGCTTGCCGCTACCTGCTCATCTTTTACGGTGGTTATTTCAACAAAACTGTAACTGTTCTGTTTTCCTAATACTTTACGGGCATCCTCTATACTGAGAAAAATAATCCCGTCTTCTTCTTCCCCGGTTTCTGCCAGTATTCCTGACACAGTAAAAGTCTGCTCATTTAATTCAACAGTCTTACCAACAACTAAACCCAGCTTTTCGGCGGCCTTGGCCCCGACAAGAACCTCGCCGGGTTTATCGGGGCGGCCTCCAGCGCTTATTTCCCACCAAGATTTTATCTTCCATTCACTGGGAAAATCAACGCCCACGGCAAGAACCTTTATGCCGTTGATTTGGGTAACGCCCATAACCTTGGGAGCGACCACTTTTATTTTAGCGGCATCATTTATAGAATTAATTTTGTCCAAAATGTCCGGCGGCAGTTCTTTTACGTTATAAGAAACACCTGTAACAACGGGAATACCGCCTACCGAGAATGAAACGGTATCCGTTTGGGGGGTTATAGCCAGCTTTAACCCTGTTTCTTCGATTTTTTTGTTGATGCTTTTCTCCATGGCGCCGGTTAAAGTAAACAGGGTTACAATGGTGGCAATCCCGAAAACCATGCCAAATACCAGGAATAACATCCTGGATTTCCGACGCTGCAGGTTCTTTAATGCTATATCTGTCAACTGCATTAGCCTTCCCCCTAATTTCTTAACGCACCTTTATTGCCCTAGACAGCCATTTTCTTCCCGGGGTGCTTGGTCTCATCAAGGACTCCGTCCCGTATAAAGATGGCCCTTTTGACATGAGACAAGAACTCGGGGTTATGGGTAACCATAATGATGGTCTGCCCGTCACGGTTAAGAAGTTTAAACAGTTCCATTATTTCCTCGCCTGTCTTAGTATCAAGTGCACCGGTAGGCTCATCGGCGAATAGGATTGGCGGTTCGTTAACTATCGCTCTGGCAATAGCTACCCGCTCCTGTTCACCTCCGGACAACTGGTTGGGAAGCCTGTTTTTCTTGCTACCCAAGCCTACCTTTTCAAGAACACGCTCAGCCATGGTCACCTGTTCCCGGTTAGATTTCCCGGTGATGGCCAGGGGTAACATGACATTTTCAAGGGCAGTCAAGTAAGGTATGAGTTGAAACTGCTGAAATACAAAGCCCAGATACTCACTGCGGAAATCCGCCCGTTTTTCATTAGGTAGACTATACACGTCTATATCATCAATTATTACCTGGCCGGAAGTCGGCGGATTCATAGCCCCCAGTATGGTGAGAAGAGTACTTTTACCGGAACCGGAAGGCCCCATTAAAGCAATAAACTCCCCTTCCTGCACTTCAAAAGTTATACCTCCCAGCGCTACAACTTCACCTTCCCCGCCGTTATATACCTTTTTAACGTTATTTACCCGAATCAAACTCATTAAGCAGTCCCCCTTAAAATTCATGGACTAACACCTAAGCCCCCACATACTAAGACTTTCCAAACGTCCACAGCACTTCAACCTTTACACGCAATAAGCTTAAACTACATATAGCGAAGGGCTTCCACAGGGTCCTGGCGAGCCGCCTGCAAGGCCGGCAGGAAGCTGGCCAGCAGACCGACAATTATGGCAATTACCAGAGAAGCAAGCCCTGTCTTGTATTTCCAGGAAATAATTACTTCCATCTGGGCAATTACCGGTGCAGTAAATTTAGCAGCTGCCATACCGACCAGGTACCCGGCCAACCCCCCTATTATGCTGATAATGCCGGCTTCCATAAGAATTATAGCAACGATACTGCTTTTTCTGAATCCTATCGCTCGAAAAATGCCAATTTCTCTGGTTCGTTCGTTAACGGAAGACATCATCGTGGTCAGGACAACCAGGGAACCTATCACAAGCACTATGATGGAAACGGAAATTCCCAATTGGCTGAACCTGTCCACAAAGTCCTTCCTGGCCTGCACCGCCTCCCTGATAGCCGTAACTTTGGTGTTTGGCAGTTTTTCAGATATCTGCCTGGTTATCTCTTCGATAGGGCATGTATAACAAAGTGCAGCAACCTCTACAAAGCTGACCGCATCCTTTTTTCCTGTCAGCGCCTGCAAGGTCGATAAATCCATAAAAATCACCGAATCCTCCTGGTTCCCCGTTGGCTCCAGCACCCCGGCAATCTTATACCGGCTCCCGCCAATCTCCAGTTGGTCTCCCGGTTTCTTCCCGAGCGCCCGGGCAGCTTCAGACCCGAGGAGGATATCTTTTTCATTCTCCGGCTTGCTACCGTTTATCTTCCACCATTTTTTCAACCTGAGTTCAGCGGGGAACTGTATACCCATGACCAGCCTTTTCTTCTTTTCAACTTCCAGGGAATCCAGGAGCTTAGGAGCTACAGTAGCTATGTTCTCCTTATTTTTTATCGTTCTGATTTTGGCCACATCGTCCATTGTCATCAGGTTTACGCTGCCGCCCACATCAGAAGCACTGACACCTTCATAAGACATACTTAGGGAGTCTGATTGCGGCACCACCGTCATGTTCGAACCGATTTGGTCAAACTTGTCCGCAATTTCCTGCTCCATGGCAGTAGTTATTGTGTACAATGTAACAATCGTTGCGATACCTATGACCATCCCGGCGATCAAGAAAGCCATTTTGGTTTTTCTGCGCCGAAGGTTATTTATTGCAATATTGTGCAGCTTCACTTAAAGCACCGCCTTTACAAGCTAACCTTTATTGAATCCGGTATAATGGACCTCCCTGGTAACCGTAACTGGCAATGATTTGTCCCTGGCTATCTATGATATCTATTTGTATATGGCAACCGTAATCGGTAGCTTTAGCCTTTATACCTGATACGGCTGCGGCATTTTGGGCACTATCCTGCCGATATTTCTGCAAAGCCTGTTTTTCTAACGCCAGGAGGTTGTTTGCTGCGGTACTTCCGCCCATTTGTTGGCAGCACTCACTCCCACTATCAGACAAGCTGCAGGCGCCGCCGCTGCTGCCGCTACCTGCCTGTGCATAATTATCCAAAGGGGTAAACGAAACCCCGGAAACATTGTACTGTTTAGGAAAAGCCCGCGTACCGTTTATAACAGGATAACCCTTAATGATAAAGCCTGCAATTCCTGCAACTGCGACAAATCCAACGATACCAACCAAGGCCCGGGAATAAAGCCTTTCCCTCTTGTTAAGCCTTAGCAACTCTTCACTTATTTCTTCAAAGTGCCTATGATCTCCCGGCCCCGGTTCAGCGTAATCTGCATGAGCAGGCTTTTCGGTTTCGGCCATTTGTTACACCCCCGTGAGGTATAAAACCAAATATTAGTTACAGCAGGTTGGCAATTATTACCGGACTGAAAATAACACTGCACTGGAAAAAGTTGCGGTAATGTGCATCATCTTTTTCTAAATTGGCCGTGGCTGCCAATTTTTCAGGACTTGCATATCAATGACCATTTTGTTACCGTCTGCCTGGTATTTAACAGTTTCCGGTGGGTACTCCGGACAGCCGCCTGAAATTCCCTGCAAATTCTCCAGAGACCACCTAGTGCCGCAGGCGTTGCAGACCAACTCTTCCCCTTCAATGTGGAACCTGGTACCACTGCACGGTTCACAAAGGCTTCTTGCCAGAACCACGTTTCCTTGCGGAGAAACATAGGCCACCAGGGGAAGGTAATTAAACGGAGTCCCATTATTCAAAGTAAAAGATATTCCGGGAACGTTGAAAGTAACTATCTTGTTGTTCTTGATGTCGTCCATATTAACAACCACTTTTGTATCGGTTATTTCAGGTTTAATCTCGGTCATTTCTATAGACTGGTTGGTGTAATCTGTTGCGCCAACATTTACTGTTCCTTCAATCCCTTGCGGCTTCCTTAAAGCAAAGAAACCAACAGCAGCCACAATAATAACACCTACACCAATAAGAAACATCGTTGAGGCCTTTCTTGATTTTTGCTCAGTAAATTTCGCTTTTTTATCTGCTCTGCTCACAAAAATACCTCCTCAAACATTATTCTACTACACCTTTTAGTACTACTAAACATATGATAATTTTTATTAATTTTAAAGTCAACTGCTAATTTGATGTTGTAATTATTTTTCATTAACAAACCAGATACAGCAGCAGTAAACTGCTGCCTGCCACTGCAATCAGGGGAAGCAGAATTTTACTCAATCCTGTCTCCCTGTATGCATCGCGGTCTATGATTCGGGTAATCCTTCCTTCCAAAGCGCCTTCGCCGGCCGCAAAATTAGGATAAGGCATAAAGTTATCCAGGGCTATGGAAGCCCAAATATTCTTCGGTGACATGCGCCAAACTTTTATCAGGGCGCCCGCCAGGGCAAGCGGTTTCCCTGATAAGGCTATGGTTATATCATCAGTGGCATGCTCTTTTTCCTGGGACAGATCCCGGAAGAGCCAGTACATTACCGGAGTGAAAAACATTACGTCTCTTAAAAAGACGGTAATCCAGTTTAAAATTGAGTCAGACCTGATGATATGAGCCAGTTCATGGGCCAATACCGCTTCCAGTTCATCTTCATCGAGGTTGTCAATAAGTCCCTGGGAAAGAACAATTACCGGCTTTTTAAAACCAAAGGTAAAAGACCGGGCAAACCGATCCCTTGTGACAAGTACCCTTGGTACCGCAATATCTGCTTTATGGCATAGCCCTTTTAAGATTTTGAACAATACCGGGAAATTTTCCGGCAAGGCAAAACCATAACGCCGAATCATCCTGTTGCAGGCTATCAGGCTGACAATAGCCTTAAAGATGGCCAGGGCGCCTGTAAGAAGAAACAGCGGCGTTATATAAGTGGCTAAGACATTTCCCATGGAACAAAGCCACTGGTTTATCATATTAAATGTCTTATGGTTATAATCAACAGTTAAGATACACTGCTGGTACCGAGTAGTTTGCAGTATAATAAACGCGCCAAAGGGAAGCAACAGGGGAATAAACAGCATGTATACCTTTGCCCTGGCATTTTGAAACCTCGGCATCCTAAATAACTGCTTTATCAGGACATAGGAAAAAAGAGTTCCGAATAATACATATAAAATAAAGGGGTGGGCTACCTGGGAAACAAATAGTTTGAAATCCATTTTTACTTAGCCCCCTTGGACCGCCTTTCCCTGATAAGCTTCTCCAGTTCGGCGATCTTATTTTCATCCTCCGAGCTAATCCTCTCAACTAAATGGGATATCGCAGGTTCAGCAAATTCTTCTAACAGCCCGTCAAGCACTTCACTGACAACTTGCTTGGAAAATTCCTCCTGGGATACTGTGGGCGTATAGACATAAGCATTACCCAAAGGTTCTTTAGTGAGCAAATTCTTCTCCGCCAACCTGCCCATAATGGTCATTACAGTAGTATAGGCTATCTCTCTTTGTAACCGAAGCGCTTCATATACATCCCTAACAGTAGCCTTGCCTTCTTTCCAAATAATTCCCATAATATCGGCTTCTAAATCACCCAAAACCTTTTTCAGCCCCATTTTATGAGGTTTGAAATCTGAAATCAGGCTCTTGAAAAACTTCACCCTCATTCCCTCCCTATATATCGGTAAGAACATCATACTACATATTGGTACTACAGTCAATAGTAGTATTTGGTTTATGACTGTCCGTCATATTTTCGCATATCCCACATAAGAGTTATTGTAACCTCTTAAACCGGAGGTAAAATATGACTGTTTTGTTGAAACTGAGCGCCGGCATGGCCCTGTTGCTGTTTGGCATGCAGTTTATGAAAACGGGTCTGGAAAATGTAGCCCAACGCCGAATGCGGCAGGCTCTGCATACCCTTACCCGAACCGCGGCTATGGGTACCCTGGCCGGCACCATAATTACCATGTTAGTTCAAAGCAGCACTGCGATTACGGTAATGACAATAGGTTTGGTAAATGCCAGAGTTATCAGCTTTACCCAGGCCCTGGGCATTGTCCTGGGCACTAATATAGGTACATGTATAACAACGCAAATCATTTCCTTTAACCTGAATGACCTGGCCCTCCCCGCTATCGGATTAGGCGCCATCATCATGACCTGGAGTAGGAGGAAGGGCTGGTATTACCTGGGGCAGTCAATTGTGGGGTTTGGTATCGTGTTTTTGGGCATTGGCGTAATAACCGGCTCCATGGAGCCCCTAAAAAATTCCTCCTTGTTTAACACCGTAATGCATTCGCTGGGGCAATCGCATCTCCTGGCACTTCTGGCAGGTATAACAGTTACAGCGTTAATCCACAGCAGCAGCACGACCACCGGTATTATCATTGCTTTGTCTCACCAGGGACTGATAGACTTGCCCATGGCAATAGCCATGGTCCTGGGCAGTAACATTGGCACCTGTATTACCGGAATACTGGCAGCCATCGGCAGTTCACCTGCAGCGCAAAGGGTGGCGTGGGCTCACGTTCTTTTAAATGTGGTAGGTGTACTGATCTTCTTTCCTTTAATTGCTCCGTTCAGCAACCTGTTAACCATAACTGCCGATAGCCTGCCCCGCCAGATTGCCAATGCGCATACCATTTTCAACGTCATCAGCTCGCTGGCAGTACTCCCGTTTATCAGGCAGTTCGCCGCCCTGCTGGAAAGGATAGTGCCGGATTAAGACCAGGGCCCTGCCCGACATAAAAAGCAGGCCAGGCCTGCTTTTCCCTTATACTTTAAAACGGCTGACACTTTCCCTGAGCTCATTGGCCAGGTCCGCCAAAACACTGGCTGAGGCTGCCGTTTCTTCCACAGATGCAGTCTGTTCTTCAGCCGCTGCAGCCACCTGTTGGGCGCTGGCGGCTGTTTCCTCGGAAATACTGGCAACGTTTTGAATAGCGGCAACTGCCTGTCCAGCAGCGGCAGCCATCTCTTCGGCAGCTACGGAAACCTCCTGGATCTGGTCCACTACTTTGGATATAGTATTCATAATATTTTTAAATGCTTCGCCGGCATTATTTACAGCCACTGTTCCGTTAGCAACTTCCTGCAAACCTGATTCCATGGCCTGAACCGCCTGCTCTGTATCTTCCTGAATTTCTTTCACCAGGTCGGCTATTTGTTTTGCGGCCTCTCCCGACTGTTCCGCCAATTTTCTCACTTCTTCCGCTACAACCGCAAATCCCCGGCCCTGTTCCCCGGCCCTGGCTGCCTCAATGGCAGCATTTAAGGCAAGTAGGTTGGTCTGCTTCGCGATACCCGTGATTATATCCACTATGTAACCAATCTGCTGGGACCTTTCTCCCAATGCCCTGACAGTTAAAGCTGAATTATTTACAGTTGTACTTATGGACGCCATTTGTTTAATGGCATTTTCAACAGCCTTACCGCCCTCCAGGGCAGCTTCGTTAGCTTCATGGGAGGCGTTTAATACGTTTTGGGAATTGCCGGCAACCTGCTGGATGCCCTTGGACATTTCGTTAATGGTGAGTGATGTTTGTTCTATACTTTTGGACTGGTCTTCCGTTCCCGTAGCCACCATCTGGACAGTCTGGGCTATCTGCTCAGTAATCTTGGAAGATTCGGCTGCGCCGAAATTAAGAGTATCGGCATGATTAGCAACTTTTTCAGCAATGGTCACTATATTATTAACCAGTACACCAATATGGTCAATCATACTGTTAAATTTTTCGCCGAGAAAACTAAATTCGTCCTGGGTATCGATATCCAGTTTGACAGATAAATCGCCTTTTTCAGCGTTGGTCATTCCGTCTACTATCTGGTTTATCGGCTTGGAAATGATGCGGGTAATCATGTAAAATATAAAACTGGTTACAAAAAGCGCAAAGTAGGCTCCAGCCATCATTTTTATCTGCAGGTTCCGGATCATCACCTTGTGCCTGTTAGCAGGAACAGTTACGATCCAAAACCCGACCTGCTCCCCGCTCTTTGTAACAATTGGCCTGACCCCGACCTGATTACCGGCAATACTTTCCAGTCCGGCCCTGGTAGACCGCGCCAGGCGCTCCAATTCCTGCCCACCAAACCCTTCCTTATTCACATCACCGGTGCTTCCGGCCAACAGTTGCCCTCTAAAATATAACTGCACAGTATCTCCTGTTAACTTAGCCAGTTTAGTAACAAAAGGAAAATCAGAGGCAATCTGCAAATCGCCTTTGTAAAGATTGCCGCCCCGAACATACCAATCCCCCGGATAGATAACTTCCAGCAGCTCACTCCCAGTCGCTATATCAGACATAAGCTTTTCACTAATCAACGCTTTCATCTGACCATCCATGTTATTCAGCGCGTAAAGTCCGACCCCGGTGGCCACAAAAAACAGCATTATCACAAACACCACAACCAGTTTTAGTCCGAAGCTGCGCTTTAACAAGACTACCACTCTCCCCTAATCCGACTTAGATATAACGTGCAAGTACTTAATTCGTTATTTTTCGACAAGGAGATGGAAAATTCCTTCTTTTGGCAGAACCGGAGCAAAAAATAAACCTGAGCCGCGGCTCAGGTCTTTAGCTTAATTTCCGAGCGTTTATGACCAATGCCGTCCAGGTAACCGATGGTATAACACTCCCTGGCATGAATATCCAGGAGGTTATCCAGGGCAACCATGATATCCTTGACATTACCCGTTTTGTGTTCCGACATGTAGTTATAAAATACTTTTTTCAAGAGCCGGTTATTTTTAGCCAGCAAGCTCTTAATTCCGGCTTTTTCCGGTGTGTCCAGCCTGTTCATAATCTGGTCATGCAAAATTTCTAATGCAGAACTTTTAAGCAACTTCAAATCTGGTCTTTTGGGGTTTTGGTCCATATTTTCACCTCAATAAATAGTATCTCCCAAATAGACCAATTTATTTAACTAACCTATATCTTTCATACGTTTAATATGTTTGAACCGGTTATAACTCCACCATAAATCAATTAAAAAGAAAGCAACAGTAAGAAAAAAAAGGGCTCCAACAATTGTCAGGTACAGACCAAAAGTCTTCTGAAGCCATACCAGAAAAAAACAATATAAAATCATAAATACAACCCCGAGACCCCATGTTACAAAAGCTGTCGTAACTTTGATTATCTCATCCCAAAAGGCTTCAAAAAACAATTTTACATCCATTTTACCAAACCAACCCTTTCTAACTTTTGCCGTTTACCTGATGGGGCCCCTGTAAAAATGTTTGAAACCTTTTCTGTACCGCCGTAAAGCGCGTTTCCTGTTCCATGTTATTACAAACCCCAGACAAAGGGTGATTCCTGCCACCGGCAGTATCCAAGGGTGCCTTTCCACCATCACTTTTTTATCAACGGCATTGGCCGCCACCAAATATACGCGCCCGATTTCCTTATCGCCGAAGTTATAAGTAATATATCCGACCTTTTGGCCTTTTTTGATAGGAGCAGCCAATCCCTTGAAAATAATGGTTTTTGCTTTGGGAACCTCATTGTCTGCCAGTTTGCCGGTAAAGTATTGTTCCTTTTCCGTGACAACCCGCACTTTACCTGTCCCGTCTTTGACAGAAATCTCCTGTATGAACTTGCCTTTCTCGACAAGTTTGGTTGTCCGGAAATTTTTAAATCCATAGTCAAGCAGGGCCATAGAATCTGTCCAAATGTTATTCCCCACCGAACCCAAAACCACCGCTATAAACTCCTGGTCCCCACGTTTTGCGGATGAAACCAGGCACTGCTGGGCAACCCTTGTGTAGCCCGTCTTAATTCCATTAGCCCCTTCATAGCGCCACAACAATTTATTATGGTTTATGAGTCTGAAGAAATTGGCCGGATCGGCCCGTTTAATTTCCTTTACCTTGGTAGCGGCCATCTCCCGAAACAAAGGCAATTCCATAGCATGTTTGGCAATCATGGCTAAATCCCTGGCAGTGGTATAATGTTCATCATTGGGCAACCCATTAGGGTTGCAAAAATTGGAATTTGTTGCGCCCCATTCTTTCGCTTTTTTGTTCATCAGCTCTACAAAGGCAGGCACAGAACCGGCAATATGCTCGGCTACAGCCACAGCCGCGTCATTTCCAGAGCTTAAAAGTACGCCGTATAACAGGTCTTCCAGAGTCAGGGTTTCCCCTGCCGTCAGATAAATAGATGAACCTTCCTGCGTTACAGCGTTTTTACTTACCGTAACTTTGTCGTTAACATCCCCTTCCTCCAACGCTATGGCCACTGTCAGTATTTTGGTTGTGCTCGCTGGAGGCAGCCGGAGATCCGGGTTTTTGGCGTAAAGCACCTGGCCGCTTCTGGCATCAATCAAAACCCCGGCTTTTCCGACAATACCGGGTTCCTGGGCATATCCCGGAGCAATAACCGGTCCTCCTACAACAGTTATTACAAAAAAAACCACCAACAATATACTGATTGACCGTTTACCTAAGGACATTGTTACCCCCTAAATAAATTAATTGTGAAGTACTTATTTCCTGATTTACCTCGTTTTATTTTTTTCGCTATGAAAACAAATAATCCTGTTAAAAAAGAACAAAAGATTATTAACAAAGGCAGAAACCCGATTTCACATAGAGTACGAACCGGGTTTCTGCCATAATGTCATAGCTTTTTTAGAGCCTATTTCTCTTGTTCGGCCAGTGTTTCCATAAGCCGCACCATCATAGCAGCCGCCTGGGCCCTGGTAGTAGTTCCCTGAGGTAGAAATCTGTATTCTCCCGTTCCCTGCAAAAGCCCGGCCTCTACTACCGAAGCAACTTCTATATCAGCAAACTTACTAACCTTTTTGCCATCTACAAAGCTGTCGAGAACTTCCTTGGCCTTGTCATTGTCAAGCATTTCCACATTTGCCGCCCTTGCCAGCATTACGGCTGCCTGCTCCCTGGTGATGGTTCTGGCGGGCGCAAAATAGCTGGCTGAAACGCCGTTCACTATACCCGCCCGCACCGCTGCCTCAACATAGGGAAAAGCCCAATGATTCTCATCAACATCACGGAAGGACTCGCTTTGCGGCTCGTATGGGTCCAAACCGCAGGCCTTGGCCAACATAGTGGCAAATTCAGCTCTGGTAATTAGCCCATCGGGATTGAAACGTGAACTTGGCTGGCCTGTAATAATTCCCTGGGAAATCAGATACTCAATATCCTTCTCAGCCCAATGGTTTATTATATCGTCGAAGGTTTTGAAATATACCATTACCGCATATTTTCCTTCTTTGTCCGTTTTAACCGATATAGTTTTATTTTCTGTATTTATTTTCCCTCCCAGAACCTTCCATTCATCTTTGTCCTCATCATAATAAAACACCGACAGTCTACGGGCCTGCGCATCTTTTATTACCTTATCGTACTTTAACGTCAGGACAAAAGGTTCGAGAGGCGCCCGCTCAAAATCAATGTCTGTTACCGGCCCGACGTAGGCCGCGGAAAGAGGTGGTTCTTCGATATCTTCCGGGTCAACTATTTCCATATTGAGAGTATTTTCGGCGTAATCATTCCCGGCCGTTTTTATATTTAGGAACTCACCGAAAGCCTTGGTTTCTTCTCCTTTTTTCACCGTAAGTTCAACTTCCGCACCGGTTTTGGCGATGTCGTTGTAATAAACGGTATACTTTTTCGTTGTTGTTTTACTCCCTCCGGTCGCGGATATATCGATAGAATTTGCTCCTGCGACAAGAGTTACGGATTTGGAAAAATCCCCGCCCTGGTCAAAATCGACGACCTCATTATTTATCTTCAATCCGCCGGCCTGTGTCCGTTCAACTTGGCCAGTTATTTTAAGCTTGTTGGAAAAGACCGTCATCCCGTCAAAGATTGAATATACTGTCACCCCGGGGGAGTTATCATATTTAACTTTTAACTTTTTTTCCAGGGGTTTGTCTGCTCCGTAATCAACAGTAATCTTGATTTCATTATCCCCTTCTTTTAATTTCACAGGCTGGTCAAAAGCCCCGGTATTCCCGTCACAAACTACCTTGTATGTACGTCCGTCACACTCCATAGTAAAGGAGTTCAAACCGTCTACAGGGTAAACGGTACCCTTGACGTTGATGTAACCGGTGGTCACAGTGGACCCGTCTAGGGGTGAGTCAATCTTTAATACAGGGTCTCCGGTATAATAAACTACAATAGTCTTACCGGTTGTAACCCCGTCTTTTGTGGCTTTAAGGACTATATTGTTTACTTTTCTGGTCAGGTTCACCGTTTTCGAGAAATATCCATCGGCGCTTAAGGGAACAAGAGCATCATTGACAGTAAACCCCCACTTATCCGTATTAAACGCATACCCCGTAACAGTAACCGATGTCTGGGGAGTGGAAATACCCGATGAGGGTGCAGTAACGTTTATAATTGGGCTGGTATCACATTTGATGATCAGGGTTTTAGTCACCGTAGTATTACCGTCAGTAGCCGTCAGGCTCACAGTATTATCTCCCTGATTTAAAGTTAAGGTTTTCGCAAAGTTCCCATTGACATCAAAAGCTACTACAGACCCGTTTATTTTTAAACCGTCTTTTACAGTATTGAACACTTGCCCGCCAATGGTTACTGTAGTGGAATACACTATTTCGTTCACGTTAGGGCTTGTTACATTGATTACCGGCACACCGCTGTAAGTAACCTTAATAGTAGTGGTCACCGTTACTCCGCCCGAGGTAGCCGCCGTAAATGTTATGGAGTTTAATCCCGGTTTAAGGTTAATTGTTTTGCTGAAAGATTTATCGCTATTAATGGGAACATTTTCTTCGACAGGATTTAAACCGGTATTGTTTTTGACCTTCAGGGATGTGGTATTGGCATTGACCGTGCCCTTCACTGTAATAGTGTTATTCCCGGTGACATATCCATCGGCCGGTTCTGTGATTGTTACGGCAGGTCCGTTAGTATAGGTTAACCGGTAAGTATAGGTGTTAATTGAGCCGTTTTTGCCTACTTCCATGGGAATATTATTCAAACCCGGTGTCAAGGTGATATTGGCAGAAAACGTACCTGTAGCGCTTAAAGGAACGCTGTTCCCATTTATTTTCAGGGATGTGGCTCCAAAGGTGGCGCCCGTTAAAGTAACTGTGGCTGAAGTACTGGTTATTACTGAGTCGGCAGCAGGATTGAGGTTATAAACGAAAGGTTGGCCGTTGTCATAAAGGACCCGAAATGTTCTAACTAAGGCGCCATTGTCCACATCGACAGTAAAACTGTTTTCACCGGGTTGAAGGAAAAAATCCTCAGAAAAGGATCCGCTGACGGTCCGGCCGTTAATTGTGCCGCTCAGCGGAGTAAGTATGGAACCGGAAACAGTCACATGCCCCGAATTTACAACCATCCAATCGGTTGCGGGCAGGCCGTTGACCTGCAGACTGTCCAGCAGCGCCGTCTGGTTGTAAGTTAAATAGAGATAGGTTTCGGAAGTGACTACCCCGCCGTCGGTAACTTTTACATGAACAGTATTCAGTCCCTGATTCAGGGTTAAAGGGTAAGTAAACCTGTCATCGGTATTAATGACTGCTTTGTTTCCGTTTATCCACAGCTCAGTCCCAACCGTTCTGTTCTTTACAACGCCCTGAAGATTTATACTCGGCGATGAGACAACATCGTTTGTTTTGTGACTCGTCACCTCTACCTGTGGCGCAGTGGAGTCATAATAGACGTTTACGGTTTTGGTGGTGGTATGTCCGGTGGAACTGGTGGCTGTCACAGTGATTGTATTATCTCCTGCATTTAGTGTTACAGGCCAGTTAAAACGACCTCCCGCATCAAAAGCTACAACGGCGCCGTTGATCCGTAGGCCCGAAGCGGCCACATCGCTCACATAGCCGCTTATACTTACAGTATTGTTGTATACTACAGCCCCGTCAGCCGGACTCAAAATGGTCAGGCTCGGCGTCCCCGCCCAAATAGGCTTAACCGGAAGCAGGCTCAGTAAAAAAATGAAAATTGTCAATGTTACTACTATCTTGCCTCGCACATCAACCAAAACCATAAGACCACTCCTTAGCAAAATTTTGTAACATCTTCTATGTATTTCGACAAATACTAACTTTTTCCTCGTCACCTTTGAAAAAAATAGCTGCCGCTGAAAAAGCGGCAGCTATACGAAATACTCCGTTTTTGCCTGGGGAAAGAATTCCTTCACCATACTTTTCATAAAGCTTTCTATTTCCTGTAGCGTTTCTTTAGGATAGATGAATTTTCCGTATCCGAATTGTCCGAATTTAAATTGCCGTTGTTGTTCTTCCATCGGCAAGTCACTTTGCGGAAACAGGCTTAAAATATTGGCCTTAGCCCGTCTGGTAAACCGGTGAGTAATAAATTCAAAAGTCAGGTCCTGTACCTTGCCCAATTGACAATAAAGCTCTTTAAACAATTTTGTGTAGTCCTGCTGCCACCCATCATATACAAAAATGGGGGCAACGATAAACCCCAGCGGATATCCGGCCTTAAATACTTTGCCCGCAGCCTGTATTCTTTCCTTTAGGGGCGGGGTCCGGCGTTCATAACGTGAAATGACTTGGTCACTGTTAATACTGAATCTGAAACGGGTGTGGCCGTTATGTTGCAGACTGAGCAAACCCTCTACTTCCGTAAATTTTGTGACAAAGCGGAAACGCCCGTATTCCTGCTGCCCAAAAAACTCTATGGCCCGGCGCAATGCCCCAGACAAATACTCAACCGGCACCGGGTCAGATGTAGCCGCCCCTTCAAAAATTGTTATCTCGGGTTTACGCTGATTAATGTATTCGCGGGCCCGGGTCAGAATTTCCTCAATATTGACATAAACCCGGACATAAGGCTTTTTACCCAGAGTGGTATTGAGATAACAGTATTCACACATCCCCGGGCAACTGGTAACTAAAGGCAACTGGTAGTGCGCGGAGGGTTTGCAGGATTCGAAATTTTTACTTCTGCGCACACCAACCACCAAGGTCCTTTTTGCTTCGCGGTAACTCATTTGTGGCGTATCACCGGGTATGCCCGTAACCCTGTTGTGGGACCCGACCATTTTAATTTCCGTCCCTTCTTTTTGGACCCGCTCGTAGATTTGTCTGCCCAAAGGATAATTAAGGGCCTCCTGCTCAAAATAAACGCGAACAGGTTGAAACAAGTTAGTTGTCTTTTTTTTGGAAACCTCTAATGCGGTCTTCATTCTTTTGCTATAGGTGCGTCAACCTTTTTCTCCTTATTCATGATCTGGTTGGCCGGGTCAGGGTTATCTTCTATCATTATCTCCCTGTCAAGGGGGCGGCCCGCCACATTGGCCTGGATGGCAGAACCCAACTCCGTGGGGACAAAGTCATGTACATCACGTCTGTTCTTATCGTCTTTCATTTTCTAACCTCCTTCGGGTTTTATTATCCCCAACTCCGCCCCACCCAACCCGTTCCCCCAAAAAAATTCTGAGTAAATATACTCAATGTTTGAAGATGGCGAAGGCCGCCGGGAAGTCCGGCACTCAACTCAAGTTAAGTGCTCGGACGGGAGGCGGCCTTGCTTTTTAAGAAGTCAATATGAAACTTTGTCTATAACTTTTTCTGAGTAAATGTACACAAATTTTTCTCCAGTTAGATGCCTGTTTTTTGAATTATCTCGCGCACAGCCTGAACTGCCACGGAACCATCGGGAAGATCAAACAATGGTTTGCTCTTCAGGTCAAATTCAGCTACCATCGGATCATATGGAATGGTACCAATAAGTTCCACACCTGTTGCTTTAATCTCATCCATTAAATCATCTATACCCTGTTCCATTGTCTTGGTTACTATAAGATATACTTTTTTTACAGGAGTGGACAGGTTTTTGACAATCTGGTTAACCCTACCGGCGGAACGAATTCCTCTGGCCGATGCATCACTGATTATAAAGAGATAGTCCACGTTCTGAATAACCTGGCGGCTTAAGTGTTCAAGGCCGGCCTCATTATCAGTCACTACATAATCATAATTATCCCGCAGACTGGCTAGATGGTCCCTTAACAGGTTGTTAGGATAACAATAACAACCGGAGCCCTCGGGCACACCCATTACCAGTAAATCGATATACTGGGTTTCAATTAACGCCTGGCTTAGTCTCCATTTCATAAAGGCTTCTTTGGTCATTCCGCTGGGAATTGTTTGACCGGACTTTACTTCGTCGACGGCGTCAGAAATAGTAGTATCCACTTCCAGCCCTAAAGCCTCGTTCAGGTTAGCGTTGGGGTCTGCATCAACGGCCAGTATGGCGGCTTTTTTGTTTTTAACTAACTCCCTTAAAAGTATAGCAGTAAATGTAGTTTTCCCAGTACCGCCTTTTCCGGCAACGGCTATCAGTTTCGACATTGCTGTCCCTCCTTGAAGCATTGGTGTATTGTCTGAAAATTCTATTCATTCTCTTGTTATTATCATACCGCAAAGTCCGGAAATTAACAACCCCCTAAATTACGTAAATGCTAAGAACTAAGCGCCTGATTCAAGAAGTAATCCCGTAACCCGTCGGCCAAAGCTTTGGCCAGCCCTTTTTGATAATCTTGGTTTGACAGTAGCCTTTTTTCTTCGGGATGAGTCATAAAACCCATCTCGACCAGAGCTGCTGGGATTTTAGCATTTCTAAGCAGGTAATAGTTGGCCGTGCACGCCTTATGGATAGCCAGTTCCCCTTCTTTTTTGTAATCGGCTACATAATGGTTTAACTGGGCCGCCAAACATTCGGCCAGCATTTTTCCAGATTCCGAATTTTTATGGTAATAAACAAAAGCTCCCCTGGTTCTGTGCGCCCCCCGACAGGCATTTACATGCAGACTGATAAATACATCGGCTCCACTTTCATTCATTAATTTTCTGCGGCCGTCCATATCCCGGTGGTAACGTTTTTTGCCAGGGTCACCTTTTTCCGTTACGTCACTGTCATCAGTCCTGGTCATAATAACTTCGGCCCCGCCAAGAACCAGCAGCTCTCTAAGTTTCAGAGCCACTTCAAGGTTTACCGTTTTTTCTTTAAAACCGGAAGAATCGTTGGCCCCGCTGTCGACTCCTCCGTGTCCCGGGTCAAGCACTATTTTTTTTCCCTGTAAAGGATAATAAGCCTTACGGGCCAAAGCGCTTGCAGCCCAGTGATAAAGGCCCGTTGTCAAAAAAAGAGCAGCAATAAAAAGTACCACCATTTTTTTTCTGATAATGAAAAGCAAAGTCCTACCAGCCATATCTTTCCCCCTTTTCCTGAATGCCTATCAAGAAAATATATGGGGAAAAACAGCATGGTAGAATTAAAAGTATGGAAAAACCTCTTACTTTTCTGCCGCTTCCTTTGCCGCCCTTGCCTGGTTAATTATTTCTTCGGCCAGCCGAGCCGGAACCTCTTCATATTGAGCAAATTCCATAGTAAACTGGCCACGGCCCTGAGTCATAGACTTTAGATCAATGGCATACCTGTACATTTCTGCCAAAGGAACCTGAGCCTTTACCACTGTATACTTACCTAGCGGATCCATACCAAGAATACGTCCGCGCTTGGTATTGAAGTCACTGATAATATCGCCCATATAACTTTCGGGCACTGTCACTTCTACATTCATAACCGGCTCTAACAATATTGGCTTTGCCTGCAACACACCTTTTTTAAAAGCCTGGGCCGATGCAATTTTAAAGGCCATTTCTGACGAATCAACGGGATGATGTGAACCATCGTAAACCACTGCCTTAATGCCTGTTACGGGGAAGCCGGCTATCACACCCTCAGCCATCGCTTCACGGATTCCTTTCTCCACAGCCGGGATGTATTGTTTGGGCACGGCGCCACCGAAGATTTCTTCGTCAAACTCAAATTCTTTATCCATTAGAGGTTCCAATCTCAACCATACATGGCCGTATTGTCCGTGTCCACCTGTCTGTTTCTTATGTTTACCTTCCACCTTTACGGTAGCTCTGATAGTTTCACGGTAAGGTACCCGTGGGTCCTTCATAACTACATCAACGCCAAACTTACGCTTCATTTTTTCCAAAACAATATCAATGTGGGTTTCGCCCATTCCGGTTAAAATTGTTTCATGGGTTTCCATATTCTTTTCCACACGCAGGCAGGGGTCTTCCTCAAGGCACTTATGAATAGCATTCCCCAGTTTATCCTCGTCACCTTTTGTCCTGGGAGCGATGGCCACCGACAAAGTAGGGACGGGGAATACTATAGGATCAAGTTTGACGTCTTTCTCCTTCAGGCACAATGTATCGTTGGTATCTGTATTCTGCAGTTTTACCAGACCTACTATATCCCCCGCCCAGGCTTCGGTTATGGGTTGGGTAGTCTTCCCCCGCACAAATAAAATCTGCCCCACCTTTTCGGCCTGGTTTTTGGTGCTGTTAAATAAAGGCGTATCGGCAGCAAGCCTACCGCTGTAAATCCGGACAAAATTCATTTTGCCCACATAGGGGTCAACAATAGTTTTAAAGACCAAAGCAGATAAAGGTTCAGTACTTCTGTCTTCAGGACTGGGCATATAATTAACGACAAAATCCAGTAACTGCACGGCGCCCTGGTTTTTATTAGCAGAGCCGCAAAGAACCGGATTTATTTTTCCCTCTTTTATACCCAATTTGAGACCGGAAATAATTTCCTCCTTGGTGAGCTCTTCCCCATTCAAATACTTTTCCAGCGCCTGGTCCGTCATTTCTGCTGCCGATTCGATGAGTTTTTCGCGGTAAGTTGCCACCTCTCCGCTAATTCCCGCCGGTATTTCTACTTCTTTTACCTTACCGTTAGTTTCATATAGGTAAGCCTTCTGTTCCACCACATCAACAAAACCCTGAAAGGTTTCGGCTTCCCCAATAGGGATCTGTAACGGCACAAAGTTTCCGTTCAGGTTGTCCTGTAAACTGGCTAAAGTTTTTTGAAAACTGGCATTTTCCCGATCCATTTTATTTATAAACACTACCCGGGGCTTTTTGTCTCCGTCAATTATATTCCAGATAATTTCTGTTTGCACTTCCACTCCGGCTGCAGCACAGACTACAAAAACGGCACTGTCCACCGCTCGCAAAGTAGCTTTAACGTCGCCGATAAAGTCTGCATAACCAGGGGTATCAATTAGATTAACCTTACAGTCTTTCCATTCTACCGGCACCAATGTGGCATGAATGGTAATCTGCCTCTTTATTTCTTCAGGGTGATAATCTGCCGTGGTCGTTCCATCTTCTACTCTTCCTAACCTGTTAATGGCTCCGGTGTTAAACAGCATAGCTTCTACCAAACTTGTTTTTCCGGCACCCCCGTGGGCAACAATGCCTATGTTTCTGAGCTGGCCTGCTTGATAATTTTTCATTTACTACGCCTCCCACCATTTTTAAAATTTAAGGAAATCATGCTTTATTTCCTGCCATGGGGTCAAAAACTCTAAATGTCAGTTTGAAAACCGGTTTAGAAAAATCAGGCTATACCCCCTTTGCTTTAATGTTTTTTGATGTCATGCCCCCAAAATCCGCCAAAAAACAATTTTTTATATTAAAAAATTGGACAACGCGAAAAAAAGAACGGCACAAAAATAGGCCGTTCTTATCCATAAATCTGTTTTCCGTTTTTATTTGTCCTACCGACAATCATAGCATCAGCAGCAGTCAAAACCCTGCGGGCCCTGACTATGTCCTCACCGGACCAGACTTTATTCAAGCCCCATGCAGTAAAACTACAAACTAACATAAGACCATCTCCAAATTAAGCTGTCATAAAAGACAAGCAGCTATATTTATATTTTACACCCTCCGGTCATCTGAGTCAATGTCGGTAGTCAAGAATATATATATAGAATTCCGGGTAATATATGCTACAAAAAGATGTTGTTTTTTATTCAAGAAAGGAGACCATATAAATGAGTAAGGAAATTATTGTATTTACTACGCCAACCTGACCGGCATGCCTGCACCTGAAAGAGTATCTTTCAGAAAAAGGTGTTTCTTTTAAGGAACGTAATGTGGCCGAAGACCCGACTGCTCGTGAGGAAATGATTACACAAACCAAAAGTATGGCCGTGCCTACCAGTATAATCGACGGCGAAGTCGTCATAGGTTTTGATAAGTCCAAAATCGAGCGTCTTTTACAGTGAAAAACGTTTGCTTCTCCGTACCCGCCCCCGGTTCATCGCCGGGGGTTTTATGTGGGCCCGTAATTACGAAAATACTAGTAAGAAATATTATTAATTTTTATCTGGAAATTACCAAAAGAAATCGACAATTTGCAGGAATTTGTAGGTTTGTGTCGAAGAACTAATATTATCCATTACTACTATGTTGTGCAGTATGTTTTTCCCCTTAACGGGGACAAAAAAATGTCATGGGAGGGGTTTGCATGCCTGGTAAGAAGAAGCTTCTGTTGTCCATTCTCGCCCTAGTCCTGTTGGTAGGCCTAGCGTTTACTTTTTCAGGCTGCGGTGGCGGACAGGAGGAAGGAGTGGTCCAATCGGATACCACTGAAAACAGCACAGCCGAGAACAACACTAATACACCGGCTGCCGACGGCTCCGAAACAGCCAAGATTATTGATGCTACCAACGCTTACTTAAGTTCCGGCAAAGCGCCCACTATCTCAGTTGAAGAAGTATACGAAAAAGCTGTAAAAGGCGGGGACCAAAGTTATTTCCTCTTGAGTGTCAGGAAACCTGAACATTATGCCAAAGGGCATATTAAAGGAGCAATAAACATACCTTATCAGGAAATCTTCAAGAAGGAAAATCTGGCTAAAATACCTAAGGACAAAAAGGTTGTTGTTATTTGCTACACCGGCCATACAGCCAGCCAGGTTACATTGCTGCTTAACCAGTTAGGATACGATGCCTATGCCATGAAATATGGTATGATGGGCTGGACCAGTAACAAAGACGTTCTTGCCATAGAACCCTTTACGAAAGCTGCTGACTACGAAGTTGACACTACTGCTGTAGAAGCTGAAGCCAACAACGAATTGCCGGCAGTAAATACCGGCAAATCTACTACTGAAGACATCATTCTGGCCCAAACTGAAAAATATCTGACTTCCGGACGGGCGCCGACAATTTCCGTGGACGAGGTATATAATACTGTTATCAGGGGCGGCGACCAGGGATATGTTGTACTTGACATTCGCAAGCCCGAACATTACGCTAAGGGACATGTAAAAGGAGCTATCAACGTTCCCTTCGCAGAAATTGCCAAGGAAGAAAACCTGAAAAAACTACCTAAAGACAAAAAGATTGTTGTCATCTGCTATACGGGACACACAGCCAGCCAAGCCACCATGTTCCTCAACCAGCTTGGTTATGAAGCTTATGCCATGAAGTTTGGTATGATGGGCTGGACCAGCAATAAAGACATTATCGGCCTTGAACCTTTTGCCAAGGCTCCTGACTACCCGACAGTAGCAGGTTCCAATCCTTAAAATTTTCTAATCCGGTATACTCGAGAGCTTGCTGTTCAGGGCAGGCCCTCTATTTTTTTGTACCTAATTTCAATATCAACTTCCTTATTATTGTTTCGTAATATTTTTTTCTATTTTTCCTTATTTTTCAATTCTTGCAGGATTTCTGTCAATCTGTGTCGAAGAATATAGTTGTTTAGATAATTCCTGGCATTCCAGTTGGCCTAAATGATCATGTAAATTCTGTCAGGGGCGGGGTGTAAAACTTATGAACTCAGTTAAAAGGATCAAAAAACCGAAAGTAGGATTTAGTTTTAACAAAGATTCGTTAGCCACAAAATTTACCTTATTTGTAGTCGGGTTAATCATAGTTGTTCTGTTTATCTATACTACTTTCGTCATTCAGCAAAACACCAGTATCATGTATGAACAGGTTATCCAGAAAGGGGTCAGTTTAACTTCTGGTCTTTCAGGAGTCGCTTCAAATAACATCGGCTTGCAGCAATTCTTCACACTGCAGGAGGGCCTGGTAACAGTAAAAAACAAAAACCCTGACCTCAAAGAAATTTACTTGATTGACAAAAACGGCAAAATATTTGCTCATAGCGAAAGCAATGAAGTGGGTAAGGTCCTCCAGGATGAATTTACAAAAAAGGTTAGCCAGGTAAACGAGCCTTATTTCAAGAAGTTCACTGCCGGAGACGGAAGTGAATACTACCGGATTGCCATGCCCGTGTCTTATGACCTGGAACGCTGGGGCACCCTCGTAGCCAGTTTGGATACAAAACACGTAGCCATTGCCAACGCTAAAGCCCGCAACCTGGCTATCGGTATTGCCCTCGTACTGATTATCGTAAGTACTATCCTTACCTACTTATTAGTAAGATTAATGATGAAACCCCTCAACTACCTTGGGGACAAAATGAAACTTATGGCCGAAGGAGACTTCAGCCAGGATATTCATTATAAACGAAACGACGAAATCGGCGCGCTGGCAAAATCCATGAATTTAATGCTATCGAATATACGCTCCCTAATCGGCCAGGTTATCAATGCCAGCCATCAGGTCACTACTACCAGCGAGCAATTGTCTTTGAACGCTGATGAGGCCGCCAAGGTGACCCAAAGCGTCGCCGCTTCCATCGGCACTGTAGCCACCGGCAACCTGGAACAGACGGAAAGTGTCAATTCGGCAGTACAAACCTTCACTCAACTAAGCCGGGCCATAGATCAAATTGCCATGGGCGCCCAGGAACAGGCCCGTAGTATTAACGATACCTCAGAAGTGGTTTCCGCTATGGCAAGCGCCATCGAAGACGTTGCTAACAGGTCAAAAAATGTTTCAGAAGCCGCAAATAAAACTGCCGAAGTAGCTGCCACCGGCGGCCATGCCGTTCAATCCGCCATTGTAGGTATGAACCGCATCAAGGAGACAGTTTTTGAAACAGCAAACAGAATCCGGGAGTTGGGCGAATACTCCGGCAGAATCGGTGAAATCATCCAGGTCATTGATGATATAGCTGACCAAACAAACCTCCTTGCTTTAAATGCCGCAATTGAAGCGGCTCGGGCCGGTGAGCATGGTAAAGGCTTTGCTGTCGTGGCTGATGAGGTAAGAAAGCTTGCTGAACGCTCAAGTCACGCTACTAAAGAAATAGCAGAATTAATCACTAATATCCAGCAAGGAACCAACCGGGCCGTAAAAGCTATGGACGAAGGCACCCGGGAAGTGGAAGCCGGCTCCAAATTAGGTCTGGACGCAGGAAAGGCCCTGGAAGATATAGTAAAGAATGTAAACCTGGTTACGGAATATATGCAAAGTATCACAATTTCCACCCAAGGATTATCCGAAAACAGTATTAAGGTTGTAGAATCCATGAACAATATAGCGGCAATAGCCGAAGAAAACTCTGCCTCCACAGAGGAAATTGCGGCAAATAACAGGGTAGTTATTTCTGCTATAGATAAAATTTCCCAGATTGCTGATGAAAATGCCAGGAGTGCAGAACAAGTATCGGCTGCAACCCAGGAAATGACTGCTACCAATGAGGAAATGGCCGCATCTGCCAAGGCCTTGGCTCAATTAGCCGAACAGTTGGATGAAATAGTAAGTAAGTTTAAAATATAACGAGGTCAGTAGGCCGCGCTTAATTGGTAAGATATTTTTCAGCGTTAACTGCTGCTGTTGCGCCATCTCCCGCGGCTGTTATCGCCTGCCTGACTTCTTTTTTTCTGATATCTCCTGCCGCAAATACCCCGGGTAGCTTGGTACGCATTTCACCATCTGTTATAATATACCCTGTTTCATCCATATCTACCTGTCCTTTAAACAGTTCTGATTTTGGTTCTGTACCTATATATACAAAAACAGCATCTGTTTCAACTGTTTCTTCCTGCCCTGTGACAGAATTATAAACAGTAACTTGAGAGACCTTATCGTCTCCGTGTATTTTTCGGATGGTAGAATTCCATCTAATTTTTATCTTGGGATTATTAAAAACTTCTTCCTGGGCAACTTTAGACCCCTGGAAATGGTCAAATTGATGGACTATTGCTACCTGTTCGGCAAACCTGGTTAAAAAGACAGCTTCCTGCAATGCGGAATTTCCGCCTCCCACCACGATAACCCGCTTCCCCTGGTAAAAGGGACCGTCACATGTGGCACAGTAGTGCACACCCC
The DNA here is from genome assembly GCF_059412445.1 of Thermincola sp. GK-1. NCBI lineage: Bacteria > Bacillati > Bacillota > Clostridia > Eubacteriales > Thermincolaceae > Thermincola > Thermincola sp. GK-1. Next base: position 82,431 of record NZ_JBSQAT010000012.1, read on the forward strand.
GTGATTTAAAAGTATCAGCTCCTTCTACTTGCAACTTCCTGGGCTGCGCACCGGTCGCTATAATCACCGCACGACTGGTATAATCCGCATTTTCGGTCTTTACTACTTTCTTATCACTTATGAGGTTAACCTCCTGTACCTTGACTCCGCTTTGAATGTCTGCCTGAAAGTATTCGGCCTGTTTGCGCATATTGTTGGTTAATTCGGCACCGTTAATTACTCCGGAGGTTCCGGGGTAGTTGGCAATATGATAAGTGGTGGCCGCCTGACCGCCTGGAACCCCTTCTTCTAAAACGACAGTTTTCAGCTTAGCCCTGCCGCAGTAAATTGCCGCTGATAACCCGGCCGGACCGCCGCCTAAAATTAAGACATCGCATTCAATCTTTTGTTTTTCCTTATCCACTATGACATTCCCCCTAGACCAATCCGTTAAAAATATTTTACCCGACGATTGTTTCATTATTCCGGTGAAATCACCGACTATCGGCCACTGTCTATATTTGTAAGTAAATATTTGCAAAAATATCCAATTGCCATTAAAATATATATATAGAATAATTCACTTTTTTTCACAAACAACCACCATATCAAAGAAGGTGATTGCGTGCCTGCACAGAATCTTGAAGACAAGCCGATGTACACTATCAGCGTTGTTGCAGAACTAATGAAGGTGCACCCTGAAACTTTACGTATTTGGGAAAAAAACAAGCTTATTACCCCGGCCCGCAGAAATAAACAAAGGTTATACAGCGAAATGGATGTGAAAAGATTACAGTTTATATACTATCTCATTAACGAAAAAGGTTTGAATCTGGCCGGTGTTCACCAGATTGTCTCCATGTATCCTTGTTGGCATATTAAAAACTGTTCGGGCGGCGCTAACCGGGACCAGGAACCTGTCAACCAGTCTAAACCCTGCTGGAAATCTCCTGGAACTTTCTGCAAAGTAATTATAGACCGCTCTGAAATGTGTGCCAGTTGTAAATATTATGTAGAAAATAACTGTTCCTGCCATTAATAACTTAACCGGAGTGATTACTTTATGCGCGTAGCCATTCCCGAGCTTTATGGCAAGGTCAATCCCCATTTCGGGCAGAGTACCAACTTTTCCATTATAGACCTTAATAATTCAGAAATAGTAGGGATGAAAACAATTTCTGCCCATGGACTGCAACATAAATATGACCAGACAGCCCAGTTATTGCAGGCTAACCAGGTAGACGTAGTCTTAGCGGGCAAAATTAACAAAAAGTGTTTTAATACATTAAAGAATTACGGGTTCCTCGTCATATCAGGAGTTGACGGTGATATCATCTCAGCGGCTATTGCCTACGCCCAAGGCGAATTAATAAATTATGAATATAACTGTTCCCGTAAAGAACGCTGCCGCCCTGCATAAAATGAAAAACGCCGGTTAAACCGGCGTTTTTCATTTTACTTCCACTGATATTGCCTTATTGGGGCACACTTCCTGGCACTTGCCACATCCCAGGCAGATGCTCCCATCAATTAATATTTTCCCGTTTTTATAGCTTATGGCTCTCACTGGGCACGCCCTTTTAGCGAAACATCCGCCGGAACGTTCACATTTCTCTCTGTCGATGGTGACCTTCACACCGTTTATTCCAAGGGACACACCGAACACCTCCTAATCAGCAAAAAGCCCTACTTTTTTCAGGTTCATTGACGGATTTATGCGCAGGATAGCGCCTTCATCATATTTTCTCCTTTCCCTCTTTTGTTTCCGGCTCTGCCCCAAGCAGCAATTCCAACTGTTCTTCCAGTTCTTCCAGTTCAATGAGCATGGGCGGCTTCACCGAATGGGCCGGTAACCTTGACTTTAAATCGGCAATCTGCTCCCTTAGTTTGTTGATACGCTCTTGTCTGGTCTCCATAAGCAACTTCTCACACGAATCATCTTTATTTAGGAATGGTTTTATACCCTGCTGGGGTATACTAACATAATGATACTATACTATACTTTTCACTGTCAATATATTACACCTACTTAAAAGCGAAAAGGGCCTCACCCGTAAGGCCAGCCCTTTTATCAACCAACTTTTTTCAGTTCATGATGAAGAATACCCACCCTGTCAACAACAACCATCCTCCGCCATGAAAACAGGTCGCCAAAGATATTTACCGCCCCATTATGGATAAATTCAGCTTACCCAGGTTTTCAACAGCTTTTCCACCGATTTTGGTATTGAGCCCAGTTTTAACACATGTTCTTTAAGAAAAGAGTTTTCCATAATGGCCTTCATGGACTGAATGGCGTACCTTTTCTTGAAACCGTCCTTAAGCGTGGCCCACTCGGCAATCTTCCCGAAATAAAACTTCTGGTAACACTTCAATACCTGCATAAACAATTCATCAGTAGTCATCCGGGCAGGTTTAATTACCGGCTCCACCAGATTATACCTGGCATAATCAGTAGTAACAATATACTGTTTCAGGTCTTTATACATGTCGGCATAAGGCCAGGGGGCCAGCAGAAGAAAATGGGCAAAATCAGGGTTATACCTGATAGCCGTTTCCAGGGTTCTTTTGATGCTGGCCTTGGTCTCTTGAGGTATCCCCAACACGAAAGAAGTCTCACTGACTATGCCGTGGGCATGGATAATGTCCAGCGCCCTCTTGGAATCATCGGCAACTATGCCCTTGTTGAATATGTCCAGATTTTCCTGGGAAGTTGCCTCAATTCCCACGTATATATGTATTATACCGGCCTGCCGGTATTTGTGCATGATGTCTTCATCCCGGATAATATCGTCAACCCTGGTTTCAATCAGAAACATTGCCCCGAGCTGTTTATCTATCAGCCAGTCCAGGATTTTTTCCCAACGTTCCCGATCAGCGGTAGGATATTCATCGGAGATAAAGAAAATTTCCACGCCGTATTCTTTGACCAGGTGTTCTATTTCGGAAGTAACACTTTCCACGCTCCTGGCTCGCCAGGTCCGTTGCCAGAACTTGTGTTGCGAACAAAAACCACAATCATGTTGGCAGCCCCTGGAAGTAGATATAATGCCCAGGCGAGAACCAGGATACACATAAAATGTATAGTCCTCCCAATCCAACAAATCCCAGGCCGGAACCAAAGTATCCAGGTCCTCTATATAGGGGCGTAATTCTGTAACAACAACCTGTCCATTTAACCGGTAAGCTATGCCTTTCACTTCAGCCAGGGGTCTTTGACCGAAATGGGCTTCCAGCAGTTCCGGCATGGTATACTCCCCTTCATAGCGTACAACATAGTCGATAAAAGGATGCCCGTTTAATACCTCCTCATACATGAAGGTAGGATGAATACCCCCGATGACTGTAACAACTCCCGGATGGCATTTTTTGGCCAGGTACAACAATTCCGCGGCAGCGGGCATAGACGCGGTAAAAGCCGTCGTTGCCACAACGTCAGGTTTAATTTTCTTTATCTCTTCGGTAATCCGCACCAGGTCGTGGCCTTTGGACATGGCGTCATATATAATGACGTCAAAACCCCTTTTCCGAAGTTCACCCGCTATATAGACAAATCCTATATGCGGCCACCGACCGGCCGATTCCACTACCCCGCTGTGATAATCGGGGGTTACCAACATGACTTTGACCAATTTCGGGTTACCTCCCCACTAAATTTCGATATTTCCTATATAATCCAACCAGCATCGTTATGCCTACGAGAACTATCGAAAACAAAATGAAATGTTTTATATAGAGGGCCGTTATTTGTCCTTTGCCGGCGGCCGGCAGGTATTCAAAATCCCGGTAAGCCCATGCCCTAATAACGCCAAATACCAGGTTTAGGCCCAAACTTAGCAGGGAGGTTTTCACAAGTACCGGAAAAACTTTCATGTACAGGGCATCGGGTTGCCCTCCCGCCGTCCGAGCGGCCCGGTCCAGGTACCATATAACCATAACAGAAACAAACCATAAAGCAGAGGTCAGGTCATGAAAGAAATTGTTTAGCATAACTAAAATCGCGGTCATTTTACTCTCTCTTTACCCTTTATAATTTTTCTAAATTTTTTCATATGTATCCTCTGTCTTTCGCCAAAATGCCTACGATTTCCTGCTTTGCCGAGATAATTTTAAGTTTATCTTGTTTGACTATTCCCTTGTTTAGAGGTAAAATAGATTTAATAATATGGTTATCTTTTCCTTGTTGATTAAATTTGCGCAATTTTCTGTACCTTTGGGGAAAGGAGTGTGCCGCCAGTGAAACCCGGTGTAATTAGAAAATACTGCTTGACCATAGTAACAAGCGTCGCATTTTTGGTAACTTACAATTTCGGTCTCTACCCGTTATTAGCAAAGAAAAGTATTGCCTTTGAATCCCCCAGGGCTGCGGCAGAAGTAACCGTTGACGCAGATGATTCTGATGCGGAACAGGGCGCAACAACCCAGGGGACCACTGGTTTAGTTACGCAGGAGCAACCAACTACGGGCGCTGAAACCGGAGCAACAACAGCGGTAGAAAACAGCAATTTTGGAACCAACCAAAATTCGGTTGATCCGAACGATGACCGCCAGGATACGGACAATCCTGCCGAAACGAGCGTGGCCGATACGGTATACGGCAATATATACCAAGAAGGCCCCGGAGATACCGTTTTGGAAGAAGTATATGATTTGCCCAACCTTGAGGATTTGCTGGACCTTCCTGTAATACCGGAACTGGGCGAAGAGGTGGTAATGAATATCGTATATAACTCCCTTTCCGGATGTGTTCTAGACAATATGACGGGCGCCCCTTTAGAGCAAGTAACGGTGACCCTGACCGGGCCCCGGGGCACCTTCACCACAACTACTGACAAAGCAGGTAATTATGATATAATGGTACCAAAGGGAGATTATTATCTGGTCTTTTGGTTATACGGGTATGATATGGAAAAATTTATTGTCCCGTTGCATACGGACGAAGTTCAGGACTGCGTACTGTCCAGGCTTGTACCCGTGAGTTTCCGGGTCACCGGGGCAAAAGGCAGTAACTCTTTAAAAATTGTCCGGGCCAAACTCCATGTGGGCCCCGACTTTTCACGGCCCGATTATGAACTGGCCATTGGCTCTGACGGCACTGTTGATGCTGTTATGCTGTCTCCGGGCAGGTACTATGCCAAAGCAGCCAAAGGAGCGGGCATCAGTGAATTTTGGGTTACCAATGAAGGAAACCAGATAATTATTAAAGAGGATTAACCCAAATTTCCATCTGAGCGGAGTAAAGCGAAGCAAGAGGATAACAGCGGATGAAAGAAACCATGTTCCGGTGAGAACATGGTTTCTTTCTATAGTTACTTTAAAAATTGCTTAGCGGCAAATGGGGAATCCACCAATAGCAAAAAACAATTATGGGGAAAGCTGCCAGCGTCATTATCTGCAGTTTCACCCCCCGCCACCCAAAGGAAAAATATAAGTGCAAAAATAAACCATAAAGCAGCCATGCCAATAAAGTCCATGTTTCCACCGGGTCCCAGCTCCAATAACTTCCCCAGGCCTCCTGCGCCCAAATAGCGCCGGTAATAAGCATCAGGGCATGGCTGACAAACCCGGCAGCCACAAGGCGAACATTATATTCATCCATTAACGCTTCCCCGGCAGCAGCGCTATAATTTCCCCGCCCCAAAGATTTATTCAAGAAATATAAACAGGAAATAGCAAATGACATTAAGTAAAAGGCCAAAGCAGTAAAAGCGGAGAATATATGGGCTACCAACCAGATACTTTGGTATTCCGGCCTTAATGTTTCCACGCCGGTAAATAAAGTTAAGCTCCACCCTAACAGGATTGCGGTGAAGCCAAAAATTACCACCCCCACCACCCGCAGTTCCCGTACTTTCCATTGCAGAAAAAGGTACAGGGCTATGGCCAAACACACCCCTGAAGAGTTCAATTCAAACATATTCACCGGCGGGTGCCCCGCTTGCAGCCACCTTATTACCACTGCCGCAAGATTGAGGAACAAACCTATCCATCCAGCCTTTATTGCATACCTGATGAAAACTTCTTTTTTCGTTACCAGCCCAAAAATAAAAAACAAAAAGATTCCGGAATATAGCAATGCCGTTGCCATTATCAGTATAACATCAGCCTTTAGCAAGATTATCCTCCTTATACTCAAAAGCGTGCAAAATGTTACGAATTAAACCGGCCAGGGAATTCTTGTAATGATAAGCCCAGCCAGAAACGACTAAAACCTGCTGCCCGTTTTGGCTACCCTTTTCTACCGTGATCACCCTGTAGTCAGACAAAAGGGTTACTATAAGACCCCCTGCTCCCAGGAAAAGTCCCGCATACATAACCCATAAGCCTGGTAAAAAAGAAACATTGAAAAATCCGTAGTACCGGACAGCTTCAAACTTGACTACCAGTCCACTGGACAGGGCCAATGCCTCGCCGGGCTTTAAAAACCCTTTCTTTAACAAATTGCTGTCTTCCCACAATTCCAGTTCCATAACCGGGTTTTTTAAAAGTAATGACCGGGAAAGCCATTGACCGGACTTGCTTTCAGCTTCCGGATATATCCTGATCTTGGCCAGGACCGGCGTTTGGGGAAGCTCCACCGTATCATAAAAGGTCAATGGCGGGCCTGTTTTTCCCCCGGCAGCTAAAGTTATAATACTTCGCCAACGCTCCGTGCCGTTAAAATGGACACTTATGACCGGCGCGGCTCCAAAATTGCCCAACATAATTTTTCGCCCACAAAAAGTAATGCCTTTATTGGGTCTGATAGGCTGAGAGAGGCTGCCTCCCTCTTTGTTTTTCAACAGCACGTGTCCTTCCAGTGCGGAAAAACTCTTGTTGCCATACCTGAATTCGGGCCTCAGGTCATCTACATAAATGGAAAAACCGGCATGGGATTCGCCAAAAAAAGCGCCTTCCCAAACCTTACCCACATAAGCATCGTGCTCCTCGACCACGGTATGCCCAACAGGAATGGCCATGGCGCCGGACATGCCGAATAAATTGTTCAGGATAATCCCCAATCCCGCAATGCTGAAACTGATATGGAAAAGAACAGAACCCCAAATGGCGATTTTCCCTTTCCTGGCCACCCAACGGGAACCGGCATCACCAGTGACCAGGTAACCGGCTTTTGCAAAAAGTTGCCGCAGCTTTTCCGATAATTTTTCTGTATCTCCGTCACCGGCAACCACGAATCTTATGTCGTTGTATTGAGCCGGCCCGTCTTCCGGCCTGACCAGCCTTTTAACCGAGCAGGCCGTCGAATTAAGGGCGATTAATATAATTAAGCCGGAAAACCACCATGTCCGGTAAAGAAAAAACTGGGGCTGCAGCCGGTTTGTCCACTGACCGGCGAAAGAAAGGACCAAAGCCACAGCTAGTAAAACAGCATTTGTTTTTCTGGAAGTTAAAAAATTAAGCAGCTTCATAGTCCCAGTCCCTCTTACGAACAGAAGAAGTCTACTGCACAGGCTGGGTATTCATCTGGCATTCACTGATACCAACCTTGGCAGTGCAGGAACCGCCGTTAGCGGAATCAAACTTGGATATCAGGTTCCCATGTATCAGGGCCTCTGTCCGGCCAATAGCCGTGTCAAACTTGTAAGTCCGCCCGTGAATACTGCCCCTTAAAGCGCCGCCGCCGATACCCTGCTCTTTGCCGCTGGTCACTTCTTTTAACATGTCCGGGTTGCCTGAATGACAACCGTAGCAACCATAAGCATTGGCCGTGTAATGCGCATATTGCTTGGAGTGGGTTGCCGGTGCAATGGAACCCTCCCCGCTGCCGGCCGTATTCCCAACCCCGTAAGTGGTCTCTTTATGACACATCACACATAAAGCGTCGTATACCAGAACTCCCTGGTTCGTTCTGTTATCAGCGTCAGGATGTAACGCGGTATTGGTGCCAACCCGCTTCAGCATGTATTTGTTGGTGGAGCTATGGGGCCCGGCCGGCCTGGTCCCGTCCGTATTGTGACAATCCAGGCAGACCATGCGGTTATTGGGGTCCTGGTCAAAATTATCCCACGGCGGATAGGCCGTAGTTGAGTTTACATACAGGTTCGGTTTTGGCGCCTGCATAATGGGGTGCCAGGAGTCCGTGCCGTAAACGAAATCGTAAATTCCGGCCGCGCTCTCCGTCCCTCCGGGAGATAAATAGGTATGGTTGTTTTGTTCCACCCGGTGGCAGCTCATGCACAATTCGTTGACACCTCTTTTGTCTGTAGGCAGAATGCCTGAGACAGGCGCAACAGCGGTATTCCCTCCCGTTACCCGCAAGTGTTTGCCCGGGTCAGTCCCGGCGAAAGTTGGCGGATTTTCTTCGTTAAATACGTTGTGGTCCGTATGGCACATACTCAAGCAGGTATAACCTTCGGGCGGATTGTAGTCCGCAGCAAAGGATGTAATCTGGTGACGGTAATTAACGGAATTCATGCCCATCCAGTCAGTAAGTTCATGACAGAGGTCACAGTCTTTCCCGCCCGGGCTCCGGCCGTAAGGTTCGGGAGCATGCGCTGCCTGCATGGGATCTCCATAACCATGGCAGTCCGAACACGGCTTCGCCTTAGCAGGGTCCACATTTCTGGCATGCTGGTTGATGGTGGTAACCTGCGGCCAGGTTGCCGCCAAATCAGGCAATCTGGGCATGTTGTTGCCCCGCCATTGATTAAGTACAGAATCGTCGGTGGCCGTGTGGCACTTCAGACACATTGCCCGTTGGTTCGCTACGGTCCCGTCGTAAAGATTGCTGCCCAGCCTGTCGTTCAGCAGCTTATTATTGTTGTTGGCCGAACCGTGGGGGTTATGGCAGTCGTTGCAGGGGATGCAGTACCCCAGAGGCACCGGCTTTCCGTCAATATAAAACCCTTTTTCATGGACATAGTGTCCAGAAGCGGTTACACTTGTACCATCGTCTTTACGGTAACTACCGCTGTAATACCTGGCAATATCCTGGGCCGGCCCGTCGCTGTCATGGCATTTAAAACACAAAGCGTTATATTTAAGGATACCTGCCGTTGAACCGGCATCGGGATCATCAGGCGGCGTAACCTGATAAAGGTCTACCAGCATTTTTCCGTAGGGAGTCCCGTGGGGATTGTGGCAGTTCAGGCACTGTCCCCTTTGCTCTTCGTCGGGGATGCTGTCCGAGGTCCGTGATACGCTGTATGGCCCGCCCGGATAAAGGACCCCGGTGGATTTACGCCCGTGGGCGTTAAGGTAAGTGGCTTCAAAAACAGTTTTCCCGAGGTAAGGGGCATCCCCTGTCCCCATCGGCCCCTCATGGCAGGCATAACATAGGGTGTTATTGTTTCCTTCCACGTTATACTTCCCGCCATTGACACTTTCGCGCAACAGTTTGGGTAACCGCGAACCATGTTTTTCATGACAGGCACAGCAGTTGATCTGCGTCTGCGGGTCAGGCGGAGCCAGAGGAGCATCGGTTCCGTTATTTTTATAAACATGGGCCCCTACCATATCACCGTCGTAAACCGTTGCTGCCGTGTAATATGTTTCATGGTCATCCACACCGGATATTCCCGTCAACCGGCGCACGCTGCCACCGTGAAGAGCAGGGCTACCGTGGCAGGCAAAACAGACATCATTGCCGCTGTTGTACTCATGGCCATTGGCATCCCTGGTATCCAGCAGTTTGGGGTAATGGACCCCTGCCCCGTCATGGGGATTATGACAGTCAATACAGCTTTGTTGGTCGTTCGGCACACCATGATGGCTTGTATTAGCCCCCACAGCGTCAATAGAGCCGAATTCGGCCAGAATATTCTTGGTACTGATTCCGCTGGCGTCATGGCACATATAACAGAGAAGCTTTTCGTTTTCCCGTTGCAATAAAACAGGGCCGGCAGCGGCGTGGGTAACATGACAGGTTGCACACAACTCCGATGTCAGGTCAAAGTTGCCATGCGGGTAAAAAGTAGTGCTGCCCATGCCTACAAATTCAAGTTTATTGACATTTGGCGGGTCAGTATTTAGTATGTTGCCCGCAGCGTCTGTAACCGAAGGGTCGACTTCGACAGTATACCTGGTTCCAACCGTCTGGTCAGCAGTTATAAGTCGGATTGTCCTCTGGTCACCTTTCAGTTGAACCGCTGATATCTTAAGAACATTAACGGGATTCCCAGATTCATAAATTTGGTAAACGGCCGGATTTTTAGCGGTTTCGCTATCCATGCAACTGTCAATAAATTCTATGTCTACCATATTTTTGGTGCGTACTATTGCCTGACTCAAAACAGGCCTGGTATTATCCACATAATAAGTAAAGGTCTTGATGGAAGTATCTCCATCACGGTTAGTCGCTACAATTTTGATCAGATATGCACCATCTCCCCCCGCGGCTGCCGTGTCCCAGTTAACGGAATAAGTTGTGCCGTCAGGAGTATGGTCACTTCCGATGAACGTCCAGGTAGCACCCCCATCGGTGGAATATTGCCACTCCACGCCGGCTATGCCATTGGCATCCGTTACGTTGGCAGACAATGTCTGAACATGTCCCCGCAGATAAGACCACATCTGCGGATTTATTTGGGAAATCTCCGGCGGATTATTGTCTATGTGGTAAGTCACACCGGGACTTACGGTCTTGTGACCCCACGGGGAAGAATCAACCGCCGTCACCCTAATCAGGTAATTATTCATATCAGGCAGATCTTCGGTCGGAAATATGTAAGAAAAGGTATAGACACCGCCGGCAACAGATTCCGGTTTCTTGCTGGTACCTATGGGAATCCACGATGTACCGTTATCCGGTGAATATTCCCAGGTTACCCTGCCTATTCCTGCCGGGTCCTGGGCGCTGACGCTCAGTTTTTGGTCTCCTTTTAACCTGGCTCCGTCAACAGGCGTGAAATTTGATAAAACAGGCCCCTGGTTCTCCAGGGTATAATACTTCAGATCAGAAACAGTAAATTCGTCCAGTGAGTCTTTTGCCACCGCCCTGACCTGGTACAGGCCATCAGGCAAAGCGCCGGTATCCCAGTCTATTCCATAGGTATAGCTGTCAACCGTCGAATTGTACGTGGCCCCGATAACATGCCACGTACTGCCGCTATCGCTTGAGTACTCCCACTTAATGCCATCACCCGGCGCTTGTTTGATACCCTTGGGGTCCCACGCCCACAGGGATAACCCGGCAGTCCCGTGGAGCAAAGTACCGTCCTGCGGTTTCAGGTCAAAAATCAGGGGCCCAGCGCTATGGGTATAATCTATGTTTACGTTCACGCTGTCCCAGTAAACGTAACCCGTCAATGATTTGCCTGCCTGGTTGCCCACCTTCCAGTAAAGCCTGAGAAGATACCTGTTCCCGGCAGTTAACCCGTTGACTGGAGCAGAAAAACTTTTCCACGTATCGGAAACATCGGTCAAAAGCCCGGCAGCCTTCTGGACGCCGTTCCAGTCACAGATTTCCCAGCCTACCTCCCAAGTCCCATAATTATTTGTTGAACGATAAATTCTATAATTAAAACTAACCGTCACGCTATTTACCCCTTCAGAGGGCAGGGCAAATACATGTTCGTACCCGGCCGTATCGCTATTTAAATTGGTTGCCGTTAAAGAAATATATTGTTGAGCCGAATATACATTTGTGTATGCCGTCGCGTTTGTCTGGCTGAAGGCAGTCCCCCCGCCTTCACTGAAGGTTCGCCACCTGCTGTACTGCGTCCCTTCAAAATCGCCGTCTCCTCCCAATACATCCGCCGTTTCTGCCATTGCTATATTAAGAGCGACAAGAAGCAAGACGCCCAATAGAAAAACCAGCAGCACCGCAAAAAATTTTTTGCGGCGCCGACCATTGCCATTATTAGCTCCAATAAGCTTGTCCCGTCTTGTACTCATGATGTTTCCCCTCCAGACGAAGCCATGTTAACCAGGATAACCCCAAACAGCTACCCGGCCATCGCCTCTGTTGGCCACGTAAATCCTGCCGTCCTCATCTACCGTGATTCCCACGGGTAAATTTAACCCTTCTTCCGGATCTTCCGACTGACCAAAGGTAAACAACAATCTGCCCCGGCCGTCATAAACCAACACCCGGTTGGCAAAGGGCTGGGTAACCATCAGACGGCCTAAATTATCCGCCGCCAGCCCTTTGACCATCCCTGTCGGTAAGACTCCTACGGGAACAGTAACCGAACGGACAACTTTTTTACCTGTTATCTTTTTAATCTGACATTGGCCTTCGTCCACCACCCAAAGGTGTCCGCCACTGTCCGCCTGAATTCCCTGGGGATGTGTAAGAGCGGCCTCAATTTCGCCCATGTATCTCCCTCTGGCATCAAAAACAACAATTCCATGCCGGGCCAGGTCCGATATGTAAACCTTACCGTCCTGCCCCAGGCACATTAAGCCGGGCTTAATCCCATAATCAGCCACGCCAATTGTCCGCAAATACCGGCCTTTGGCATCAAATTCCTGAACAGTAAAGTTTTCAGGATCGCTGACCCAGAGCCGCCCGTCGGAAAAAACCGCCAGGCCATATGGATAATTAAACTTGCCGGCTCCTTTGCCCCTTTCGCCGATGGAATAAAGGTAACGGCCTGAATTCTTATCGAAAACGCACACTCTATCGGTGCCCACGTCGGCAACATAAACCAATTCCTTTTCTTCTGATACGGCCACCGCCACCGGCTGTTCCAAGGCCGCTCTTTCCCCTCCGGTAAGGCTGTACAAATAAGACGGTCTGTCCCCTATGGCCCGGGGCAGGTGTAATAACACACATGAGTGACTGTCCCCAATCAGCCGGCCGGCAAAACCGGCCGCTAAAAGTGCCAGGAGTAAACCCAAGTATAGAGCAGGCTTTTTCAAAATATCTTTGCGCGATCCGGTGTCCACTGTCAGGTCACTTCTCTTCTTAATAATTGATTAATGTATTTGTAATCCTTTTTTTATATATTACGAAAGTGATTGGTTCTATAAGACCGTTAAAAACTCCTTCTATTTTCATTAATTTTTCCAATTTTTCTGAATAAAGTAGTGTCCATAATTCCCCGGCAAACGATTAAAACATCGTCGATTCTTCTCATATCAAAACCATGAGATATCAAACCCGCTGGCAAGCAGTTCCCCCTCCTTTCACAACAGAATATTCAAAGGCAGTTTGTTTTATGTCTGCACTGACGTTGTTAATGTTTTTTTACCCCATGCAAAAATAGGTTGCCTAAAAAAGGCAACCTGCTTAATTGAATCAACATCACATAAAATCCGGTATACTTTCAAAATCTAATTAAAAAACAGCGTCATTCCAAAAATTCAAGGTCGGTGATTGGATGAACCAGCATACAGAAAAAAAACTTTCTCCCTTTCTCATCGCGGCGACTTACATCGGAACAGTGGTTGGAGCTGGCTTTGCTTCGGGCCAGGAGGTCCTTCAGTTTTTTGGTTTCTTTGGGCCGGCCGGGATACTGGGCATGTTACTGACATCGGTTTTGTTTGCATTTTTTGGCAGAATTATTATGCAGATGGGCAAAGACTTACAGGCAAAATCCCACCTGCCGGTGATCCAAAAAGCCGGCGGCCTTTGGATAGGCCGGTTTATAGATTATACTATTACGTTCTTTCTGTTCGGAGCCGTAACTGCTATGGTAGCGGGGTCGGGAGCCATTTTTGAAGAACAGTTCAGTATTCCCAGCCTTTGGGGTAACCTGGCAATGGCCGTTGCGACCATGATTACTGTATTGATTGGTTTCGGCGGTGTTGTTTCAGCCATCAGTTTTGTGGTCCCGCTCCTGTTAGCGGCCGTACTGGGTATCAGTATTTACACTTTAATTGGTTCGCCGGTAAGTTTATGGAGACATGCCGCCTCTATTGACAACAGAGCTGCTGTACCTTTCTGGCCCTTATCCGCTTTAATATACGTCTCTTATAACCTGGTTATGGCTATAGCAGTATTGTCCCCCCTGGGTATGCATGCTGAAAGCGATGTTGCTCTGGCCCGGGGCGCAAAATACGGTGGATATGGTTTGGGGTTAGGCGCCCTGGCCATTCTTTTGGCTTTACTGGCAAATTTACCTGAAGCAGCCCGTTACGATATACCCATGGCTTTTATTGCCGGCAAAATTTCGCCTATCATTAAAGGCGCCTACGCTCTTGTATTGTTGGCTGAAATTTATACTACCGCCGTAGGAAGCCTGTATGGCTTTTCAGCACGACTGGCGGACCCTGATTCTGCCAAAGCAAAATGGGTAACAATCGGCGCCGCCGCTACGTCGCTGTTGGCCAGCCGGTTCGGTTTCACCAACCTGGTCCGTTTTCTTTATCCCGTCGTAGGTTATGCCGGCCTGCTGCTGCTGGCCGGACTGGCATACAGTTATTTTAGAGAACGGTTATTTTATCTGGTTCCTGCACTCAGGAAAAGAGAATATAGGCAAAAAAACAAATAAAAAAGTAGAACAAATTCGCCTATCGGCGATTCTTTCTTGAACTATACAAACGATTCACTATTATAGGGTTGGCTAATGCCAAC
>NZ_JBSQAT010000013.1:0-75432 GCF_059412445.1 Thermincola sp. GK-1
GTTGGCATTAGCCAACCCTATAATAGTGAATCGTTTGTATAGTTCAAGAAAGAATCGCCGATAGGCGAATTTGTTCTGGTGCGCCCGGCAAACCTAAAGTATACAAAAACGGCGCATAAGGCAAACTACAATTAGTTTGTTATATAAATAGTTTTAATATTTAGGGGTGAAAAAATGGGGGAAAATTGTGAAGGCCAATGCCGACAAACGCAGTTTGCGGAACTTGATAAAGTTATAGAAGAGTATAGGGGAACGCCCGGGGCCCTGATTCCTGTTTTACACAAGGCCCAGGAAATATTCGGCTATCTGCCGGAGGAGGTTCAATACCGTATTTCACAAGGTTTGGGCCTGCCGCTTGCCGATGTTTACGGGGTTGTGACTTTTTACAGTCGTTTTACATTAGTTCCGAAAGGCAAGCATGATATTGGTGTCTGTCTGGGTACAGCCTGTTATGTTAAAGGAGCAGGGGAGCTGGTGGGCTGGCTTGATAAAGAGCTTGGCTTGAAACCGGGTGGAATAACCAGAGATGGCCTGTTCAGCCTGGAAACGACCAGGTGTGTTGGCGCTTGCGGTATGGCCCCCGTGGTTACTATAGGTGAGGAAGTGAAGGGGCGGCTTACCGTTGAACAATTTAGTGAAATTATCAGGGAATATCAGCAAAAATAGATGCTGGCACGTTGCAAAGGAGGTAAGCAATGACTAAGAGTTCTCATATCCTGATCTGTCACGGGACAGCCTGTGTTTCTTCGGAGAGCAGGGAGGTATACAAGGCTTTAGAAAAAGCAATAGATGAAGCGGGGCTGGCTGACCAGGTCCGGATTGTGCATACGGGGTGCTTTGGCTTTTGTGCCCGTGGGCCTATTATCTTGATTCACCCGGGGGGCGTTATGTATTGCGAAGTATCCGTGGGTGACGTAAAAGAAATAATTGAGGAACACATAAAAAAGGGAAACATTGTTGAGCGCCTGCTGTACCGGGAGCCGGAAACTAAAGAGAAAAAGACCGGTTTTGATGCCATCAACTTCTTCAGGAACCAGACCAGAGTAGTGTTACGCAACTGTGGCCAGATTAATCCCGACGATATCCACGAATACATAGCCAAAGACGGCTATAAGGCCTTGGGGAAGGCTTTAAAGGAAATGACGCCGAATCAGGTTATCGCCGAAATAAAAAAATCCGGCTTGCGAGGCCGCGGCGGAGGAGGGTTCCCGACAGGTCTTAAGTGGGAACTGACTGCCAAATCCTCCGGAGACACCAAATACGTCATATGTAATGCCGACGAAGGAGACCCGGGGGCATTCATGGACCGGAGTATTTTAGAAGGTGATCCCCATTCCGTCCTGGAAGCAATGGCTATTGCCGGTTATGCTATTGGGGCCCGCCAGGGCTTTGTTTATGTAAGAGCCGAATATGCCATTGCTGTTGAGCGGGTTTCCCATGCCATTGAGCAGGCCAGGGAACTGGGGCTGTTGGGGAAAAACCTTTTTGAGACGGATTTCGCCTTTGATATAGAGGTACGCCTGGGGGCGGGCGCATTTGTATGTGGAGAAGAAACAGCCTTAATAACCTCCATAGAAGGCAACCGGGGGGAACCCCGCCCCAGGCCGCCCTTCCCGGCCCAAAAAGGCCTTTGGGGGAACCCTACACTTATCAATAACGTGGAGACCCTGGCCAATATTCCCGCCATTATTTTAAACGGGGCCGAGTGGTTTACGCAATTTGGCACCGAGCGAAGTAGGGGAACCAAGGTGTTTGCCTTAGCCGGTAAGATTAATAACACCGGTTTAATAGAAGTTCCCATGGGGGCAACCCTGCGCCATGTCATTTATGACATCGGCGGTGGTATTCCCGACGGGAAAAACCTTAAGGCTGTCCAGACAGGAGGGCCTTCAGGCGGCTGCATTCCGGCCCATTTGCTGGATACGCCCATCGAATATGATACTTTGCTGGAACTCGGTTCCATGATGGGATCCGGGGGCATGATCGTTCTTGACGAAAGCGATTGCATGGTAGATATAGCCAAGTTTTACCTGGAGTTTACCCGTGATGAATCCTGCGGCAAATGTACGCCGTGCCGGATCGGTACAAAGAGGTTACTGGAAATCCTGGAACGCATTACAGAAGGTAAGGGGAAAGAAGATGATATTCCCCTGCTGCAGGAACTGGCTGAGGGCATCAAAGAAACGTCCCTGTGCGGATTAGGCCAGTCAGCCCCAAACCCGGTTCTCAGCACGTTACGTTATTTTAAAGACGAATATATGGCTCATGTCCGGGACAAGGTGTGCCCGGCAGGAGTTTGCAAAAAACTTTCGCGCATCAGGATAATTCCTGAAGAATGCAAAAAGTGCGGTTTATGTGCCAGGGAATGCCCCGTTGGGGCCATTAAAGGCAAGCCTCGGGAGACCCATGAGATTGACCCGGAAAAATGCACCAAGTGCGAAGCTTGTCTTAAAAAATGCCCCTTTGGGGCAATAAGGAAGTAGGCGCAAACCACCCAATTTTATTTTTCCACCTTACCCATAATAAGGCAGAGAACAATTTAAAGGTTTTTTCGTAATGATGTCGAAAGCTTTAGTAACAATTTTCAAACAATTGTCTTTTATCGGGGGGTGAATTGGGTGAATTTACAGGAATTGGAACAATTAAAGCAAACCGCTCTGGCCGAGAAACAACTCGCCCCGGATTCAGCACAACCCCGCATCACTGTGGGCATGGGCACTTGTGGCATAAAAGCGGGCGCTCGCCATGTGTTCCAAGCGTTCGGGGAGGAACTGAAGCAGGTGGGTTGTGATGCCGTATTGGTGCCTGTTGGCTGCAAAGGGGCATGTTCTTATGAGCCCCTGGTAGAGGTGAAACTGCCTGGCCTGCCAACGGTATTATATGGAAATGTGGACCCCGAAAAAGTAAAACATATAGTTCGCCAGCACTTGATGAAAAAACAGCCCGTTCATGAATGGGTACTACCTGCCTAAAGGCCTGTTCTCGATGCAGCCGGGTAGATTTCTACCTGGCTTTTTTGCGTTGAAAGATTGCTCCCTCCTCCGTGCTGACTGTCTCCTATAAAGGTACATACTTATTCGGGGTTAAAATACTAAAGAATTTGCAGTTTAGCTTGTCATTAAATGTCAAAAATGGTACACTGAAATGAGAGCCTAACCATATATCAAGAATTTTGGCATAGTTGAACCCACATAAGGGAAGATAAGAAGTGAGGGCTCTATTTTTATGTTGAAGGGTTAAACATATTTTATGTTGGAGGCTTCAGATGAAGGGCTTGAAAAGTTATCATGGTCCCTGGGCGCTGGCGCTGTTATTTGTCATCGGCGGACTTTTGGGAAGCATAGCCGGTGAATTACTGGGTGACCGGTTCCCGCAGATTATGAAATCAATTTCTGTGGGAATTAACCCGCCCACGACTATAAACCTTAGTGTTATGTCCGTTACTCTGGGTTTTACCCTCAAAATAAATATAGCCACTGTGCTTGGTTTTTTCCTGGCGTATATTATATACCGTAAATTATAGGGCAGGGATTAAGTAAATGAAAGAAATTATTTTGGCTTCTGCTTCGCCGAGGCGCAGAGAGTTATTGGATGCCGTCGGTCTTCCTTATCAAGTACAGGTCAGTGCAATTGATGAAAAAATACCTGCCGCCATGACTCCCGCTGACACGGCCATGAATTTGGCCTTGCAAAAGGCTCAAAATGTGGCCGGTAAGTTTGCTTCCGGAATTGTAATCGGCGCTGATACTATTGTTGTTTTAAACGGCCATGTTTTAGGCAAACCGAAAGATAAAACCGATGCTGTCAACATGCTGCAAGCACTGCGAGGTACAACACATCAGGTAATAACAGGGTTAGCTGTGATTGACGCCGAAGACGGCAAGACGGTGCAAGCCTTTGAGGAAACGGAAGTTTGCTTTAAAAACATATCAGATGATGATATCAATGCTTATGTTGCCACAGGAGAACCGATGGACAAAGCCGGCGCGTACGGTATTCAGGGGTTAGGAGGATTATTTGTGGCAGGTATCAGAGGTTGTTATTTTAATGTGGTAGGTCTGCCTATTCCATTATTGGCAGAAATACTCAAAGGATTTGGCGTTGATATTCTTCGTTTCAGGAAAGATAATAATAGAGAGGGCGTTTAAATTTTGGGAGTTACCGGTTACCATGTAACAATTAAAGAAATGCCTCAGGAACTAAGACCTAGGGAGAGGCTTTTAACTGAGGGGCCGGGCAGTTTATCCAATGCTGAGCTGATCGCCATCCTGTTGGGGACCGGGACCAGGACCTGCACTGCGGTTCAACTGGCGTCCCAATTGCTCAGCGCCTTTGGAGGATTGAAGGAACTGGTGGGAGCCAGCGTGGAGGAAATAAGCAGCATTAAAGGAATTGGACTGGCCAAAGCCACCCAGGTAAAAGCTGCTTTGGAACTGGCCGGCAGACTGAGCCTTTTAGCCGGGGAAAAGAAATATACTATCAGGACCCCGGAAGATGTGGCGGGCATTCTTATGGAGAAGATGAGGCATTACGACAGGGAACATTTTCTGGCCATCATGTTAAATACAAAGAACCAGGTACTAAACATTGAAACCGTTTCCATAGGGCATCTCAATGCTTCTTTGGTCCATCCGCGGGAAATTTTTAAAAGTGCTATTAAAAAAAGCGCCGCAGCGTTAATTGTCGCTCATAACCATCCCAGTGGTGACCCGCACCCCAGCAAAGAAGATATCTTAATTACCAAGAGACTGGTTGAGGTTGGTGAAATAATTGGTATAGAAGTACTTGATCATGTAATATTGGGAGATAATAATTTTACCAGCTTGAAACAAGAGGGTTTAATCTAGCGTCAAAACAAAAATCACCATAATTGAAAGGGGACCTTTAAAGAAATGTTTGGGTTGTTTTCTAAGGATATGGGCATAGATTTGGGAACTGCCAATTCATCGGTCTATATGAAGGGCAAAGGCATAGTTCTGCACGAACCTTCCGTCGTCGCTATTCAGAGGGATACGGGCCAGGTTTTGGCCGTTGGTGAAGAAGCCAAGCAGATGATTGGCCGGACGCCGGGTAATATAGTGGCCATCAGGCCTATGAAGGATGGAGTAATAGCTGACTTTGACACAACACAGAGTATGTTAAGGTACTTTATCACCAAAGCGCTGAAAAAACGCTCGTTTTTGGTGCGGCCCAGGGTGGTTGTGTGCGTTCCGTCGGGAGTTACCGCTGTGGAAGAAAGGGCTGTCCGGGAAGCTGCCCTGCAGGCGGGCGCCCGGGAAGCCTATCTTATCGAGGAGCCCATGGCAGCATCTATAGGTGCCGGGCTTCCGGTTCATGAGCCGACGGGCAATATGATTGTTGATATTGGCGGTGGAACCAGTGAAGTGGCAGTCATATCTTTGGGTGGTATCGTTACCAGCCGGTCCATACGTATCGGTGGAGATGAAATGGACGAAGCCATTATGCAGCACATCAAACGTACTTATAATTTAATGGTCGGAGAACGTACTGCGGAAGAGATCAAGATTAAAATCGGTACCGCTTACCCTTTCCCCGAAACTGAAAGCTATGAAGTGAGGGGGAGAGACCTGGTCACAGGTTTGCCCAAAACAGTAAATATTACCTCAGAGGAAGTGTATAAAGCTTTATCAGAACCGGTAAGCGCCATTCTTGAAGCAATTAAGGTGACTTTGGAAAAGACTCCGCCGGAACTGGCCGCAGATATTATGGATAAGGGAATTGTCATGGCTGGTGGAGGTTCTCTGTTAAGAGGCCTGGACAAACTGGTCAGCGAAGAGACGGGCATGCCTGTCCATGTGGCAGATGAGCCTCTCTTCTGTGTGGCTTTTGGGACAGGTAAAGTGTTGGAAAACCTTGACGTGCTCAAAAGAGTATTAATTTCGCCCAAAAAAATCAGCTAGAAAGGCGGGATCCCATTGTTCCGGTACTTGTTTAACAGGTATACAATGGGGGTCCTGGTAGTTGTTATAGGTGTATTGGTTCTTATACATTACACGTCATTCGACAGGCAGGGCCTTACCAAAGCGGAAGAGATAGTAAAAGACCTAATTTCTCCGATTCAGGCCGGGGTTATGAAGGTAACCAATAGTATATCGGAAAATATGTCGGCTCTGTTATCCTTCGGCAAAATCAAAAAGGAAAATGATGAACTGAAGAAGCAGATAGCGGAGCTGCAAAAACAGAATAACCTGCTAAAAGAGTATGAATACCAAAACCTCAGATTGAGGGAAATGCTGGACTTCAAAGATTCAATCGCCGGTAATTACCAGCTTGTAGCGGCATCCGTAATCGGCCATAACCCCAGCAACTGGTTTAAGGTCATCACTTTAAACCGGGGCAATGCGGACGGTATCAAAAAAGATATGGCGGTAGTCACTGATAAAGGATTGGTCGGAAGAATTATCAATGTGGCGGAACATTCCTCCGATGTCCTTTTAATCCTGGATAACAACAGCGCTGTAGGCGGTATTGTCCAGGTCACCAGAACGCCGGGCGTTGTAGAGGGATTATCTGATAATTCCGGCTATGTCAGGATGATTCACATTCCCAAAGATGCTCCTATCAGGGAAAACCAGGTGGTGGTGTCTTCCGGGCTGGGAGGAATATTTCCAAAGGGATTGCCTATAGGGCGGGTAGTAAGAATTCAGACTCAATCCAACGGTCTGGTAAAAGTGGCTTTGATACGTCCTTTTGTTGATTTTAACCGGCTTGAAGAAGTATTTATTATTAAGCAGATATTTGCTCCGGAAACTTCCGGCCTGGCAGAGGGGGAGTAAAGTTGCGTTACGCTTTTCTTACTTTCCTTTTTATTATCAGCTACATTATTGAATCCACCGTTTTTTCCTTTTTTCCCGTTGCCGGTGTTAAGCCGGATTTAATTTTAATTTTTGTGGTTTTCTATGCTTTGTTAAAAGGGCCCAAAGAAGGGGTTTTGGCAGGATTGATCGGTGGCTTGACAGAAGATATATTTTTCGGACACTTTATTGGGTTAAATGCCTTTCCTATGTTAGTGACCGGCTTTCTTTTCGGTCTGCTGGAAAAGAAGGTTTATAAGGAAAACTTTTTCATTCCTATTTTAACGGTTATTGCCGCCACATGGTTAAACCAAAGCCTGGTCTTTTTGCTGGGCCTTAGTATAGAAGGTTTCCCTGCTAATTATGTCGCTGTTTTCCAAAATGTTATTTTTCCCACCCTTATTTATAATTCCTGTTTATCCCCTTTTATTTACGGCAAGTTTTATAAATCTACCCAGAAGAGATTTTTCCGGCAACCTGATTATTAAAATTTGTTCAACAGGAGTGTATTATACCTATGCCAACAAAGGTAGTAAAAGTGAAATTAAAAATATTTTTAGCGTTGGTTGCGGTAATCTTTATTATCCTCATATCTCGTTTGGGGTATCTTCAGCTTATACAGACTGAACAATTCAAAACCATGTCGGAGCAGAACAGGATTAAATTTGTCTCTATCCCTGCCCCGCGGGGTGAAATCAGAACCCGGGATGGAAAAGTACTGGTGAAAGACCGGCCTGTTTATAGCGTTTCTATTGTCTACCTTGGTTTAAAGAACCAGGAGGAAGTGGTAAAAAAACTGGCCGCTATTCTAGGTATGGACCCAAAGGAAATAAATGCGGCTATAAATGACGCCAATGTCAGGAAATTCGAGCCTATAAAAATAAAAAAGGATGTTCCCCTGGACATTGTTACTAAAATCGAAGAACGCCGACAGGAACTGCCGGGCGTGGAAATAAACGTGGAACCTATGCGGCAGTACGTTTACGGTAATTTTGCTCCTCATATATTGGGGTATATTCAGGAGATCAAAAAAGAACAGTTGGAGGCCAAGAAAAACGAAGGTTACAAATTAGGTGATAGATACGGCCAGGCCGGACTGGAAAATACTTACGAAAGTGTATTGCGGGGTGTGGACGGGGACCGACAGGTAGAAGTGGACCGGAACCAGCATCCTGTTAGGGAGCTGGATATAAGGCCGCCTGTTGCCGGTAATAACCTTATCCTCAATATTGATTTTAACGTGCAAAAGGCGGCTGAGGAAGCCCTCGACAGGGTTTTGTATCAGTTGCAGACTAAGGGCACCGACAAAAAATATCCCAATGCCAGGGCCGGGGCCGTAGTGTTGCTGGACGTCAGGACCGGTAAGGTATTGGCTATGGCCAGTAAACCAGGTTTTGATCCTAATATATTTAACGGTAAAATTACTAAGGCTCAATCTGAAGCGCTTTTCAGCCCTGATAATCCTTTTCCTGCCTTTAACAACCGGGCCATGATGCCCTATGCACCGGGGTCCACCTTCAAAATGGTTACTGCAACGGCCGTTTTGGAAACGAAAAAAGCCCGGCCCAGCGATACCATTTATGACTCGGGTTCCGTATTTTTATACGGGCGTTCTTATAAATGCTGGAGACCGTCGGGTCACGGCCGGGTTGACCTGGTTAAAGCCATCCAGGTATCCTGCAACGTTTACTTCTACCAGATGGGATTGAGGGCCAAAGTGGAGAATATTGCGAAGTATGCGCTGCAGTATGGCCTGGGCCAGAAAACAGGCATTGATTTGCCCGGTGAGAAAACGGGCCGTGTACCTACCCCTGAGTGGAAGAGACAATTAAACGAAGGGCCCCTCAAGGAGAAATATGAGAAGAAATATAAAGCCATAGAAGAAAAATATGATAAGTTAATAGCCAATGCCCAGTCTGAGCGCGAAAGAAAATCTCTCGAAAGGAAGAAAGAATCAGAATTGCGCCAGAAGCGGGCCCAGTATAAGATCGACAAATACTGGCTGGTAGACTGGCGGGAATTTGAGACCGTTATCATGGCTATCGGCCAGGGTGATAACCTCTATACTCCGCTGCAGATGGCTAATTACATCGCAACTATTGCCAATGGGGGCATACGTTATAAACCATATATTGTCGATAAGATAACTGATTATCAGGGCAGGGTTGTCAAACAGAACAAGCCGGAGGTAATGCAAAAGGTTGATGTGTCTCCGCAAACTCTGGCTGTTATTCGCCGGGGTATGGCAGCGGTAACGGAACCGGGTGGTACAGCAGCGTCGGTGTTTGCCGGTTTTCCTATAAAGGTTGCCGGTAAAACAGGAACCGCCCAGACGGGCAAAGACCCAAAAACAGGCCTGGAACGTGATAACCATGGTTGGTTCGTCGGGTTTGCCCCTTATGATAATCCGCAGGTGGCAGTAGCGGCCATTGTCGAATATGGCGGGCACGGGGGGAGTTCCGCGGGATATGTGGCCCGGGATGTTTTAGCCGCATATTTTAAAGTCAATCAGCAGCAAAACAATAGCGGCCGTGATGCAGAGGAATAGAGCAATTTGTCTAAATTTTTGAGAAAAACGGGGCAAAAAGACCTCGTTTTTTTTCTATTTACTTGAAGGATTTGGCTCACGCATGTAGAACATTAATTTTTGAAATTGGCTGGTGAATATGGGAAATATTGAAACGTTAATGGGAATAAACCCAGGAGGGGATTCGGTTGCGGAAGAACAAAAGTTCCAAAGCTAAGAAATTATTGCTTCGGAAGGGAAAAAACAGTGAGCTTACCCTGGAAATGGACAGCGAGGGTGAAGGGATGACTTCCCAGAAAAATGACCATGGCCTCCAAACTAAAAATACTTTTGCAATCGCGCCTGATGGGGATGAAAATACGATCCTGATTAAGCGAACCCTGCGTTCCGGCCAATCTATTAAATTTGACGGCAATGTGGTTGTGTTGGGGGATATCAATCCGGGAGCCGAAGTAATTGCCGGAGGTAATATCATTATCATGGGTTCTCTGCGGGGCGTGGCTCATGCAGGAGCCGGCGGGGATGAAACTGCAACGGTTGCTGCCTTTAAGTTACAGCCCACCCAACTCAGAATAGCTAACCATATCACGAGGGCACCGGATGGAGACTATGGTTCTCCAGATCAGCCGGAAATAGCCAGAATCAAAGATGGTGTCGTAACGATCGAAGCATATCAAATCGGACAGGATAAACAAATGAAGATAGGTTAACATCACGAAAAGAGGAGGACAAAAGTATGGGAGAAGTTCTGGTAATTACCTCTGGAAAGGGAGGGGTTGGAAAAACAACTACCAGCGCCAATATTGGAACCGGATTGGCTGCTTTGGGATATAAAGTTGTTTTGGTTGACACTGATATTGGGTTAAGAAACCTTGATGTAGTACTTGGCCTGGAAAACAGAATTGTGTACGACATAGTTGATGTGACTCATGGAAAATGCCGTCTCAAGCAGGCTTTAATCAAAGACAAACGATTTGAGGGTTTACATCTGCTGCCTGCCGCGCAGACAAAGGACAAGACGGCAGTAACTCCGGAGCAAATGCAGGAACTTTGCGCTGAACTGAAAAAAGAATTTGATTATGTAGTCATTGACTGCCCGGCGGGTATTGAACAAGGCTTCAAAAACGCCATAGCCGGTGCGGAAAGGGCTATTGTGGTCACTACCCCGGAGGTTTCCGCCGTAAGGGACGCGGACAGAATTATCGGTTTGTTGGAAGCATCAGATTTAAGAAGCCCCAAACTTATAGTCAACCGGTTAAGACCGAAAATGGTTAAAAAAGGCGACATGATGGGAATTGAGGATATTATTGATATTTTAGCCATAGACCTGATTGGGGTTGTACCGGAAGACGAAATGATTGTGGTATCAACCAACAGGGGCGAGCCGGCAGTTTTGGACAATAATTCCAAAGCAGGACAGGCATATCGTAATATCGCCAAGCGGATAACGGGCCAGGATGTTCCGTTTATGAACCTGGAAGCTGAGGGAGGTTTTGTTGAGAAGTTAAAGAGCCTGATACGGTTCAGATAAAAACCCATTCGGGGAGGAGGAAAGGGTCTTGCTGGATTTTTTATACAGGGTATTTGGAAAAGAGTCCACGGCCAGTAAAAATGTGGCCAAAGAAAGATTGCGCCTTGTTTTGGTTCAGGATAGGGCCAGTGTATCGCCGCAGCTTTTGGAAAATTTGAAGGAAGACCTGATAGCGGTTATATCCAAATATATGGATATTGACGAAAAAGCGCTGGAAGTAAACTTCAATAACTTGGACGATCACAGTGTGGCTTTATATGCAAACATTCCCGTCTTAGGGATGAAAAGAATCAATCTGGAAGAAAAAATTGGGTAACCCCCAATTTTTTCCTTTTGGCGCCGGCTTTTAATAAGTGGACTATTTAGGCTTTTCTGTTATAATTAATGTAGGGCCGAAAGGCTATTACCAAAATAACAGAGGAGCGTTCCAGTTCATGTTTGTGGAAAAAAAACTGTTGAGAAATTTTGACTACACCCTTTTAATTACTGTTTTAATTATTATCGTTTTTGGCCTGGTTATTTTAAGCAGCGCCACACACATTACGGCCGGTAAAGGTGATGACCCCTTCGGTTATGTGAAGAAACAGCTTCTCTGGGTCATCATTGGTTTTATTTCCATTGCGATAGTGCTTAGAATCAACTATAACAGTTTAAGCAATTATGCCAGGTATCTTTATATATTAAATATTTTGCTGTTATTACTTGTGCCCGTAATGGGGAAAGAATCCCATGGGGCCAAATTATGGATTCCGATTGGTCCTTTTCTGCTGCAGCCCGGCGAATTTGCCAAACTGTTTATCATCATTACCTTTGCTAATTATCTTGATAAGAAGCAAGGGAAACTTGAACGGTTTGTGGATCTTATTCCCTGTTTTATCCATGTAGGGATTCCCATGCTGCTTATTATGGCACAGCCTGACCTGGGCACTGCCCTGGTTTTCATCGGTATTCTGTTTGGGATGCTGTTCATCGGTGGAGCGCGTCCGCTTCATTTGCTAATAGTGATATTAATTGGGGCATTATTGGTTGGTATTGTCTTATTTGGACAGCTCCAGTTAGGATGGGATAAACCACTCAAACCCTACCAACTGAAAAGGTTGACCATATTTGTTGACCCTTATCAGGACCCCAGGGAAGCCGGGTACCATGTTATTCAGTCTCAGGTGGCGCTGGGCTCCGGAGGACTTTTTGGCAAGGGCCTGTATCACGGGACGCAGAACCAATTAAATTTCCTTCCCGAGCAGCAGACAGACTTTATTTTTTCTGTTGTGGGTGAAGAGCTTGGCTTTGCAGGAGCCGCTTCATTGCTGTTATTGTTTTTTATACTGGTTTACCGGGGCGTGCTGATAGGGTATAATGCCAAAGATATGTTTGGCACTCTTATTGCTACAGGTATAGTATCCATGATTACCTTTCACCTGCTGGTCAATGTTGGTATGGCTGCAGGTATAATGCCGATAACCGGTATCCCGTTACCTCTGTTCAGTTATGGTGGCAGCGCCATGCTGACAAATCTCACGGCCATAGGGCTATTACTGAACGTTAACCTGCGCCGGGAAAAAATAATGTTTTAAGGGAAAACAAGCCCAAAAGGGCAGTGCCCTCTCCCTTTCAGTTTGAGGAGAAGGCACTGCTTTTTTTTTCTTTGTCCGTAGCATGAAGAGAAAAGGCTTGTCATAATCAGGCAGGTTCTCCAATATAATTAATTTACCAGAGAGTTGCTATTTCATGGAGGGACGGCCCATGAGCGAAAAACAGGAAGCCTTGGTAAAACCTAAACCGCGGATAAGATTTGTTCATGATTCAGAAATTTTTTCAGAGGAGCCTCAAGCTCTTAACTACCGTAACTATTTGCCCCGGTTTCCCCAGCGGAAAAGGATTCCTTACCTGAAAAATGAACGAAATAATAAATTTCGTCTGGCCAGGCAGATTACGGTTTCTATATTGATATTTTTAATGGTTTGGGGTTTAAACAGCCTGCATTTTCCCCTGGCCAAAAAGGTTGGCAGTGGGGTGAAATACCTGCTCAACAAAGAAATGGATTTTTCTCCTGTGATAAATAAAATAAGTGAGCTGGCTTCGCCATATCTTAATTTTACTTTGCCAAATGATAAAAACACGGCAAATGAGGAGCCTAAGCCGGTTATAACCAAGATTTCGGACCAAATTGGCCCACAACTGCCGGTAGGAGGGAAAATTACGGTTCCCTTCGGATGGGTCTTTGATGACGGTAAGCAGTTTTTTGAATTTCACCGGGGTATTGATATCGCGGCAGAGGCCAATCAAGACATTAAGGCTGTCGCGGGTGGAAATATAGAACGTATTTACATGGGCGACAAGGGGGAAAAGTGCATCTTAGTCAGGCACGATGAGCAGTTGATGACAAATTACGTGAATGTAGGCGAAGTTCTGGTCGAAGAAGGGGAAGAAATTCATGCCGGGCAGGTAATCGGCAAAGTTGCCGGTGACGGTGAGGACAAGGAAAATCATTTGCATTTTGAGGTAATCTGGTTTGGTAAACCCGTCGATCCCTTCAGCGTCTTTACAGCGGCAACCCGTTAGCCTTAGGAAGTGTCAACATGAAAATTGCCAAGGTTTTTGGGATTAATGTCAAGGTAAATACCTTTTTTCTGGTTTTATTTTTAGTGCTAATTCTGACCGGAAAGTACCGGGAAGGCTTAATTGTTTTCGGCGTGGTCCTCTTACATGAGCTGGCTCATGTGATCACTGCCTTGAACTATAAATTCCGGGTTACAGAAGTGGAACTACTGCCGTATGGGGGAGTAGCCAAGCTAGAACAAGGGTTGGAGGGAGATCCTTACGCGGAAATATTTATCTCTTTAGCCGGGCCTTTAGCCAACTTCCTGATTATCGGTTTGCTTTACATGCTGGAGGGGTTAGGGATATGGAACCAACGGTGGGTTCCTTTTTTTATCGAGTGTAATCTCACCTTAGGCCTTTTTAACCTCCTTCCGGCCTATCCTTTAGACGGCGGCAGGATTTACCGCGCTCTTTTAACGGAAAGGTTCGGCCTGACAGGAGCAACTGACCGTGCCCGGAAGGTTTCCCTTATTCTTTCCCTGCTCATGGTTTTCCTGGGTGCAGGCAGGTTAGTTCTTGGGTTAAACGGCATCAATTTGATTGTGATAGGAGTTTTTTTGGCCTTTGAAAACTTTCGGGACAAAGGTTCAATCATGTTTGCCTTTATCAGGTACCTAAACCGTAAGCAACAGGACCTGCCTGTCCGCCGGTTAATGCTTGCCCGGCATGTGGTTGCTCTGGAAGATGTGCAATTAAAGGAACTGGTGCGGCATTTTGTACCCCAGAAATATAACCTGGTCGTGAGGGTAGACAGCGGGCAGCGGATTACCGGGGTCTTTTCAGAGCACGAGATTATAAGTAAACTTTTGGAGGGAAAAATAAACATGACCTTGGGAGAACTGTAGAAATGAAAAAAGGAAATTATAACTTTTTGTAGAAACTTTTTAAAGCGCTTCCAGCCTGATTAGGCTCAAATTTGGGTATATTAATCTGAGGAATTACTTCTGATAACCAGGTAAACACTTGATGCAGGAGGCTTTGCTATGATGCGTGATTTTATTCGGAACCGGTTACTGCCGAAAGTTCTAAAACCTGCCCGTTATTTGGGGACAGAGCTGAATTCTATACATAAAGATTGGGATCGGGTGGACCTGAAAGTGGTTTTCGCTTTTCCCGACGTTTATGAAATAGGTATGTCGCATCTGGGGTTGAGAATACTGTACCATGTAGTTAATAAACGCCCGGACACCTTGATGGAAAGGGTATTTGCCCCCTGGGTTGACATGGAGGAATTGCTCCGGCAGCAAAATATACCACTTTTCGCCCTGGAGTCATATAAACCGGTAAAGGAATTTGATATAGTGGCCTTTACCCTGCAGTATGAAATGAGTTTTACCAACATCCTCAATATGCTGGACCTGGCCGGTATTCCCGTAAGGGCCGGGGATAGGGACGAATCCTACCCGCTGGTAATCGCGGGCGGGCCTTGTGCCTACAATCCTGAGCCTTTGGCTGACTTTATTGATGCTTTTGTTATCGGGGAAGGGGAAGAGGTATTCTACGAGGTTTTGGATGTCGTGAAAACAGCCAAACAGGAAAAACTCTCCAGAACCGGCCTCCTGGAACGGTTGGCCCAGGTGCAGGGAGTATATGTGCCGCGTTTTTACGACGTGGATTATAAAGACGATGCTGCCATTGCCGGGATCAGACCCAATAACCCCAATGCTCCGGCGAAAGTCACCAAGCGCCTGGTCAGAAATATTGATGAAGCTGATTTCCCTACCAGTCCTATTGTGCCGTACCTGGAGGTGGTGCACAACCGGATCATGCTTGAGGTGCTCAGAGGCTGTAGCAGAGGCTGTCGTTTCTGCCAAGCGGGTATGATTTATCGCCCGGTACGGGAGAAAAGTCCGGAGACCTTACTGCGGCAGGCCGAGGAACTGGTGGCAAATACGGGGTACGATGAGATTTCTTTATCTTCCCTGAGCACCGCCGATTATTCCTGTGTGGAGGAAACCCTGAAGAAATTGTTGGATATCTATAGTGGACATGGAGTCAAC
This sequence comes from Thermincola sp. GK-1, assembly GCF_059412445.1. Classification (NCBI taxonomy): domain Bacteria; kingdom Bacillati; phylum Bacillota; class Clostridia; order Eubacteriales; family Thermincolaceae; genus Thermincola; species Thermincola sp. GK-1. The sequence goes on from NZ_JBSQAT010000013.1 coordinate 15,475, forward strand.
GTTTCCCTGCCGTCCCTCAGAGCAGATGCTTTTTCCATAGAATTGGCCAAAGAAGTCCAGCGGGTCAGGAGGCCCACACTGACTTTTGCGCCTGAAGCGGGGACCCAAAGACTCAGAGATGTGATTAACAAAGGCGTGACTGAAGAAGACCTACTGGCTGCTACCGGTGCCGCTTTCAAAGAAGGGTGGACGGCTGTTAAGCTATATTTCATGATTGGTCTCCCCACGGAAACAGAGGAAGACCTACGGGGTATTGCCGAGCTGGCCGGCAAGGTCGTAGCTTTGGGTCAGCGCGAACTTGGCGCAAAGGCAGGCAGGCTGAAGGTTACCGTCAGCGCTTCTTCCTTTGTACCTAAAGCTCATACGCCTTTTCAGTGGGAACCTCAGAATGATATTGATACTTTAAAAGAAAAGCAAAGGTTTTTAGCCGGCTTGTTAAAAAACAGGAAAATTAAATTTAACTGGCATGATGCGGAACTGAGTTTTTTGGAAGCAGTGTTTTCGCGGGGGAACCGAAAAGTGGGCCGGGTACTGGAGGCTGCCTGGCGCAGGGGATGCAAATTCGACAGTTGGAATGAGCAGTTTTCCTATGATAAATGGATGGCCGCCTTTGCTGATGTGAGGTTAACTCCGGAAGCTTTTGCCTGCCGTAGATTTGGTGTGGAGGAAGTTTTACCGTGGGATCATATCGATGCCGGTGTCGGTAAGAAGTTTTTAGCCAAGGAATATGAAGCCGCTCTTAAAGGAGCGACTACCCTTGATTGTCGTTTTGACAGGTGTACAGGGTGTGGGGTCTGCCCGAATCTGGGAGTCGATTTGGACATTAAGGGGAGGGAAGCCTGTGGCCCGGTATAGGTTGGAGATTTGTAAAGGCGAAGAGGTGCGGTTTATATCCCACCTGGATTTTATGAAGGCTTTTGAAAGGGCATTGCGCAGGGCGAAGATTCCGGTGGCTTTTTCCGAAGGGTTCAACCCGCATCCGAAGATAGCCTTTGCTTCAGCATTACCCGTCGGGGTAACCAGCGCCTGTGAACTGGTAGATTTAGAATTGCAGGAAGAACTACCGGCGGCGGAGGTTAAGCAGCGTTTGGAAAAGGCGCTGCCTCCCGGCATAAAGGTCAACGCAGTGAACCGTTGTCATGACAAACAACCCGCTCTGATGGCAGTTATCAACCGTTCCGAATATCTGGTGCGTGTGCAGGCCATTCCGGGCGCAGTTATACATTATCAGTTATTGCAGGAAGCTATTAAATCCTTCCTTGGAAAAGATGCGCTTGTTGTGGAAAAAAAGACCAAGAAAGGCTTGCGGGAGAGAGATATCAGAAAAGGAGTATATTCTTTACGGGGTTGGCTGGAGGGGAACGATATTATGCTGGAAATGGTTTTGCAGACAGGTACGGAGGGTAATGTCCGACCGGAAGATGTTTTAAGCGGACTAATTTCCCTCGGCCTGCCCCTGGATAAAGATTTTGCCCGGGTGCACAGAACCAGGTTATTCAGTGTGTGAAAGCAATTTAAACCACAGAGTACGCAGAGGACACGGAGAATTGTAAAAAGTGTTTCTGCGTGTTCTCTGTGCCCTACCCTGGAAATAAACATTTTCATTCTCTGTTGGTGGCGCGTTAGCGGCATGGAAATCTCTGTGGTAAATAGTTTTCGCCTGCGTTTCACCATGATATTTGTTGGTCGTAGAAGGGGGTGATAATTTGTTAAAGGAGATACTGGTCAATGTACGGGAAGAGGAAACCAGGGTAGCCGTTTTGGAAGATAAAGTAGTCGTGGAAATATATATAGAAAGATCCCTGAACCAACGGCTTGTAGGCAATATATATAAGGGAAAGGTGGAAAATGTGCTGCCCGGTATGCAGGCCGCTTTTGTAGATATTGGCTTGGAAAAAAATGCCTTCCTGTTTGTGGAAGATGCGGTGCCGCCCAGGACGACAACAGACGAAGAGGCTAAAAGCAATTACCATGTCAATATAACCGATGTTTTGAAAGAGGGCCAGGAAATTTTGGTTCAGATTGCTAAAGAACCAATTGGCACTAAGGGGGCCAGGGTTACTACTCATATTACATTACCGGGCCGATACCTGGTATTAATGCCTACCGTAGACTACATAGGAATTTCCCGGCGAATAGAGAATGAAAGTGAGCGGGAGAGGCTAAAAGCCCTGGCGGAAAAAGTAAAGCCGGCGAATATGGGGTTGATAGTCCGGACCATTGCCGAGGGTATGGACGAAGAAGAACTGGTACAGGATGTCACGGTATTGACCAAGTTATGGAAAAAGATTCAGAACCGGTCATGTCACGGTCCGGTCCCTAACCTGATACATAAGGACCTGGAATTGGTCCAGCGCATTTTGCGCGATATTTTCACAGAAGATATTGATAACCTGGTTATTGATTCCCGTTATGAATATGAAAAAGTACTGGAATTAATGGAGCTTACAACGCCACAGTTAAAGAGCAGAGTATCCCTTTACGAACAGGATAATTTATTTGAAAAGTTTGGCGTTGACGAGGAAATTGAAAAAATTCTTAAGCCCAGGGTGTGGCTTAAGTGTGGAGGATATATTGTTATTGACCAGACAGAAGCCCTGACAGCTATAGATGTAAATACGGGCAAATATGTGGGGTCCACCAATCTGGCAGATACGGTATTGAAAACCAACCTTGATGCCGCCGTAGAGATAGCCCGCCAGCTTCGGTTGAGAAATATCGGAGGCATTATCATCGTAGATTTTATTGATATGCCTGACCAGGAACACCAGCGGATGGTACTACAGAAACTGGAAGAGGAAGTACGCAAAGATAAGACCAAGACCAACGTACTTGGCTTGACACAATTGGGATTAGTTGAGATGACCAGGAAAAAAGTCCGGCAAGGACTGGAGAACGTCTTGTTAAAACCATGCCCTTATTGTGACGGCCGGGGTAAAGTTTTATCAGAAGAGACAATAAGCATTCGGGCGAAGAATGAAATTTTTAAGCTTGCCCAGCATACCAGTGCGGAAGCGATTTTGGTTGAGGTCCACCCATCAGTAGCTTCTCTGCTGATAGGCAGCGGTGGTGCTCAACTCAGGGAGTTGGAAGCCAAAACGAAGAAAAGTATCCTTATCCGGGGATGCGAACACTACCACCAGGAAGTTATAAATATCAGGGCTCTCTATTCCCAGTCAGAAATTGAGGCTATAGGTGTTCCCGTACGCCCTGGGCAGATTTTGGAGGTCAGAATTGAGGAACCGCATGCTTCCAACGTATACGACGGTATAGGCCGGGTTAACGGTTTCATTGTGGATGTGGAAGGCGCCAGTGCTTTAATCGGGGAAACGGTCCCGGTGGAGATAACCAAGGTTTACCGGACATACTGTAAAGCGCGGGTTGTAGACTTGCACAAATAGGTCTGTTTTTAGGCATCTCCGGTAAGTTTCTGTTACGTCCGGGCAAAGGTTTTCGGATGATACCGGTAGATTATCCATGCTGTAATGATACCATAGGGAATATGAATAAGCATAATGAGTATATTGTCGATGAATTTATCCTGCATGCCAAGATCCAAAAATTTGCCGATAAGGCCATTCACGACGAACCAGCAACCCAGTCCCAGGATAGCACCTTTTAAGACAGGGTAGCTCAGTCCGGTTTTTTCCAGGATGACAAGGAAAATTAAACCTACCAGACCGCCGCATATCAGGTGAGCAATAACACCGACCGTTCCTCCGGCCAGGGTACCGACCAGGTTTTTGGGGACAAATATCTTGGAAACGCCAAAAATTAACTCCATTTGGACGCCTGGTATCAAATTGAGCAGGAAGTTTAAAATAACCATAACCACTGCTCCGGCCAAACCGGCGACAACGCCCAGGAAAAATCGGTCAGTCATAATTTTACTCCTTTCACTGGGCTTAGTATTGGTAAAAACCAGATTTAATATGCGCATAAAAATGTTTGCTTTATTGCAGACTTTTCCCGTGGCATCCCCTAACGGCTCAGTCGGGAAAACCGCTGCACATAAAGTAACCGTTGCTTAGAAGTTACGGGCAGAGACAGTGTAAACTCCGTTCGGTTGAAATTGCCGAACCCGGCCAAATCGTCATCCGTGACTCAATGGCCGGGTTTCCGACGTCCGTGTCGGAAACGGCAATTTCAAGCCCTCACTGTCGTAAACACTGTCTATCCGCCCTCCACTAAGTCGCAACTTGTTACTTTAATGTGCAGCGGTTTTTTGATATTCTGCAGAGTAAATACTAAAGCCTCAAGCCGGTATTTTCGCCATCCTTGGACATGTGGGAACTCATGCCTGCTCTGTCTCGGGTAAGGGAGGAAGCGGCCGTTGCCCGGTGAAACATTTCAGAACACTAGCCGCTGTACTGGTGGAAGGGTGGGGTGGGGTTCTCCGGCTACCGTTTGGGAGCGACTGCGCCCGCAAAGCCGCAGCCGGGCAGGCAGAGGGTTCCCGCATGTCCGAAGATGGCGAAGGCCGCCGGGAAGTCCGGCGCTCAAACTGGTTGAGTGGCCCGGACGGGAGGCGGCCTAACTTATTAGAAATGCAATATGAGCCATCGAGTTCGGGAACACTGCCTGCCGGGCCAGGTTTTGCAGCACCAAGCTCCCGGTAACGGAGGACCCCACCCACCCTTCCTTGATTGGAAAGACGTAGCCTCGGAGCAACGTGTGTTTTACCTCCACAGCGGCACCGTGCAGCGTTCCTATTTAACAAAATCTTTGACTTTCTCGATTATCTGCCGGTTAATCTCTATTGTTTCCGCATAATTGCCGACCAGGTGCAGCCCATGGTCTGCGCCCTCGTAACAATCGATCCGGGCGGTGGGAAAAGTCGTCCTGGCTGTTGTCTGGTCACAATAGGGGTCATTACTGCCAAAAACAAGATAGGCTTGTCTAACTTTTTCATTGAACTCTACCCAGGCCGGGAAAACACCGTCATTTTTATTTACATATAACACAGGAGTAAGCAGGATAACTTTATGAAAGCGCCTGTTATGTTCGACCACCAGGTTGCACGTCGCTATAGTGCCCAAAGATTTGGCGCATAATACGGTATTTTCTGCTTCATAACCCAGGCTGGCCAGGTAATCCAGCACAAAGCGGGCATCATTGGTGGCATGGTTATGGTCGTAAGGTTGGCCCAGGTGCCTGTAAGTGTAACCTCTGTACTCGGCTTTGACGGCGAAGAAGCCCTGTTCGGCGGCCATGCGCCAGAGGAAGTCCAGCAGAAAATGATTAACAGTGTAGCCCCGGCCCGGTAAAATCAGGAAGGCTCTGTCGGGTTTTGCTTTTTTGTACATGGTAAAGGCTTCGATGGGTCGACCGTCGGCAGGAATTTTAATCTCTTCGGTAAGCATATGTTTCACTCCTTGTCCGGTTGTAAGTAAGGGTGTATTAATTATTTCAATTTCTACGTTGTTTTGGCCATACCTGCCGATAAGAGGAAAAATCAGTGGCTGGTAACGGTGTATTGTGCCAAAGGCTTTTATCACTGGACAATGGAAACGCTCATAACTGCAACGGTTTTTCCTTTTGCTTTGATCGGCATAAATATTTTCTGGTAAGTGATTATCCCTATTGAAGAAGTATTTGTCAGTACCGCTTTACCACTTTTCATGACCTGGGCTACGGTATCCGGCGTAGGATAACCGGCTAATAGCGGTCTGCCGCTTGGATCGGTAACAGAACTGGAAATCCTGGTCTGGCCGACATAAATTGAGACCATGCTGCCCTTGTAGAGACCGGCAACTTCTTTTGCAATTCTGTAGTTACCGTTTTCTATATAGGAACCTTTTTGAAGAGTAGTTCCGGATACCTGCCAATCTCCGGGGAATTTTTGGTCCAAATATTTGGTTATGTAGGAGGTAACTTCATCTATATTGATTGGTTCCTGGTTTATATTTTCCTGTTCAGAATGGCAGAATTTGCAGTCAAAGTTCTGTTCCTGGACGTGCTTTTCATGAACATATTCAGAAGTTGCGGACCACCGGTATTCGTGGCAGCTACTGCAAAGAGTTTCTCTGGGCATTTTAAGATACATGCCTAAATTATGGCATGAGGCGCAAACGCTTACTTCCGTATTACCGGCGATAAGGGTTTTGGTTGCTTCCACGACATCAAAATATTGTGCAAGACTTAAATACAGTGCGGCTAAGATCACCAATATTATTGAAAAAACAATGCCCTTCCTTTTCATTTTACTATTCACTTTACTAGAACCCTCCCAACATCTGCTGGTATAGTGATTTAAAATCAGATATGTCCAAACTGGATTCCCAGTGTCCTGTAAGCATTCCAATAACAATTACTCCGAAAAATACTGCTAGTACACCAACAGAATATACCAAGGGGCTAACCTGCAGTTGCCCGAACGCCGTAAACTTCAATGTATCCGGTTGGGGGCAGGTGGAGACGCATGAGGTGCATCCTATACATTCGGTAGAAATTACAATTTGATTTTTTTCTTTTATATTTACTTTATTTGGACAGACTTGGTTACATTTATTGCACTTGATACAACTGTTATTGTTTTTCTTTAAAACAACCGGACTAAATATACCGATGATACCAAGGAGTGCACCATAGGGACATAAATATCTGCACCAAAAGGTTTTAAACAAAAAGGACAAAGACATAAGAATGATAATAACCAAAATACCTACCAGACCAATATTCAAATAAAATTCTAACATTTTGATGTCGCTGATTTTGTAAAATGGTGTCTGCATAAAAATTTCCGCCTCGGTGGTTGGTAGAAAAAGGAGTAACTTTAGTATCACCAGCAATGTCACGTACTTTAAAACCAGCAAAAGTATGTCCAGCCATTTGGGCATCATTAGGTTTCTACCCATTACTTTTTGACCTAACTTGCCCAGGTATTCGGACAAGGTTCCAATAGGACAAATCCATGAACAGAAACCCCTCCTGAATATCCACGCTGTCAATAAAATTGCTATGAATATTACCAGTCCCGCTGGGTGGACGGAATCAATTTCTCCAGTTACAAACATCACCTTTGAAGCAACAACCGCGGCAAAGGGTAAAAATGCCTCGACAACCGGTGGGCGGTATGGGGCAAGAATTTCACCATTTCCTCGAAGATATTCATAAAAACCATAGAAGTTCCACCCTGCATAAATCATTACGCCTATTATAAAAAACTGGCATACCGCTCTGAATGTTATGTTTGTCACAAACTTGGTTAATACAGCAGGCCTAATTCTTATTTTTTCGGTTTTTTCTGTGGATACTATTATTTGATTGTTCATCTTTCCAGCTCCTTTTCTTTAGTTGGCTTGATTAAAGTTTAGCTATGATATATGCCCACTTCGTGAACATTTTGTGAACGTTTTGTGAACATTTTGCGTCCTCCGTATTCCGGCGCACAGCCAATTTAACAGCCTTGACAAAGCCAGCTACTTCATTTAAAATGTTGTATTGTAGGCACATTAGGCGGCTTGTGCCTGAAAACCGCTCGAGGCAGGCTTTTCCAAAACGCTTTGCGTGCCTGGAATCGGCGAGTACAGTAAGGGAGGTGTCGCTATGTACGCTATCGTTGCGACTGGAGGCAAGCAGTACAGGGTTAAGGAGGGAGATGTGCTCCTGGTAGAAAAACTCAACGCTAATGAGGGCGAAACCCTGGAGATTAAGGAAGTGCTTGCCGTTAGCAAAGATGGAGACCTGAAAGTGGGTACTCCCCTGGTAGAAGGCGCTAAAGTAGTTTTCAAGGTCTTGGGACAAACTAAAGGCAAGAAAATCATTGTTTTCAAATATAAGCCCAAGAAGAACTACCGTAGAAAGGCCGGACACCGCCAGCCTTATACCAAGGTAGTGGTAGAGAAAATCGAGGCTTAATCAGGTTTGGTTTATGATTAATGTGGATGTTTTTTATAATAACCTGGGCCAGGTAATCGGCTTTGAAGCTAAAGGGCATGGCCTGGGGCCTGACCGAATTGAAAAATACGATTTAATTTGCTGTGCCGTTTCTGTTTTAACCATAACTACGGCTAACGGTATTACCGATTATTTGCAGGTACAGCCCGCAGAATTGTCCGTTGACGACGGCTGGTTACGGTTGGTTTTGCCCACTGCACCAGATGGCAGTCTGGCTCTGGATGACCGGCGAAAGGGCCAGATAGACGCCTTGCTGGGGTCAATGGTTATGGGCTTGGAGGAACTGGTCAGGGACTATGGCGATTATGTTCAGTTGAAAAAGAGGAGGTGGACCTCATGATCAAGTTAAATCTACAATTGTTTGCTCATAAAAAGGGAGTCGGCAGTTCCCGTAACGGCCGTGATTCTAACCCCAAGTATCTGGGCGTTAAGCGTCATGACGGCATGGTTGTAACTGCCGGGAATATCCTGGTTCGCCAAAGGGGGACCAAAATTCATCCGGGGAATAACGTCGGCAAGGGCAAAGACGATACTCTCTTTGCACTTATTGACGGCGTAGTAAAATTTGAGCGTAAAGGCAAAGATAAAAAACAGGTCAGTGTATATCCGCAGGCTGTATCTCAATAATCAATGAAGGTATGTTTGTACACGAAACGCCTTTGGCTTTGCCAAAGGCGTTTTCATTTTGTGGTGCCGATGTATTGTACCTGTGCTTTTACCTGGATATCAAAGGTTGCGAGGGGAAAGTATTTATCCCGCCATTCGCTTTTTGTCTTTTTCCATGCCTTGTACTTTTTCTGTTTTACCTGAGTAATTAACTGTGCGGCATCGGCCTTATATTTCTGGAGCCTGGTCAGGGTATGCCTGATATTTGTTTCCGTGGTTTTACTTACTTCGGCGCTGACTTTTTCCAGAAATGCCTGGGAGCCTGCGTCGCGAAACCTGGCAGACTCTATTTCTGCCACATTCCCTTGCAGGTACGTTTCTAACCGAAAATGGAAACGGCCTTTTTTGATTTCCGGGCAAATCAGTGTTTTGGCCTGCCGGACCTCATAGGTAATGATTTCCTCTGGATGATCGGGACACGTAAAAGTAACCACGCCCCCTTTGAAGTTATTATTAACCATGTTAAGGGCTGCTGTTTCGAGCTCGTTCAGTTGTCCCACCATTTTGTTTTTTCTGATAACCACAGCGCCGGCATTTTTTATTTCATTTCTGGCATTTCTGACCAGGGGAAGGGCAAAATCCTGATCGGCATAAAGATATTCGGAAATATCGCCTAAAGTTACGTTAAACAGCATACGCCCCGTTTTGTAGTTATTCTGTGATATGCCCCACAGGTACTGAGACGAATAACTCTCTATTTGCGGGATCACGGAGAGGATATCCCTCGCCTTTTTTTCCGCCACAAATAATCTTACTGCAGGGCGAAATTCAATGTCCCGCAACATAAAATCCAAAAAAGGTACGATATTTTGCCGGGCTAAGTCCTGGCTGATCACTACGGCAACCATATCATCATAAAAGGGCGGGTATGCTGAACGGGTAGCCAGTTCCCTGTTCATTTCCATGAGGGAATTACCTTCCACAGACAGGTTCCAGGTTGCTTTCTGTTTTCCGACACCGCCGCCTCCTGCCCCACCCGCGATCGGCTGGCCCAGTTTCCAAATTGGGATTTGAGCGGTCATGACGTATTTTTTTTTGCCCGACTGCGGACGCATTTTTTGCACGGGTGTGAGGGTGTCTTGCAAATCCTGATAGGTGTCCAGAGCCAATCCTATAATGTAGCCCCTTTGCTCAATTTCCCGCATATCCCAGCATCCGGAACAAAGCAGTGTAAAAAGCATCGCTATAGCTACGAAGGCATTTTTTTTCATTTGCTTTTCGCTCCTTTTATAAAGGTAACCAATACCATTACCGGCGGCAGGGCGAAAAATATAAGAATCCCCACAAAATCTGTATAAAAATTTAAAGATAAATTTTGTAATACGTTTTTAGGACTTGAAGATATTATGATTATGGAAACGGCCAGCCCCAAATATATCGCCGTTTCTTTAATTTTTGGCAGGTATCCCGAGATGCCGGTTGCGGCAATATAGAATTGTACCACTGTGGTGGAATAAGAAATAGGCACCCAAACCAATGTAAAAAAGGTATCCATTCTCTCAATTAGCGAGCCGGGAAACTGTACTCCCCGGGCCATGGACAAAACGGGGTATAGACTGTGTTTTAATTCTTCGGTTCCGAAATATGTAGATATGGTTATCATCAAAAAGGTTAGTAATAAGATAGACAAAACAAGACCGCTCAACAGGGGAAGGGATGTTTTTGGGTTTTTGGTAAAAGGCATAAAAAATCCTATCAGACTGCAGCCGATAAAGGCTTGCATGACTACCGGCACGCCCGCAAACACCCGCCCTATGCCTTCGGGGAGAATGGGCAGCAGGTGTCCCCAGTCGGCTTCCTTCATTGGCAGAATAATGACCAGAAGCACCCCTGAAATTATACCCGGTAAAAGGATATCAAAGACCTTGCACATGGCGGCAACCCCTCCTTTGGCCAGATAGGCAACTGCCAGTATGTAAGAAAAAGTAATAATGGCCAAAGGAGTACTTTCTAACAGGTAAGTCTTGATCCCGTCGGCGAACATCCGGGTAGATAAGCCCAGATAGAGCAGAATGTAAATTAGTGTTACTAATGTTATTACATGGCCCCAAAATTTCCCCAAAACCCGGGGCAAATATTGAAAAAGGTTTTTTTGGGGAAACTTTGCAGAAACATAATAGTAACTGAAGGCGCTCAGCAAGGTAACGGGGCCTGCAGTTAAAAAAGTAATCCAGCTATCCTGCTCAGAAACCTGGGCCACCAAACGTGGCAGTACAAGTATGTGGGTGCCTATGACACTACAAATGATAGCGCTAAACCACTGCCACTTCGTAATTACTTTGTTATTCCGCATGAAACTTGCACTCCTTTTTATCCAAGGCTTGGGGATTATCCGTTCATTTGCCCGTTAACCGCTTGGGAGTCCTGATAATGGTATCCAGGGACTTCTTGCTGAATGGTGTGATACCTTCCATATAACTGGCGCCCATAGTTTTTAACTGGCACAGATGGGCGAGGGTGGTTAACCAGGCCAGGACCAGACCGTAAAAGCCAAGGAATACGGCGGATAAAATAAAAGGCACCCTGATGAGCCTGGTGGCCAGGTTAAAGTTATATGCCGGAAGGACAAAAGAACTAATGGCTGTAATGGAAATAATGATAACCATAATCGGGCTGATGATTCCTGCCTGGACGGCTGCCTGGCCGATAACCAGACCGCCGACAATGCCGATAGTTTGGCCTACCGGCTGGGGCAATCTGATGCTGGCTTCCTGCAACAGTTCCAGAATAGATTCCATCAGCAAAGCTTCCACAAAGGCCGGAAAAGGCACCGTCAGGCGTGTTGCCCCTATAGAAAAAGCAAGGCGCATGGGCAGCAGTTCCGGGTGATAAGAAATAATCGCTATATAAAGGGCGGGCAGGCTTGTGGAAATAAAAGCAGCCAGGAAACGGGTCCACCTGATAATGGTGCCAAACTGCCAGTTTTCATAATAATCTTCGGCACTTTGAAAAAAAACGGCCAGAGGCGCCGGCGCCAGCAGGACCATGGGAGAACCATCCACAATAATGCCGACTCTGCCCTCTATGATACTGGACACTACTTTATCGGGCCTTTCCGTATATTGTAATTGCGGGAAAAAGGAAAGGGGATTATCCTTGATATAATCTTCCAGCATACCTGAATCCTGCAGGTTGTTTATGTTTAAGCTGTTAATCCGGTGGAGCAGTTCATTTAACACCTGCTGCCGAACTTTTTTCCGGTGATAAACAACAGCTATATCAGTTTTAGATTCGTTGCCGATGTTCATTTTTCTGAAAGTTATTTCTGGGTTTCGGGAGCGCCGCCTGATCAAGGCCATATTAATGGTTAATTTTTCTACAAAAGCAATCTGCGGGCCGCGGACAATACGTTCAGAGTGTGGCTCGGCCGTTTCCCTTTCTTTCCAGCCTTTGGTTTCAAAGACGTAAATTTGACAGATTCCTTCCAATAATACCAAGGTATCTCCAGACATCAACGACAAAAGGGCCGCATGCAAATCATCAACCAATTTGCTGCCGCCTACAGGCACTATTTCTTTATCAATCTGGTCCTTGCGGATGGCCGGTTCTGTTTCTCCCAGGCTGTGGATCAGGATATCATCCCGCAAAAGGGCCGGCAACAGGACATTATTTACTATGTCGTTGTTGACCATGCCTTCCAGGTACAGCAAGGCTCCTTCAATGCCCGCCAGGTCGGCATTGCTGAATTCCCGGATAATGAGGTCATCAGAATCATTTAAAACTTGTTTGAACCAGGTCAGGTTTTTTCTGACTGCAGGGAAAGGAACCAGCTTTTCTTTCGCCTCAGAAGACTGGTTGTTGTTTTTGTTTTTTACAAGTTGTTTAGCCATATGTTTTAACAACCGGAACATTTATGTCTTCCCCTCACACCTAATTTTTAAACCACAGGGTTTAAATTTAATTATGCCCCTGGTAATTTTAGATTATTTATGTTTTTGTGGCATAAGTTGCCTTTTATAGAATGAATTTGGTAGACATGGGCATCATAAATAACGGCAGGTGTAAATAATGCTGAAAAAGTGGAAACGGATACTAAAAAGAATATTTGCCAAACCGGCGCCGGAAAAAAGTATATCCTATGATAAACTGGAAAAGGTCAGTCTTTCTGCCAATTTAGAAGAAAATATCAGTTATTTGCGGGTAGCTTTTGACCGGTGCAGCGATTTTGTCCTCAGGGAGTTTGTGGTTGGGACCACGCCTTCGGTGAAAGCAGCTATGGCTTATATTGACGGGCTGGTCAACAAAAAGATGCTAACAGACGACATGGTCAAGACCTTTATGTATGACGCGGTCCAGTTGAAAAACAAAGGACCTGCCTTGCAGAACAAAGATGTTTTTGCTGAAGAACTGCTGGCCTTTACGGAAGTAAAAACTTCCAACAACATGAAGGACCTGTTGGCAGCCGTACTTACCGGCGAAACGGTTTTACTGGTAGACGGCCTGGACAATTATTTTGCTGTTTCAACGCAGAACTGGGTTCAGCGGGCAGTCACGGAACCGGAAACGGAATCGGTGGTGCGCGGGCCCAAGGAAGGATTTACAGAAAGTCTGCAGACCAATATTACCCTGATCAGGCGGCGGATTAAGTCGCCCCGCTTAAAATTTGAGACAATTAAAATCGGTACCCTGACCAACACAGCCGTATGCATTTCATATATAGACGGGGTAGTGAATGAGAAAATAGTGGCGGAGGTCAAAGAAAGGTTAAAGAGGATCAAGGTGGATGGCATCCTGGAGAGTGGTTATATTGAAGAGTTCATTGAGGATGCCCCTCTGTCGATTTTCCCAACGGTAAATTCTACGGAGCGACCTGATAAAGTGGCGGGGGGGCTGTTGGAAGGGCAGGTGGCCATTCTGGTTGATACTACTCCTTTTGTCCTGCTGCTTCCCGTAACCTTTCCGCAGATGCTGCAGGCCAGTGAAGATTACTACTTACGATGGCCTTTTGCCACCTTTATAAGACTGATCCGTTTTGGAGCGCTTAATAGTGCACTGCTGCTACCGGCTTTTTACATAGCCATAGTTACTTACCACCAGGAAATGCTACCCACCCCTCTACTGATTTCCATTGCCGCCGCCAGGGAAGGGGTGCCTTTTCCGGCTTTTGTGGAGGCCATTTTAATGGAAGGTACTTTTGAAGTGTTGAGGGAAGCGGGCGTCCGGCTGCCCAAAACTATCGGTCAGGCGGTCAGTATTGTTGGCGCTCTGGTAATTGGGGAAGCGGCTGTAACAGCGGGCCTGGTATCACCGGCTATGGTTATTGTAGTGGCGCTGACGGCGATAGCCTCCTTTACGCTGCCGTCTTATTCAGGCTCATTTTCCATTCGAATTCTGAGGTTTACCCTGATGGTTCTGGCTGCTTTTTTGGGTTTATTCGGCATCATGACGGGGTTACTGGCCATTTTGATCCATTTATGCGCCCTGAGGTCTTTTGGTATTCCGTATATTTCCCCGCTGGCCCCTACCAGTTTGCGCGACCTGAAGGATATGTTTTTCCGGGCGCCCTGGTGGTCCATGTTTGTTCGGCCCCGGACGTACGGCTATAAAGACGCGGCGCGCCAGAAATACGGCCAAAAGCCGAAGGCGCCGGAAGAAAGAAAAAGAAACGAAAATAATGAAAATCGTATTTCACGTAAAATTGCCAGGAGGAAACCACAGTGATTTTGAAAGACGAAAAAATAGCCAGTACCCAGATGCTTTTTTTGCTGGTAACCGTAGTTTCAGCAACGGCGTTCCTGTTTGTTCCGGCTATAACAAGCGAGACGGCCGGAAGAGATGGCTGGATTTCCGTATTCTTTTTGGCCACAGGCTTTGGCGTTACCGTGTCCCTGGTTTGTGCCAGACTGGGTTTGTATTTCCCCGATCAAACCATTATTGAATATGCGCCGCAATTGGTGGGCCCTGTTTTGGGGAAAACAATCGGCCTGCTTTACTTTATTTTTTTTCTCCATGTTAATGCCATTATAGTCAGGGAGTTTGGCGATTTTCTGGTTACCGCCTTTTTGCCGGAAACGCCGCTGCTGGTTTTTAATATTGTGGTAGTAATGCTGGCGGCTTCCGCGGTGAGGAACGGGTTTGAAGTAGTAGTACGGATGAACCAGTTTGTGTTTCCGCTTTTTATCGGGGTCTTGCTTATAATAATTACCCTCAACATTGGCGAAATGAACCCGGGCAACTTACTGCCGGTGCTGGAAAGAGGTATTAAGCCTGTTATTCTCGGTTCGTTGACGCCAAGCGCCTGGCGGGGTGAAGTGGCGGTGATCCTGATGTTGCTGCCGTACCTGAATAAATCCGAAGAAGCCAGAAACACATTAATTATTGCTGTTCTTCTTATAGCGATTATCCTGGGTGCTTTGATTATGGCCAGCACCATGGTTTTTGGATCTCTACAGGATTCCCATTTTATGTTTCCAACTCTGGAACTGGCTAAATACATAAGCCTGGGGGAGTTTTTGGAAAGGGTGGAAGCGGTTATCGTAATTGTCTGGGTGGCCGGCATTACCATCAAGGTGGCGGTTTTTTACCTGGCGGCGGTCCTGGCCTGCGCCCAGTTTTTTAAAGTGGAAAATGAACGGCCGCTGGTTTATCCGATGGGTATTATCACCCTGGTTTTCTCTGTATCGATGTTTGGAAATTCCCGGGAACTGGTAGATTTTATATCGAAGGTTTTTCCCATATATGCCTTTGTGTTTGAACTTTTCATTCCGGCGTTTTTGTTGCTGGTAGCAACAATCAGAATGAGGGGTGGTCGGCGGAATGCCTAGAAAAATTGTTGTTACAGTAATTCTGATTTTTACTATGATATTTACTGGCGGGTGCTGGAGCCGGCGGGAAGTGGAGGACTTATCCATTGTTTCCGCCCTGGGGATAGACCGGTTTAAAGAGGGTAACCGGCAGAAATACCGGACCAGCGCCCTGGTGGTCAGGTCCCGCCAGTTGGGCGGCAGGCAGCAGCCGGCGGAAGAAAAAAACCCCGATTGGCTGGTTGCCGAAGTTGGCAATACTCTTTACGATGCTGAGCGGAATATGACTCATCGGGCTCCGCGGACCCTTGTCTTATACCACAGTGATATCATATTGATCGGACAGAAAACAGCCCGCCAGGGTATCGGCGATATCCTTGATTACCTGCAGCGGCACAAAGATATCCGGCTCAGAAACTGGGTTCTTGTCGGAAAGGAGGATGCCCGGACCATTTTGGCAAATATGCCGGAACTTGAACAAACCCTCACCAATGAAATTACGGAAATTCTAACCAAGACCAGCCCCCTGGTCTCGGAATCCTATCCCGTGGATTTAAATTTATTTACCCAAGCGCTCCTGGAACCGGGCTGGGATGCTGTAGCTCCCATGGTGAGAACCATTGCTTCCTCGGAAGCTGCCGGCAGCCAGAGAAAGCAGATGGAGCCCCGGCAGACGATAGCCCTGGATGGTTTGGCCGTGTTCCGCGGGGAAAAAATGGTGGGCAGATTGACGCCCGAGGAAACCAAGGGGTTTTTGTATATTCTGGGAAAGGCGCAGGGCGGCATTATTCCTGCAAGTGCAGAGAATGGCAAGGGAAAACTGTCCTTTCTGCAGATAAGTTCCGACAGCCGCTTTAAACCTATTATAAAAAATGGGCGTATAGTCATGGAAGTCAACATTTATGCGGAGGCCAATATTGGGGAAGTAGATGGAGATGTACAGGTAGGGGACCCAAAGGTCTTGAAAAAATTAAATGCCACCTTTTCCCGCGCAGTGAAAGGACTGGCCTGGAAAACCCTCCGAAAGGCCCAGAAAAAACTGAGAGCAGATGTTTTCGGGTTTGGTGTCTCCATTCACCGCCGGTACCCCGATTATTGGCGGGAAATTGAAAAGGACTGGTATGATATTTACCCTGATTTACCGGTAACCATTAAAGTTGAGGGAAAGGTCAGGAGAACGAATATCATCTCGGATCCTTTTACGATAAAATAATCAATTCTATGAAATTTTCTGGGAGGACAAGATTTGATTCCGCTGTTAATTTCAATTTTTATCCTGATAATAGCTTATGAAGTCCCGCCCCTGATCAGGGAGAAACAATGGCGGGTGCTGGCTGTGTTTGGCACTTTAATGCTGGCGGCCATGTTATTCAGCTTCCTGGCAGTCCTGAGGCTGCCGGTACCGAATATTTCTACGGTTGTTGAGACACTGTTCGAACCTGTCAGTGAGGCTATTACTCGACTTTTGCAATAAAGCTTTTACCGGGTTCGGCAGGAACCTTTTAAACGGAAGAGAAATCTTTAGTAGCACGTCAATTAACGTTTGACAGGCTCAAATTTGTCAATATAATTGAAATTAGATAGGGGATTTGATGATGTTCTATGATCAGGCGAAGATTTATGTAAAAGGTGGCGATGGGGGAAACGGCGTTGTTGCTTTTCGGCGGGAGAAATATGTCCCCGAAGGAGGGCCCAACGGCGGCGACGGGGGAAAGGGCGGCAATGTCGTGTTCCAGGCTGATGAAGGTTTACGCACACTGGTGGATTTCCGCTACCAGCGCCATTATAAGGCTGCCCGTGGAGAACACGGGGGCGGAAAAAACATGCATGGGAAAAATGCCGAGGACCTTATCGTCCGGGTTCCCGTGGGGACGGTGGTTAAAGACGCGGAAACAGGAGAATTCCTGGCCGATTTCACCCAACACGGGCAGACTGCCGTCATAGCGCGGGGCGGTCGCGGCGGACGGGGCAATGCCCGTTTTGCTACGGCCCAGAATAAGGCTCCTGCTTTTGCGGAAAAGGGCGAACCGGGTGAAGAACGCTGGGTGGAATTGGAGCTTAAGGTTTTGGCCGACGTGGGCCTGATAGGTTTTCCCAATGTCGGTAAGTCCACGTTAATTTCGGTAGTTTCGGCGGCTAAACCCAAAATAGCCGATTACCATTTTACTACCTTGGTCCCCAATCTGGGAGTGGTCTTTGTTGACGAAGGTAAAAGTTTTGTCATGGCTGATATACCCGGCCTTATTGAAGGAGCCCACGCCGGGGCCGGCTTAGGTCATGATTTTTTACGCCACACCGAGCGAACCAGGGTTTTGGTGCATGTACTTGATATATCGGGTTCCGAAGGAAGGGACCCCATTGAAGACTACAAAACGATTAACCACGAATTACAATTATATAACAAAGAGTTAGCCCAACGGATCCAGGTCATTGCTGCCAATAAAATGGACCTGCCCGGAGCGGAAGAAAACCTGGCCCGCTTACAGGGGTATTTAGGGGATAAGCACGAAATATTTCCCATGTCTGCCGCAGTTGCTGAAGGGGTAAAGCCTCTTGTGTACAGACTGGCCGAACTATTGGATGAACTTACCGATGCTCCCACTCAGGTAGAACATTTGAAAGTTACCAAGGTAAGCGAAGCGCCAAGGTTTACCGTTAGATATGAAGATGGTGTTTATGTGGTTGAAGGCAGGGAAGTCGAAAAACATTTTGCCATGACTGATTTTGAAAACGAGGAAGCCGTCAAGCGTTTTCAACAGATCATGCGCAGGATGGGCGTAGAAGACGAACTTAGAAAGAGAGGCATCAAGGACGGTGATGTTGTACGTATTAAAGACCTGGAATTTGAATATGTTATTTAGAAGATAGTCGCTTGAATGGAGGTATAACTTTTCAATGGATTGCTTGGAGTGTGGCAACTGCAGGCAGGGAGACCGTACGTACTATTGTACTGCCAGGAATGACTTCGTCATCAAGGAAGAAAATTTAGTCATTGAGCGAAGCAAAATGAACAGCGGTTGGAAAAAAGGAGAGCCCGGTTACGAAAACCGGCGCCGCAAAACCCGGAAGGACCGGGATGATATGAGAAAAATTGGGTGATAAAGCAGGTTTTCAGCCTGCTTTTTTCAACTTTTGTTTTATTTCTGTGTTTTATTTATTAAATTGTGCTATAATAATAGGTATTAATTGGGGAAAGAAATTTCCTCACAGGAATGCAAGGAGGTGCGGCTAGCGTAGATGAATGACGCTAGTACACGGGACCTGAAAGGTAAACACAAGCGTTTTCTGAGAGCCATGGGAAGCGGCATAGACCCCATCATTCAGATTGGCAAAGGCGCTTTGGCGCCCAATGTTATTAAGCAAATCGATGATGCCCTGGAGGCCCGTGAATTAATCAAAATAAGGGTTTTAAACAATTGCGCCGAAGAGATCGACCGGATAGCTGAAAGGGTGGCCAGCGCAACGGATGCTCATCTCATTCAGCTTATCGGGCACGTCATTTTGTTATACCGGCCTTCAAAGACCAAACCTCAGATAGAACTGCCCAACTAGTACAGATAGCCTAATCTGTAAAAGCGGAGTGACCAGAGATGGAAACCGGCATAAAGAGTTTCAGGAATTTTCAGGACGCCAAAACAATAGTGGTGAAAATCGGCTCCAGCACGTTAACCCACCATACAGGAAAGCTGGACCTGCGGCAGATGGAACAATTGGTAAGGGAGCTGCAGGATCTGAGGAATCAAGGAAAAGAGGTGCTCCTGGTTTCCTCAGGCGCTGTAGGGGCCGGAATGGGCCGCCTGGGACTGGGCAAAAAGCCCAGGTCCATTCCCGAAAAACAGGCTGTAGCCGCTGTGGGTCAGGGAATTCTCATGCATATGTACGAAAAAATGTTTGCCGAGTATGGCGGCACCGTAGCCCAGGTGTTGTTGACCCGTGAAGACATGATGGACCGCAAGAGGTTTTCCAACGCCAGGAATACCTTAAGCGCTCTTTTGAAAATGAATGTGCTGCCTATTATTAATGAAAATGACACGGTAGCCGTAGAGGAAATACGTTTTGGTGATAACGATACATTGTCTGCCATGGTGGCCAGTCTTATTAACGCGGACCTGTTGGTGATTTTATCAGATATTGACGGCCTGTATTCAGGTAATCCGAAGACCGACCCGCATGCCCAACTTGTCAATGTGGTAGAGGAAATTACGCCGGCCATAGAACAGTTGGCGGGCGGTGCCGGGTCTGACCTAGGGACCGGCGGCATGGCCACCAAAATTCACGCCGCCAGACTGGCCATGACCTCCGGAGTACCTGTTATTATTGCCCATGGACGCAGGAGGCAGGTTCTCTCAGATATTGTGAAAGGGGAAGAAATCGGCACCCTGTTTCTGCCCAAACACAACCGGCTGCAAACCAGGAAAAAATGGATTGCTTTCGGTTCCGCTGTAAAAGGTAAAATAGTCATTGACGAAGGCGCGTGCAAGGCATTGATTGATGAAGGGAAAAGCCTGTTGCCTTCCGGAATTGTCGATGTACAGGGCGATTTTCTGGCCGGTGATACCGTCAGTCTGGCCAGGACTACAGGAGAAGAGATAGCCCGCGGCGTTGTGAACTATGACCATAACCATCTTATGCAGATAAAAGGCGCCAAAACAAAAGATATTGAAAACATCTTGGGTTATAAAGACTACGATGAGGTAATTCACCGTGATAACCTGGTAATATGTATTTAGGGGGAGAAGTGTGATGGTAAAAGAAAAGGTAATTGCTCAGGCCCAAAAGGCAAAAGAGGCGGCCCGCAAACTGGGCCATCTGTCTTCGGCTGTCAAAGACAAGGCTTTGATGGCTATGGCAGATGCTTTGGAAGCCAGAACGGATGACATTTTGGAAGCCAATAGCATTGATATGCAGGCCGGCCGTGAAAAGAAACTGTCCACGGCCCTTTTGGACAGGCTGTTGCTAACCAACGACAGAGTTAAGGAAATGGCGGATGGATTAAGGGCTATTGCCGCTCTGCCGGACCCCGTTGGAGAAGTTATTCATATGTGGAAACGGCCCAATGGACTTCAGATAGGTAAAATCAGAGTGCCGGTAGGGGTTATCGGCTTGATCTACGAAGCAAGGCCCAACGTAACAGTAGACGCGGCGGGGCTGTGTCTGAAAACGGGAAATGCCGTTTTGTTAAGAGGCGGATCAGAGGCTTTCAATTCTAACAAGCGGATAGCTGAAATTATTGCTGATGCCGCCACTTCTGCCGGTATTCCTGCGGGCGCTATCCAGTTAATTGAAACCACCGATCGGGAAGCCGTGAATGTCATGCTTAAATTAAACGAATACATTGACATCCTCATTCCCCGCGGCGGAGCGGGACTGATTCAAACGGTGGTACAAAATGCCACGGTACCTGTTATTGAAACGGGGGTAGGCAACTGTCACGTATATATCGATAATGAAGCCGACCTGGATATGGCCATGAATATCGTTATTAATGCCAAGACACAGCGGCCCGGCGTTTGCAATGCCATGGAAACACTGCTTGTGCACGAAGAGGTGGCCGATAAAGTTTTACCGCCGTTGCTCAACAAATTGAGGGATGAATATAATGTGGAAATCAGGGGTTGTGAAAAAACAAAAGCGATTGTTCCCTGGGTTAAAGACGCCACAGAAGAAGATTATTATACAGAATTTCTTGATTTGATTCTGGCCGTAAAAGTTGTGCGGGATATGGATGAAGCAATAGACCATATCTATAAATACGGGACTAAGCATTCAGAGGCCATTATTACCAACAATTACAATAAGAGCCGCCGGTTTACGGAGGAAGTCGATGCAGCGGCTGTCTATGTCAATGCTTCCACCCGGTTTACCGACGGTTTCCAGTTCGGTTACGGTGCCGAGATCGGTATCAGTACCCAGAAGCTCCATGCCCGCGGCCCCATGGGCCTGCCCGAGTTAACAACAACAAAGTATATTATTTTTGGCAATGGACAGGTGAGGGGTTAATCGGCGGCCACCGACCGTCCCTGGCCGGATTAGTGCAAAGGGTCATCAGACATAATTTCCAATGATTCCTCAATCCATGGGAGCATTTGCTTTTTGAGCCGGTTCATATATAACTTGAGTTCATTTCGGTCCAGTGATAACAGATATTGAGCCCGTGGGTCATTGGGCATATACCGGTAAATAAACATTTTAAATTGGGCTGGGCTTTGGACAGATAAAATATGGTGGATATCCTCGAGATAGTCCCGGATATTCAGCATGAAAATCACCTTGTTTCTTAATATCCCTTGCCGGTTCTCGTAAGGAAATTGGTTGCTTCTTTTTGCCTGTAATACTCTGGAACCTGTTATAACTGTCATTAACAGGGGTTGATTTTGCATGATACAAGCTAATGAAAGAAGAATTGGATTGATGGGAGGAACTTTTAACCCGATACACCTTGGCCATTTGATAATTGCTGAATTTGCCAGGCATCGGTTTGGCCTGGAAAAAGTAATTTTTATACCGGCCAAAGAACCTCCGCATAAAGAACATGAAAAGTTGCTTCAGGCAGAACACCGCTGCGAAATGGTACGTTTGGCTGTTGAGTCAAACCCCTATTTCGAGGTTTCCAGGGAAGAATTGGACCGGCAGGGTCTTTCCTACTCCGTTGATACTGTAAAAAAGTTTTACGAACTGTTTGGTAGCGGGACGCAGCTTTATTTTATTCTCGGCGCCGACGCCATGTTGGAAATAACGACCTGGAAAAATGTTGATAAAGTAATGAAACTGTGTTATTTTGCCGCAGCTACCAGACCGGGGTATACTTTAGCTGAAATGCGCAGGCAGATAGAAGGATTGCCGCCGTCATTTCAGGGTAGAATCTTTACCTTTGAAATACCCCGGATTGATATTTCTTCCACGGATATACGGCATTATATTAAAAATGGTGAACCTATTAAATACCTTGTCCCTGAATGCGTGGAAAAATACATCGAGAGGCATAAACTGTACAGGTAATTTGTTCGTAGAAATCTAGTAACATTTGTGCAATTTACCAAAAGACTTACAGCATATAGTGATTCATTTTGAACATAATACTACTAGAAACAAAAGACATAAAAACTTATTGTTTTGGGTTTTCAAATCTCGAGGTTCCACGTGGGTGTATCAGGCAGCTGTCTGTTTTTAAAAAAGGTACCTGGGTTCAAGAACCCAGGTGCCTTTTAAATTAAAACTCGTTTTTGGCTACCAACATCCTACCAAGGGTTGGGCCAGTGTTTTTGTTTCAGTTGTGGCAGAAATTGAAAGAGAGGTGAAGGTTTTGGTGCGGACCCTTTATGTCGGAAATTTGCCTTGGGCTACCAAGCCGGAAGAATTAGCGGAAGCTTTTGCCGCTCACGGTAAGGTAGTTGGCAGTAGAATAATAACTGACCGCGAGACCGGAAGGTCGCGAGGCTTTGGATTTGTAGAAGTAGAAGACGAAGATGCAGACAGGTTAATTGCAGAGATGAATGGCAAAGAATTTAATGGCCGGGTTCTTACTGTTAATGAGGCCAAGCCCAGAGGCGAAGGAGCCCAATAGGGCCTTACTTGCCAAACCTCCTTCTTTTAAGATGGAGGTTTTTTGCCTGTAATAAAGGAAATGTTTACCTGCATGTAAAATAGTTTAATATATGGTTCATTAATGGGGAGCGAGAAGCATGATTGACGGTATTGACCTCGAAAAACTACGGCGGATGATGGACGACCACCGGTTTCGTCATACCATTGGCGTGTTAAAAACGGCTGAACAGATGGCCAGGTGTTTTCATATTGACTTAGATAAGGCCCGTATTGCTGCTGTTTTACATGATTGTGCCAGGAACCGAAGCGCCCTGGAACTGCTGGATTTAAGCGCCGGGTTTAAACTGTCAGTTGATTTCTTGGAGAGGCAGGTTCCTGACCTGCTGCACGGAAAAGTGGGGGCGGAAATAGCCCGGCGGGAATTTGGTGTGCAAGACGAAGAAATATTAAACGCTATTCGCCGCCATACCCTGGGAGACGAAAATATGACTACACTGGATAAGGTCATTTTTGTGGCTGATATGATAGAACCGGGACGCCAGTTTCCAGGGGTAGACAGGCTAAGAGAGCTGGCGGCAAAAAATTTAGACGCAGCCGTGCTGGCCGGGCTTAACTCCACCTTGAATTATGTCATCGCCAAAAACGGAATTATTCATCCCAAAAGTATCGAGGCCCGTAATGCCCTTATACTTTCCGGGGCGGGACAGAAGACCCCTTGACAGGTTTACCTTTTTTTCCATAGAATATAACAATAGCAAGATTTATTTAGGGGGATTGAGTTTTGGCAGATAATACTCAGGAATTGATTTACGCGGCTATCCGGGCTGCGGAAGACAAAAAGGCCAGGGACCTTGTGGTTTTGGACTTAACAGATATTTCTCCCGTTTGTGATTACTTTTTAATTTGCAGCGGAAATTCTTCTACCCAGGTACAGGCAATTGCGGAAAACATAAAAGATAAACTAAGAGAAAAAGATGCTGACTTTTTGCGGATCGAAGGGATGAAAGATGCCCATTGGATATTAATGGATTACGGAACTTTTGTGGTACACATTTTTCAGGAAGAAGACCGCGACTTCTATAATTTGGAACATCTTTGGGCGGATGCGAAAGTGGTAGATTTTTAAAAGCGTTTTTTAGATTTGCAGGTTGGCCGGTGCGATAAGCTTCGCTTGAAAGCGGGGCTTTTTATGTATTAATGGCCGAAATCTATTTTCATAATTGCCAAAAAATTAAAAAAAATTATTGAAATGTAGCAAGGAAAAAATCAGTGGGTGTCGAATAATTATTATCATTTTCTTTACAGTTCTTATTACTTAAGGAGAAGTGTAATGGCAAGCGGTTTTAAAAAACAGCGTCTGTGGGATATTTCCATATTAACTGCACTCAAAAAAAATAAGTATTCTTTTTTGATCATTTTGGTTTTTTTTCTTATTATAAGCGTATTTTCTATTATTGTGCCAACACCCTACAAGGAGTTCATGTTCTTTTTTTATGGGATCCCCACCATTTATGCGGGGCTGGTATATAACTGTTCCGGCGCTTTTAATGCTGCGGCCGTATCACTTGCTCTGCATCTGCTAGCTTCCTGGCCCGGGTTTAAAACGTGGTACAAGTCCGGTCAGGTCGAACTGCTCGTTATTGAAGGCATTTTTATCGTTGTTGCTTACCTGTTAAGCTGTTTATTTATCACAAAAATTTTAATTAATGAGCGGGAAAACCAGCAAAAACTTTTAGCGATGGCCGATATCAATGCCCAGGTGGCAAGGGAGTTGGCTCAGGCTAACCGGCAGATCAGCCAACTATATACCCATACTATTCAGGCTTTGGCTGCTGCAATCGATGCAAAGGACCCATATACCAAAGGGCATTCAGAACGGGTAACCAATTATGCCGTTGCAGTGGCCCGGGAATTGAAACTGCCTGAAAAAGATATCCGGAATATTTTTTATGCTGCTATCCTGCATGACATAGGCAAGATAGGGATAAGTGAAATTATCCTCAAAAAACCGGGTCCGCTGACTTCGGCTGAATTTAAGGAAATTAAAAAACATCCGGAAATCGGCGCCACCATTCTTTCTTCCGTTCCTTTTCTGGAAGAAGTAATTCCTATTGTTTTATACCATCATGAATATTATGACGGCGGTGGGTATCCGGCCGGGTTAAAAGGAGAAGAAATTCCTCTGGGGGCTCGAATTATTTCGGTCGTTGACGCTTTTGATGCCATCACTACGGACCGGCCCTATAGAAAGGGTTATAGCAAACAAAGCGCCTTGGCCGACATTGTCAAAGGCAGCGGTATTCAGTTCGACCCGAAGATAATTGAGGTCTTCTCAAAGGTTCTGGAAGCTGATAATATAGAGGCAGACCTGGCGGAAGTTGCTGCATCTGTCCGCTATTAAACGATTGACTTTTACCGGTCTTTAACTTATAATAATTGACATACATTTGAAAAGAGAAGTCGATGACGGAGAGTAGTAAAAGGAATTTGCTTTTCAGAGAGCTGCCGGGGGGTGCAAGGCAGTAAGAAATTTCTTTGAACTCGCTCCTGAGTTGTATAGGTGAAAACAGTAGCCTATACCGGAACAGGCCGTTATCCTGCCGAGTGGGGAAACTGCTGTTTCCCAATTAGGGTGGTACCACGGAAGTTAACCTTTCGTCCCTTGCGGGCGAAAGGTTTTTGGTTTGTTTAGGGGAAGTAGAACTTAAACGAAAGGGGTCAAAGTAGTTGAGTGGAACAGACATTACCAAGCCAAATGAAATTCTGAATATTACGGTGGGAGATTTGCTGGACAAACAGGCCCAAACCTATCCTGATAACGAGGCTCTGGTATATGCAGACAGAGGGTTGCGTTATACATACGCCCAGTTTAACGAAGTTTGCCGGCTGGCGGCAAAGGGTTTCATGAAGTTGGGAATTAAAAAGGGCGACCATGTGGCGATTTGGGCCACTAATGTACCGGAATGGGTGATCAGTCAGTTCGCTGTCGGCAAAATGGGTGCTGTACTGGTGACTGTCAATACTAACTACAAAGTCTTTGAGCTGGAATACCTGCTGAAGCAATCGGATTCCACCACGCTCATATTGATTGATGGTTGGCGGGATTCCAGTTATACAGGCATGATTACGGAATTATGCCCGGAACTGCAAGAATGTAAACCGGGCGAACTTAAATCTGCCCGGCTTCCCTTGTTAAAAAACGTGATTTACATCGGTGAAAACTGTCCGCCGGGGATGATTTCATGGGATGAAATGATGGAAATGGGGAAATCGGTTTCTGATGAGGAACTGGATGCAAGGCAGCGTTCCCTGGACCCTGATGATGTAATTAACATGCAGTACACTTCCGGTACAACCGGTTTTCCGAAGGGAGTAATGCTAACCCATAAAAACATTGTCAATAATGCCATAGCGGTTGCCGACTGCATGAACTTTTCCCATAAGGACCGCCTCTGTATCCCGGTACCCCTGTTCCACTGTTTTGGCTGTGTCCTGGGCACCATGACCTGCGTTGTATCAGGAGCCACCATGGTACCGCTGGTATCCTATAATCCTGTGCAGGTGCTGCAGACTATCGAAAAGGAACGCTGCACGGCCGTCCACGGGGTACCAACCATGTTTATTGCTGAATTAAACCTGCCCAATTTTGACAAATATGACCTCAGTTCCCTGCGGACGGGGATTATGGCCGGTTCGCCCTGCCCCATTGAAACGATGAAGCAGGTTATGGAACGGATGGGCATGAAGGAAGTTACCATTACTTACGGTCAGACAGAGGCTTCCCCGGCTATTACCATGACCAGGGTAGACGACCCGATTGAACTCAGGGTGACCACCGTGGGGCGGAGTATTCCCGGTGTAGAAGTGAAAATTGTGAATCCCGAAACGGGGGAAGAAGTGCCCAGGGGTGTACAGGGCGAACTTTGCGCCAGGGGCTACAATGTAATGAAGGGTTATTACAAGATGCCGGAAGCGACCCATGCCGCCATTGACGAAGATGGATGGCTCCATACGGGAGACCTTGCTGTCATGGATGAAAACGGGTACTGCAAAATAACCGGCCGGGTGAAAGACATGATTATCCGCGGAGGGGAAAATATTTACCCGCGGGAGATAGAAGAATTTCTCTATACCCACCCCAAGATACTGGATGTGCAAGTTGTCGGTGTACCTGATGTTAAATACGGCGAGGAAGTTATGGCGTGGATTAGGCTGCGCGAAGGGGTGGAGATGACGGAGGAGGAAGTCAGGGAGTTTTGCAAAGGGCGTATCGCCCAGTACAAACACCCCCGGTATATAAAATTTGTCGAAGAGTTTCCAATGACGGCCAGCGGAAAAATCCAGAAATACAAGCTTCGTGAGATGGCCATCGAGGAATATAACCTGCAGGATGCGGCAAATATAGAAACAGCTTAACTACAGTGTTGCTGAGTTTAAACTGTTAACGTTACAGCATAGGGGGAAGTGTAGTCGTGAAAGAAAAATATTCATTTAAAGAAATTGAGACTAAATGGCAAAAGATTTGGGACGACATGGGTTTACACAAAGTAAAGGATGACCGTAGTAAGCCCAAGTATTATGCGCTGGAAATGTTCCCTTATCCTTCGGGGAATTTACATATGGGCCATGTGCGCAACTATTCGATCGGCGATGTGGTCGCCAGATTTAAAACCATGCAGGGTTATAACGTTTTGCATCCTATGGGGTGGGACGCCTTTGGACTGCCGGCTGAGAATGCGGCGATTAAGCATGGCGTACCGCCTGCCCGATGGACTTTGAGCAATATAGAAAACATGCGGAACCAGTTAAAGAGGCTGGGCTTTAGCTATGACTGGGAACGCGAGGTTACCACCTGCCTGCCCGATTATTATAAATGGACCCAGTGGCTTTTCCTCCTGTTTTATAAACGGGGGTTGGCCTACAAAAAGAAATCGGCTGTTAACTGGTGTCCTGACTGTATGACGGTGCTGGCCAATGAGCAGGTTGTCAATGGGGCCTGTGAACGCTGCGGCGCCCAGGTGGGTAAAAAAGAACTGGCTCAGTGGTTTTTCAAGATTACCGACTATGCAGACCGATTGCTTAAAGATATTGAACTGTTAAAGGGTTGGCCCGATAAGGTAAAAATCATGCAGGAAAACTGGATCGGCCGTAGCGAAGGCGCCGAGGTCCGGTTTAAGGTGGCCGAGACGGACGATGAAATCACCGTTTATACAACGCGACCCGATACTATATACGGCGTTACCTTCATGGTTCTTGCGCCGGAGCATCCTTTGGTGGAAAAACTGACCAGGGGTACTGCCTACGAAGCAGTAGCCACCGAGTTTGTGCAAAAGGCCCAGGCATTAAACGAAATAGCCAGGACTTCGGGGGATAATGAAAAAGAGGGCCTTTTTATCGGTGTCCATGTCATTAACCCGTTGACCGGCGAAAAAATTCCTTTGTACATAGCCAACTATGTCTTAATGGATTACGGTACAGGGGCGGTTATGGGTGTACCGGCTCACGACCAGCGTGACTTTGATTTTGCCACCAAATATAATTTGCCCATCAGGCCCGTAATCGTACCGGAGGGAACGGAACCGCCTGCCGTGATGGAAGAGGCTTTTGAAGCGCAAGGTATTATGATAAATTCCGGGCCCTTTAACGGTTTGCCGAACGAAGAAGCTCTGAATAAGATAATAAAATATTTGGAAGAAAAGGGAATAGGCCGGGGTACTGTAAATTTCCGGCTCCGGGACTGGTTAATTTCCCGGCAGAGGTACTGGGGAGCGCCCATCCCCATCATCTATTGTGATAAATGCGGTACTGTACCTGTTCCCGAGGAACAGTTACCGGTTATGCTGCCTGACGATGTGGAATTCAAGCCCACAGGCCAGTCGCCGCTGGCAGAATGCCCTTCGTTCGTGAATACCACCTGTCCGACCTGCGGCGGGCCGGCGAAGAGGGAAACCGATACCATGGATACCTTCATCTGTTCATCATGGTATTTCCTGCGGTACTGCAGCCCCCACGCAACGGAAGTTGCTTTTGAACGGGCGGCCGTGGATTACTGGATGCCGGTGGAACAATATATCGGCGGCGTGGAACATGCGATTCTGCACCTGCTTTATTCCAGGTTTTTTGCCAAGGTGCTCTATGACGCCGGCTTAGTAGGTTTTGAGGAGCCCTTTACCAATCTGTTGACGCAGGGTATGGTTTTAAAAGACGGCGCGAAGATGTCCAAATCCAAGGGCAATGTGGTCAGTCCCGAGGAAATCGTTGCCAAGTACGGCGCCGATACGGCCCGGTTGTTTATCCTGTTTGCCGCGCCACCGGAAAGAGACCTGGAATGGAGCGACCAGGGCGTGGAAGGGGCTTTCCGTTTCCTCAACCGGGTTTGGCGGCTGGTATATAATTATGTTTCGGGTTTGGATGACACTGCCCATGTGGAGGAAATGGCTCCGGCCGACAGGGAAATGCGCCGGATAACCCACGTTACAATAAAGCGAGTAACCGACGATATCAGCCAGCGTTTCAACTTCAATACGGCTATTAGCGCGATCATGGAAATGGTGAACGCTCTGTACCAGTACAGGGATAAGAATGAAAGACGCAACAGCGCCGTAGAAGCTGAGGCTATGAACAGCCTGATCTTGCTGCTGGCGCCCTTTGCGCCGCACATAGCGGAGGAACTGTGGCATGAACTAGGGTTTACCGATAGTGTGCATACTCAGCCATGGCCCAAATATGACCCGGCTGCAACTGTCCAGGACGAAGTGGAAATTGTCATCCAGATCAACGGTAAAGTGAAGGAGAGAATGATGGCGCCGGCAAGTCTGGATGCAGGCGGGCTGCAGCAGTTTGCTATGGACCAGGAGTCTGTGCAAAAGCTGATCGAAGGCAAACAGGTGGTAAAGGTTGTTGCCGTGCCCAAGAAACTGGTGAATATTGTCGTTAAATAATTCATCCCCGGCCGTTCGGCCGGGGATGAATTTTCCATTGAACAGTGTCCGCGGTGTGATATAATTAATATCATAGGAATTGTTACATATTTCACATTCAGAAGGTGATGCAGGTGGCAGAAGCAAAAATCCTAAAAGCTCCGGGTATGGCCAAGTGTATAGGCTGTTATTCCTGCATGCTGGCTTGCGCCAGGGTCATACACAATGACTATTCGCCGAGACGCAGTGCCATTCAGATCAGATCGACAGGCGGTCTGCAAAGCAGTTTCCTGGCGGTTATCTGCCGGGGATGTCTGAAACCTGCCTGTGCGGAAGCCTGCCCGGCGGAGGCCTTGGTAGAAAGACCGGGAGGCGGGGTAATTTTCAAAAAAGACCTTTGCACTGGCTGCCGCAAGTGCGTGGCAGCCTGTAGTGTTGAGGCCATCTTCTTTGATGAAGATGAAAAAAAGCCCATCGTATGTATTCAGTGTGGCACCTGTACCCGTTATTGCCCACACCAAGTAATCACTATGGAGGTTCGAAATGATTAATGCGAACGGTATCAGGGTATTAGAGATTGACCTGAACAAGCAAAAGATAAAGGCGCATAATCGCAAAGATTTACTGGCTTATCTTGGCGGGGTAGGTGTGGCCACAAAATTACTGGACGAATATATAATGCCGGAGAAGGATGCCTTGGACGGTGACCAACCTATTGTCTTCGCCATAGGACCTATGGAAACGATTTTTCCTGTGGTGACCAAGGTAGTGGCCATGTTTCGTTCTCCTTTAACGGGGGAGCTGGGTGAAAGTTATGCAGGGCTGCGGCTGGGACTGGCCATGCGTTTTACCGGGTATGATGCTATAGTTGTGAAGGGAAAAGCCACTAAGCCAACTTATCTGGTAATTACTGCTGACGGAGTGGAGTTTAAGAACGCAGAACCTTTGTGGGGGCTGACTGTTGAGGAGACAGGCCGGATTCTGCGCAGGAGAGAGACCGGTTCTGGGCTGCGCAGTTGTATTCGCATCGGTCGCGCCGGGGAAAAGTTAATTTCTTTTGCCGGTGTAAACGTGGATACATACCGGCATTTTGGCCGCCTGGGACTGGGCGCCGTTTTTGGCAGCAAGAATTTAAAAGCTATGGTAGTAAAAGGGGAAGAGGGGCTGGCTATTACTGATAAAAAGGAATACCAGCGGGTTTACAAGGAAATATACCAGAGGGTTGTAGAAACGGAAGTGATGGATAAGTATCATGGGCTGGGAACGGCTGTAAATGTCCTGCCTTTAAATGCCATGAACGGTTTGCCTACCAAGAACCTGCAGGCCGGGAGCTTTGCGGGGGCAGAGGAGATCAGCGGCGAGGCTTTTGCCAAGCACAGTCTGGTCAGGAAACTGGCTTGCTCCGGGTGTCCCATTGGCTGTATTCACATTGCCCAGGTCAGGCGCCAGTTCGGAGACCATTACGAATACTATACAACTCCTATCTCTTACGATCATGAGCTGGTTTTTGCCCTGGGTTCGTTCCTTGGTATTGACAACAGAGACCAATTGTTGGAGTTGATTGAAAAGACAGAGCTTTACGGCCTGGACAGTATTTCAACGGGGGTACTGCTGGGCTGGCTGACGGAGGCTTTTGAAAAGCAACTGGTTAGGGAAGAAATGATCGGCTGTCGGCCTGCCTTTGGCAATGCCTCTGTCTACAGAGAGATAATTGACCGGCTGGTGGCTATGGATTCGGATTTTTACAGGGACCTGGCGAGGGGGACATGGTACGCCGCCGCCAAATACGGTGGCTGTGATTTTGCCATGTGCCTCGGTGGTCATGAAATGGCCGGATATCACACCGGACACGCTTTTATATTTGGGCAGGCCGTTGGGGCAAGGCACTCTCACCTGGATAATGCCGGTTACTCGATAGACCAGAAGCTGCAGGGGTGGGACCCTGAGCAGGTGGTTGACAAAATTATTAACGAGGAAATTGAGCGAAACATACTAAACTCCCTTGTCATCTGCCTGTTTGCCCGGAACGTGTATGACAGGCGAACGGTGGTTTCGGCGTTAAGAGCTATTGGCCTGGACTGGAATGAAGAAAGTTTAGGTGAACTCGGAAAGAAAGTTTTCCGATTAAAACGCGATTTAAAGGAAAAACTGGGTTACCGCCTGGAAAATATTTGTTTTCCGCAGCGGTATTTTGAAACCAAAAGCTTTACCGGTTTTGTGGAAGAAGAAAAAATTAAGCAGCTTATGGACATTTATAAGTCCAGGTATTATACGGTTTAAAAGCCCGTGGTCGAATGTGATATATATCACAGTTTTTTCGGACCCACGTCATAGTGGGTGTTTTTTTATTTTTGTACAATGAAGGCAGGACCGGTTTCAGTGAGGTCAGGAGAAGGACGGTGGTTTTCATGCAGCTGGAGGATAACATCAATATTTTTGAGGTTTTTGGTTTTTATTATGATAAAATGATTGATTGGGAAACGAGACTCCGGAATGAAGGGCCTTTTTTTAAAGAAACTGTTGCCGCCAGAGGTGTAAGCAGGGTTTTGGATGTAGGCTGCGGCACCGGCAGACACGCTATCATGTTTGCTCAATGGGGGCTGGATGTTACAGCGATAGACCCCAGCGGGGAAATGATTGAAAAAGCCGGGGAAAATGCCAAAATTGCCAGTGCTGTGGTGAAATTGTACCAAATGGGGGCGGACGGCCTTGGACAATTGAATCAGAAGTTTGATATGGTTACCTGCCTGGGCAATTCACTGGCCCATATCAGGGAAAAGGAAGTTTTGGTTGCAACCATCCAGGAGTTTTATGATTGTCTGGAGAATAACGGAATCCTTATAATTCAAATGAGAAATTACGATAAAGTTTTTTTAAACAGAGAAAGGTACATGCCCCTGAATGTTTACCGCGACCACCGGGAAGAAGTTCTGTTTCTCAGGATGACGGATCTGATAAGCGATGAACAGGTACAGTTTAACATCCTTGTTTTTCAACGGGAGAAGGCTGGAGAATGGAAGTTCCACGTACTGTCAGAGCCATTGACCCCGTGGCGGCGGCACGATTTGCTGGCAGTTATGGCTGAGGTGGGCTTTAAAAATATAGAGACTTACGGAAATTATAAAAAGAGGGCGTGGTCCAAAGAAGAGTCCAATGACCTGATTATAACAGCGGAAAAATCATAAACTGCAGATTAATGGTATTAGGGTGCGATCGGGGCGCAGGGCCACCGGTTGCCGATTATAAAGGAGTGGCGCTTATGAAATGGACAGAAGAAGCTTTGCGTGAGATGGAAAAGGTGCCCGGTTTCGTCAGGAAAATGGCCAAAAGCGCAGTGGAAAAACTGGCCAGGGAAAAAAATATTGATGAAATAACTGAAGATTTGGTACAGGAGACAAAAGACAGGTACTTTTCCATGGTTTCCGGCAAGAACAAAGAAGAGAAGAAGACTACCAAAGTGGCGGTGGTCCGCTGCAACATTGTCTCTGAAGTGTGTCCCGGCGTGGGCTGCCTGAAAGCCTTTAATAACCGAAAAGTACATTTCGAACAGTACGGCCCTGACACCGAACTTATTGGCTTCTTTACCTGCGGGGGTTGCAGTGGGCGCCGGGTTTCCAGACTGGTAGAAAAACTGAAGAATTATGACCTGGATGTTCTGCATTTGAGTTCCTGCATGTGTATGGATTTGGAGGACTACCAGAAATGCCCTTTTAAAAACCAAATTAAAAAAGTAGTTGAAGCCAAAGGGGTTAAAGTGGTAGAAGGGACCCATCATTGAGCAACTAATGGGTCCCTATGCTTAAAAATTGCATTATATAAAAAGGGAGTGATAGAACATGGCACCAAAAATAAACGTAGAAGAATGTATAGGGTGCGGAACCTGTGCCGATGTCTGTCCGCAGGGCGTCTGGCGGGTTGAGGACGGTAAGGCAGTGCAAGTCCACCCTGAGGCCTGCATAGAGTGTGGGGCCTGTGTGGATAGCTGCCCCGTCCAGTGTCTGTCCCTTGATTAACTGTAGTATAAACTAAATGAATCACATATTGGTTAGCTGCATTACATATTGAAGGCGTAAGTGGAAAAACTAGTGAAAGACAGAATTGAGCCATTGGTTTTTGATTATAAGGAGGTCGGATATCATGCAGATAACCAGAAATATGACGGTAGGCGAAGTATTGAAATTAAACCCCAAAACGGCCGATGTATTTCGGGCCATGGGCATGCAATGTCTGGGATGTCCGTCTGCCACGGCGGAAACCGTTGCCGGAGCGGCCAGGACCCATGGTATAGACGAGACAGAACTGTTGACCCGACTGAACAGCGCCGGGTTCGGTGAGGCCAGCGAAGAAGCGAAGGCTTTGGCTCAACCCAAAGGGGCAGTACTGCAGAGAGACAAAAAAACCTACGCCATTGTTCCCCATATACCGGGCGGTATAACCAATCCGGCAACCCTGAGAAAAATTGCCGATGTGGCGGAGAAATATGGTGCGGAAGTGATCAAGGTTACTTCTGCGCAACGATTGGCCATTGTAGGTCTGAAGCATGAAGATGTTGAGAAAGCCTGGAATGACCTGGGCATGGATCCAGGACATGCTGTCGGGCTCTGTGTCAGGAGCGTAAAAATCTGCCCGGCCACCACATTCTGCAAGCGCGGCCAGCAGGATGCCGTAGGGCTGGGGCTGGAATTGGATAAAAAATATCACGGCATGGAATTACCAGGCAAATTCAAGATGGCTGTTTCCGGCTGCCAGAACTCCTGTTCAGAACCGGCGGTAAGGGACATAGGCATAATGGGAACATCTAAAGGTTATGTTGTGATGGTAGGCGGTAACGCCGGCGTTAAACCCCGGTTGGGGGACAGGATTGCTGATCAGCTTGAACCCGACCAGGTTTTAGAGCTGGTTGATAAAATTATTAATTGGTACAAGGGAAATGCCAGGCATAATGAACGCCTGGGAGAACTTATTGACCGGGTGGGGCTGGATACCTTTAAGCAGGCTGTGCTTGGCCCAGAGGCTGCGACTGCTGTAGCCCCGAATCGCGGTATATGATGTAGCAAACATCCTACAAAAAACGCGACCACAGGGTCGCGTTTTTTTCACGGAACACCATTCAACCGCCTATATGACCACTCGACGGCCAAATGCAACCGTTTACGGAAAAAGTGTTTTTACAGGAAGGAATTCATACATAAATTATAAAAAACATTAAAAAGAGCTTGTCTATTAAATGAACTGCAATAAGGGAGGCGGGACGCCAGGTAAGTTATTTTTTTCACAATCAATACAGTTTTTTAAGCCAATAACTTTTCAGGTTTATTTAAAGCACCTGTTCCGGCATGGGATAGGTGCTTGTTTGTCAGAGAAGAGAAATTGGCTATTGGTGTCAGGTTGTTGGGTGTATTGTGGTGTATCTGTGGGGGGATATATAATATGGGGAGTTTGGCAAAGAAGCCATTGTCAGTTTGGCTTATTGGCTGGTTATTTATCATCATTGCCGGTCAAATGGTACTGTCCGGGAGTTTGAACCTGCTCTATCCAGGTTCGGCGGCATCGGCGGAACAGGAGGAAATGATATATCTGCAAAACAGTATGCCAAGTATTTTCGGCCGTGTGTTAGAATACTATAACGACAATTTTTATTGGTTTGCGATATTGCAGGTGCTGTTTTCCGCCTTTATGCTTATATGCGGGATTATGTTTATCAGACTTTATGCCTGGGCCAGAAGCGCCCTTGAAATCATGGCGTCTTTGGGGTTGGGCTATGTAATTGGCGTGACGGTTTTTTATATCTCCTCATGGATAAGCCTGATAAGGAAACCGGGGATTGAAGGGATGAACAGCGGTTTTGTGACGGTTATGGTTTTGGGCGCTGTGGCAGGTATGACGGTATGGGCAGTACTGTTGGCGGTAACAATAAAACACCTGCGTGGACAAACAATCAGGAAAGCAGTTAACAGGCGCTTGTTAATATAGTTAACAAGCCTCTTCTGAAAAAGAAGAGGCTTGTTTTAATTTGAGACGGGTGTTTCATTATGAGAAAAGGCATATTGTATTTAATTACTGGTTTTACATGGTGTATTACGATTTCTTTGCACGAGAAAGTACCAAAACGGGAAACGTCATAAAAGTCCAAAAGACCGATAAAATCCTGTAATTCAGGGACCAGCATTATTTTATTATGGTTGGCACGAGAATTGCTTCTAAAAATACAAGGCGGCAATTCATATGATGAAATTTCTTCAGATTTGCATGTCCTGCTGTTGTGGAAATGCAAACGTAAGGGCGCCGGAAGCAATTTGCCGCCCGGCCAAAACTAAAAATAAAGGGAGGTCTTTTGGTTATGAAAATTTATCGTGTAAACATGACGAACCAGACAGTTACCGTGGAAGATGTCCCCGCTGAATGGAAGGGGTTGGGCGGAAGGGCCTTGACCTCGGCGATTGTGGGTAAAGAAGTGGAACCAACTTGTCATCCCTTAGGCAAAAACAACAAACTGGTAATTGCGCCCGGGTTGCTGAGCGGCACGGCTGCTCCCAATTCAGGGCGGTTGTCTGTAGGCGCCAAGAGCCCGCTTACAGGTGGGATTAAGGAGAGCAATGCCGGTGGCACTGCTGCCCAAAAGCTGGCCAGGCTGGGCATAAAGGCGCTGATTATTGAGGGACAGCCGGAAGGGGATAAATTTTACAGCATTCATGTTGATAAAAATGGCTGCCGGGTGCAGGAAGAAAACGAACTGGTGGGCAAGGGAAATTACGAAGTAGTTGCCCGACTGACGGAGAAATTTGGCAGCAAGATCGGAGTTTTAACTATCGGCCAGGCCGGAGAAACCCGTATGGCGGCAGCCAATATTTCGGTGAAAGACCCCGACGGCAATCTGCGCAGCGCCGGACGTGGCGGTCTGGGGGCGGTAATGGGTGCAAAAAAGGTTAAATATATTACCATAGACGATGCCGGCGCTCCGGGCGTTGCTATTGCGGACCAGGAAAAGTTTAAAGAGGCTGCCCGCAGGCTGGCCAAGGGGTTGCGGGAACATCCCGTCACGGGCCAGGGATTGCCCACCTATGGTACAAATGTGTTAGTCAATATAATCAATGAAGCCGGCGGGTTACCGACGCAAAATTTCCGTTTGGGCCGTTACGAACATGCTAATAAAATAAGCGGTGAAACAATGCATGATATAATTGTCAGCAGAAACGGAAAACCCACCCATGGCTGTCATGCCGGTTGTGTAATCCGTTGTTCGCAGATATATAATGATAAAGACGGAAATTACCTGACGGCTGGTTTTGAGTACGAGACCATCTGGGGATTTGGAGCTCACTGTTGCATAGATGACCTGGACATTATCGCCCAGGCCGACCGCATTTGCGACGATATTGGCATTGATTCCATAGAAACCGCTGTAACTATGGGTGTTGCTATGGAAGGAGGGGTAATCCCCTTCGGCGATGGACCGGGGATGTTGAACTTATTGAAGGAAATCGAAAAAAGTACTTACCTTGGCCGCATCCTTGGCAATGGCGCTGCCTTCACGGGCAAGGCCCTGGGCGTTACAAGGGTTCCCGTGGTCAAAGGGCAGGCTATGCCCGCGTATGACCCCCGGGCCGTTAAAGGAATCGGCTTGACCTACGCTACTTCGCCGATGGGAGCTGACCATACAGCCGGTTATTCTGTGGCCACCAATGTTTTAAAAGTGGGTGGAGAGGTAAATCCACTGGGGAAAGAAGGCAACATAGAGTTGTCCAGAAACCTGCAAATCGCCACCGCAGCACTGGACAGCGCAGGGCTTTGCCTGTTTGTGGCTTTTTGTATCCTGGATAACGCCGATGCTTTTCAGGCTATCGTAGACATGATTAATGCCGAGTACGGTTTGAACCTTACGAATGACGATATCACCGAATTAGGTAAGTCTGTGCTACGGACTGAACGCGCATTCAATGAGGCGGCCGGGTTTACCAGGGAACATGACCGGTTACCCGAGTTTTTCCGGGAAGAATGCCCGCCGCATAATACTACATGGGACTTTACCGGCGAAGAAATTGACACTCTTTATAACTTTTAACAGATGAAAAACCGGGGACTCCTGAAAATGGAGTCCTTTTTTTTGCTGAAAAAATAGCTTATCCTTGGTATAATGGAGGTACGAAAGAAAAGGAACTAATCACGCAAAAACTTTACCGGCAAAGGGTGAGGGTATGGGGAATAATGAAGCGGGTCTGTGGAACACCTTTATGGAAACAGGGGAAATCCCGGTCCAGGTGGATCCTATTATAAAGCGTTCATGGGAGCGATGCCGCAAATACGAGGTTAACCACCATAAAGTGAAAAAAAACGAGCTCTTGAGTCCGGCCCGATTGCGGGAAACTATTCAGGAAAACCGGCAGTTGGTAGAGGTAGCCACCCCTATTATGGAAGACCTGTTTATGTGCTTGCGGGGTTTGGGTTTTATGGTGATTTTGGCCGATGCCAGAGGTTACCTTTTGAAGTGTTTCACTGACGATGATTTTTCCAGTCATGCCAGGAAAGTTATGCTGTGCGAAGGAGCCAACTGGTCTGAACGTTTCAAGGGGACCAATGCTATCGGAACTTCGCTGGCAGAAAACCAACCGGTAACGGTTTTTGCTACGGAGCATTATGTCAGGGAAAACCATATTTTGGCTTGTGCCGCTGTACCAATAAAAGGCCCTGGGGGCAAAACGCTTGGGACACTTGATGTAACCGGTGAAAGCGGAAAAGGCAGTGACCGGGTGTTTTGCATGGTTAAAATGGCTGCCCAGAACATTGAACGGGAAATGCGGTTGCTTGATATACAGACCAGGTTTAATCTGAACAGGGCGAAATACGAAGGCCTTGTGGAATTGATGCGGGAAGGCGCGGTCATGATTGACGAAGACGGAATTGTGCGGGAAATGAACCAGTCTGCCTGCAAGATTCTGGGCCTTAAAAAGGAAGAATGCCTGGGAGAGAACATCGAGGAATTATTTAATCTGAATAACTTGTGGGTGATAGAAAGCGCCACTTCCCATACCAGGGAACTGACTGTAAGCACAAAAAACGGTTCCACACCGGTCAATACCAGAACTAAACGCATATACGGCCCGGACGGCAGCCCCCAGGGAATGGTGGCTATTGTTAACCCGGAAGACAAAAGCGCTTCGGAGGTAACAGGTAAAAAGTCCGGAAGAGGTTTACCTGAACGGGGAAACGTGGTGCGCTATACCTTTGACCAGATTATCGGTCAAAGCAAATACCTGCAACAGGTGATTTCCATATGCAAAAGGGTAGCCAAGAATGACTCAACCGTTTTACTGCAGGGTGAAACAGGGACAGGCAAGGAAATGCTGGCTCAGGCCATTCACCAGGAAAGTTCCCGCCGGAACGGGCCTTTTGTAGCTGTGAATTGTGCTGCTATTCCGCCCGAACTGGTGGAAAGTGAGTTGTTTGGTTACGAGGAAGGTGCTTTTACAGGGGCGCGCAAAGGCGGAAAACCCGGTAAATTTGAATTGGCTGATAAGGGGACAATTTTTCTTGACGAGATAGGGGATATGCCTTTGCAGGCCCAGGTCAGTTTATTGAGAGCGCTGCAGGAGAAGCAGTTTTTCCGGGTTGGCGGGCAGGAAAGCAAGACAGTTGATGCAAGGGTTATCGTGGCTACGCACCGCAACCTGGCCCAAATGGTTGAAGAGGGCGCTTTCCGTCAGGATTTATATTTCAGATTGAATGTTGTCAACATTTTTATTCCTCCCCTGCGTGCGAGAAAAGACGATATCCCGCTGCTGGTAAACGCATTTTTGGATAAATACAGGGCAAAAGTCGGTAGACCTGAATTAAAATTGTTGCCGGAAACCCTGGAAATATTGCAGGGATACAGTTGGCCGGGGAATATAAGGGAATTGGAAAACGTAATTGAGGGTTTGGTGAATGTCGTTGAAGGTGAAGAAATAACGCCCCGGGATTTGCCCGAAAATATCAGGAACAGGCAGAAAGAAAAGGCCGCTGCCGCAAAGACGGGAACCCTGCAGGAATTGGAAAAGGAAGCCATTAAAAAGGCTATTGTTGATTGCGGCGGCAGTATCAGCGCAGCCGCGGCCCGGTTAAATATAGGGAGAAGCACGATTTACCGCAAAATCAGGGAATATAATATTGATATAAAAGCATTGATTGGATAAAAGATATCATAAAATAATGTTTACCGGGGAAGAGGAATTTTCATACAGTAATGTTATATCGGGTGAATGAAAGCATGCAAGAAATCAGGGTTTCCTCCGGTGAGGGCCGCTACAAAATAAATATACTGGCTGTCATAACCGGCGAAGGGATTGCTATTACTCTGACGGGCGGGGAAAAACCTCATGTAGGCGGAACGACTTTAAGCGTACCCCGCACAAGTCTGCAGGATCAGGGCTGCCTTTCATGTGATACCTGGATTACCCCTGTACCCGGGCATAAGGATGCGGAAATGGCCGCGTCCGTCGGAGAGCGGCTTTGCCGGGAAACAGGCCTGGTTGCTGCTGTGGTGGCAGGGGTGCACATTGACGGGGCTGAAGATTGGGAAATAAGGCAATTGGTGGCAAATGCCTCGGTGGCAGCCGACAAGCTTTGTCACGAGATAAAAAAATTACAGGAGAGTAACCATGCATACAAACCTGAGAAGTTTTATCAAGATGCTGCAAAGAGAAAACCAGATAATCGAGATTAATGCTGAGGTGGACCCCTATCTGGAACTGGCGGAAATTCACCGGCGGGTAATTGAAGATGAAGGGCCGGCCCTGCTCTTTACCAATGTTAAAGGGAGCAAGTTTCCTGTGGTCACAAATTTATTCGGCACCCGGGAAAGGGTAGAGATGGCCATAGGACCGAGGCCGGAAGCGATTGTTAAAAAAATTACCCAGGCGATGGACAAACTTTTGCCGCCCAAATTATCCAACCTCTGGCAGGAAAGGGACTGGCTCTTCAGCATTGCCAAAAGCGGCCTGCGCCGCGTAAGCCCTGCCAAAGCGCCTGTGCTCCAGGTGCGGCAGCCGAGAGTAAATTTGAAAGAGCTGCCTGTCCTGACGAGCTGGCAGGGGGATGGCGGGCCTTTTGTCACTTTGCCGCTGGTTTATACGGAACACCCGGTAACCAGGGAGCATAATCTGGGCATGTACCGGATTCAGATATTTTCGGAAAACCAGACGGGTATGCACTGGCAGATTCATAAGGGCGGCGGTTTTCATTACCACGAGGCGGAAAATAGGGGACAGGCCCTGCCTGTAACCCTTTTCCTTGGCGGCCCGCCGGCGCTGGTCATCGCGGCCATTACCGCTTTGCCTGAATCATTGCCGGAATTGATATATGCGTCCTTTTTAATGGGGGAAAAACTGAACATGACAGAAATAGACGGGCACCCGCATCCTATAATTGCCGAGGCCGAGTTCGCTGTTTGCGGGGAAGTGCCCCCGTTTGAAAGAAAACCGGAAGGACCCTTTGGGGACCATTACGGGTATTATTCGCTGGTTCACGAGTTTCCGGTGTTTAACGTCAAACAGGTTTATCACCGCAAAGACGCTATTTATCCGGCCACGGTAGTGGGTAAGCCCCGCCAGGAGGATTATTTCATTGGGGAATGGATGCAGGATCTGCTGGCACCGATATTTCCCCTGATTATGCCCGGCGTCAGGGCCTTGTGGACTTATGCTGAAGCAGGGTTCCATACCCTGGCCGGGGCTGTGGTCAGGGAAAGCTACCACCGGGAAGCATTGGCCCATGCCTTTAGAATACTGGGGGAGGGGCAACTGTCCCTGACCAAGGTCCTCATGATTACTGACGTCCCGGTTGATTTGAAGAAGTTCCCCGTATTTCTGGAAAGTGTGCTGGCGCGGTTCAATCCGGCCAGGGACCTGTTCATTATCAATAATACGGCCATGGATACCCTTGATTACACCGGGCGCAAGTTTAACCAGGGCAGCAAGGCCATTATGCTGGGCCTGGGGGACCCGGTGCGTGACCTGCCGGGAGAGTATACCGGTGGCCCGATTG
Source organism: Thermincola sp. GK-1 (assembly GCF_059412445.1). NCBI lineage: Bacteria > Bacillati > Bacillota > Clostridia > Eubacteriales > Thermincolaceae > Thermincola > Thermincola sp. GK-1. The sequence goes on from NZ_JBSQAT010000013.1 coordinate 57,266, forward strand.
CCGGCATTGATAAAATCAAACCTTACTGCCGTGGCTGCCTGATGATTTCCGGCTCTGCTTATTCCGCAGCGCCGGAGTTGGCCCGCCAGGTTGTGGAACACGGCCGGGAGCAATTGCAAGAATGGCCGCTGGTAATTTTGGTCGACGATGCCGATGCCCTGAAAGATCAGACCGGTTTTCTCTGGACCGTATTTACCCGTTTTGACCCGGCCTGGGATATTTATGCAGCCTATGAGGTTGGGCACAACAAAATTATTTACAGCGGTCCAATTGTGATAGATGCCCGGATGAAACCGGATTACCCCGATGAGTTGATTCCCAGGGAAGATATAGTGCGGCAGGTGTCCCAGAGGTGGAAGGAGTTGTTTGGGAAAAAACAGTAGCAGAGGCTAGAATATTCCTCCGCTCACGGACGACAGCTCGAATGAGAAAATTGTCGAAATTAGACGAGCGAAAGTACATGCCCAAGGAAGGAAAAATATAGTAATAAATAGAAGCCATATAAAAAAAGTAATTTAATTGCCAAATGTGTCAGAACGCGTCAGCCTTCCGGGCATCAGTCAAAATACAGCAACCTTCCGGACATGGGTCAAAATTCAATATTGCCGGTATGAAAGACATAATGGCCTGATACGGAGAAATTCCAGACTGACTGCTCCCGGAGGAGCAGTCTTTATTTTTGGAGGAGAGATAACGTGCACATATGTTTTTCTTTGCGTCCTGAGGGGATTATGGAGATTCCTCTGCAGTATAATCATATTGTCCAGGCGGCTGTGTACAGTTCCATAGATGCAGACCTGGCAGCTTTTCTGCATGACCAGGGGTATCAAAGCGGTAACCGGCGGTTCAAACTTTTTGCCTTTTCACGCCTGATGGGGAGGTTTCAGATTGACAAGGAAAAAGGCACAATCAGGTTTTTTGATGAGGTGAGGCTGGTGATTTCCTCACCGGTTGATCAATTTTGCCAGTCCATAGCTAACGGTATGTTGACCAAAGGCCGGTTGAGGCTGGGTACGGCCGAGGCGGAGGTGGAAAAGCTGGTTGTGCGGCAGCTTAAAGTGGGGGAGGAGAGAATAGCCGTCCGGACTCTTTCGCCGGCTGTAATCCGCAAAACTTTATATAAGCCTGAAGGTGGACGGTATTCCTGTTATATGCAACCGGGGGAACCGGATTATGATACCTTGCTGGAAAGTAATCTGCGCAAGAAGTATGAGGCCCTGTACGGACAGGCTGCGCCGGAAGGAAATGTGAAAGTGCGCAGGCTGGGAAGGGGGGATATGCGGCTGGTGAATTATAAGAATACGGTAATCAAGGGATATACCGGGGTAATGGAACTGTCCGGGCCGACGGAACTGCTGCAGATGGCGGTGGATGCAGGGTTGGGCAGCAAGAACAGCCAGGGATTTGGCTGTGTGGAGGTGGTTGAAAAATAAAAAACCGCCGCAGCGGCGGTGTGAGACATGTCAGCTTTTGTACTTTTCTTCTGCTTCACAAACCCGGTCAATGAGCTTTTCCAGCCTGGAGACGCGGTTTTTAAGGGCTTCGAATTCCCTTCTGATCTCGGCAGCATATTCTTTTTGGGCAGCTTCTGGGTTGTTTTCCAGGTCAAATACCCGGTCTTCCAATTTTTCCACTTTAAACGTGACCTCGGTGAACAGTCTTTTAATCATATCCAGGGTTTTTTCCAGGTCTTTATGATAGCCTTTAATTTCGGCAACGTCTTTTTCCAGCTTGTCCATGCGGTTTTCCAGGCTGTCCATGCGGCTTTCTAGCTTGTCCATGCGGTTTTCTATACTGTCCATGCGGGTTTCCAGCCTGTCCAGCCGAGCATCGATTTGTTCGAATCTTTTGTCAATCTGTTCAAATCTTTTATCGATTTCCTCAAATTTTCTGTCATGTTCCAACAGTTTACCATAAATTTTGGTAAGAAACGGTTCGATGGTTTCCAGCATTACATTTTTGATTTGTTTAAGGTCACCGGCATCCAGCAAGGGGCTCGCCTCCTTTAAAAATAGCGAACAAACGTTCTGTAAAAATAAGAGCATATTATGGAATGGAAAGCAATGGAGAAATGTGTTTTATTTTGATTATATCATAATGTTGCGGAAGCAGTGTAGGAACTAACGGGGAAAAGTTATTTTTTAAAACTGACAAACAGGTGTCAGTTTTATGAAGTAATTTTATTTATTGAGGGGAAAAGGCTGGGAAGGGGGGAGGTCCAGTTTGTGAATTGTTTTAGTAGTAGTATTCTAAAATACAGAACTGATGTAAAGTCACAAATGAAAAAGGTTAATGTTTCGGTAGAGAAAGGAGGTGAATAAGATGTTAGCTGCAATTAGGGACATAGGGGATTTGGCCAATAAATTCAGCCGGGGGACTTTCCTGGAAAACCTAACTATCGAGTTGCCGGACGAAATTGAAGGGAAAAAACAGCATGTAGTGTTACTGGATTTTTCTACTGAGAAGCCTTTTTTACAAATAAAGATTGCTGAGGTTACTCCTGGGTTAACTGAAAAGGAATATTTGTGGATAGGAAATGCTGATGGGAACAACAGCCCGCAGTGGTATTTAACTACAAATAATTTAGCCTTCGTTTTGTCTCAGACTCTTCCCAATATCATTAATATAATGCCTGAAGACACCTTGTTGTACCAAAAAGCAAAACAGGTATTACAAATTTATTTCTTTGATACAAATGTCACTGTTGGGGCTGAACAAAGGTACCGATATGTTTTTAATTTGGATTTGTTAGTTGGATATAAAGGGGATAAGTTAGCGGATATTTTGGCACTCCCCAAAAAACAGAAAAAGAAAGTCGAAGTAATTGAAAAGAATTTTAAAAAATGGTTAAAGCAAAACTATTCCATTAGTGACAAGGAGATCTGCCTATATGTAATACTCTTTGATGGTATGGTTGGGGCTAGGTTTTCTGAATATATGCAAAAAGTAGAAGAGATAAAAGTTGGTGAACTCTTTGATAAAGAGAGAGGAATTTGCACTGTTTGCGGAAAGGAGGAATTGATTACTGGAAATACAAGCCGAATGAAATTTAAGTACTATATTACGGATAAAGTCGGCTTTGCCAGCAATTTAAATAAAGAAGCTTTTCATAAGCACTACTCTTTTTGCCAGGAGTGTTATCAATTTGCTCTTCTCGCGGAGGCTTTTATTCGTAATAACTTTTCCAGCCGTTTAGGGAAATTGGATCTGTACATAATACCTGGTTTTTTAAAGTCTCCCTTGTTGACTTCTACTCGATTTTACAACTGGGTAAAGTATGTGCCTGATAGCCTTAATTTTTTAAAAGGTTTAAGTGCAATTAACGAATTAGAGGGACAGATAGACGAATACTTAAAGATCCGGGAATTTGACAATGAACTAATCTTTAATCTCCTGTTTTACCAGCGTAACAAAGCCGAGCTAAAGATTTTGAAGATGGTTAAGGATGTGCCACCTACCCGTTTCAGGGAAATAGCCTTAGCTTTTTTGGAGGTTAACAGGTCATGTAACGAAGTTTTTCCCGCTATCAGTGGTCAATTGGCTTTGGACCTCAACCGGATATATTACTTGATTCCGCTTCAACAAGGAGAAAATAAACACGAATATCAAAAATTTTTAACTTTCATTGAGGCAATCTTCGAAGGACGCCGTGTTCAACCTGCGTTCTTAATAAAACAATATCTGGAATTGTTTAAAGTGTATGCATTCAGTAAAGAGAATTTTAATGTTAAACCAGGTGATTCTAGATTCTGGGACATTGAAATGGCTAAGGCTAGTTTGAAGGTGAATTATTTAAATTGTTTTTTAAAGAAGGTTGGTGTGCTAAAAATGACAGAGCCAATTGAAGTGGAAGGGTTACGGAAAGATGAAAATGAGTTTATTAAATCTATGGGGTATAACATACAACAAGCGTCACTGTTTATACTGGGATACTTAATGGCTGAGGTGGCTAATGCTCAATATAACAGTAATTTAAATAGTAAGCCTATCTTGAACAAAATAGCTTATCAGGGTATGAGTAGCCGAAGGGTTGTTGCATTGGCAAATGAGGTTTTTAATAAATTAAGGCAATACAAAAGGTTAGATATTATTAACGAAAAGTATTTTTCGGTGATGAAGCAACTTTTAGACCATGAACTGGCAAATTGGACTTTAAGTGATAAAGAAAATGTATTCTATTTGCTATCTGGCTACAGCTATTTAACAGGAAAAGTTATTAATGCTGGCATACAAAAAGAAAAAGGAGGAGAAGACGGTAATGAGCGAGTTGATCAAAAACAATAGTGACATTTTATTTATTTATGATGCTAAACTTTGCAATCCTAATGGGGATCCGGATGACGAAAACAGGCCCCGGATGGATTATGAAAAAGAAATTAATCTGGTTTCTGACGTGAGATTGAAAAGATATATACGAGATTACCTTCAGGACAAAGGGAACGAAATATTTGTCACCAAGGTTAATGACCGAACTGTTGATGCGACTACCCGCTTAAAGAGTTTATTGGAAAAAGACAAGATAACAAAGGATGACATTCCGGTTATTTTAGAAAAACTGGTTGATGTGCGACTTTTTGGGGCCACTATGCCTATTAAAGCTGATGATGCAGGAGGAGGTTCCAGTGGTAGTTCGATTACATTTACCGGGCCGGTACAGTTTAACTGGGGGTATTCTCTAAATCGTGTTGAATTGATAGAATCGAGTGCAATTACATCTAGGTTTAGTTCAAATGAGGGCAACGAACAGGGTACAATTGGCAGGGATTACCGTTTATATTATTCATTAATTGCATTTCATGGCATTGTTTCTGCCCGTCGGGCAACTTATACCAAATTAGAAACGGAGACGTTAGAGCAATTGGATGAAGCATTGGTCAAGGCAATTCCCTTAGCAGCTACCAGGAGTAAAATTGGACAATATCCGTGCCTGTATCTACGGGTTGAGTATATTGATAATCAAACTTTTTTAGGAGATCTGCGAAATTATATAGAAGTATACCCTAAAACAGGGCTAAGAGATAGAAAAGACTTGCAACTGGAAGTAGGTAGCCTTGTGAGTCTTCTAAAAAGCAGAAAAGAAAAAGTTAACCAAGTAAAGCTGTATATGAATCCTGAATTGAATACTCATGTAAACGGCAAACCAACCAAAACTGACAAAGCACTGGTAGATGCGATAGGAGTCGAGAAGGTAATTGTAATACAGGACTAGAAAGGTTGGAGACGGTATGAAAAAAATCGTCGTATTCGATATTCGGGGACCGGCTGCTCATTTCAGGAAGTATTTTACCAATTCATCTTCTTTAAGCTATGCCTTTCCGCCCCGGACTGTTATCACCGGCATGATAGGCGCCATCTTAGGCCTGGAACGTGATTCGTACTATGAACTGTTAAGCCCAGATACAGCTCAGGTAGCGCTTAAAATTAATTGCCAAGTAAGAAAAATAATGCAAACCATAAAATTTATTAATACTAAGCAGCTTAATTGGGTTAATGGCTATGGTGGCCCGACCATGATACCGACAGAGATTGTTGTTCCGCAAGAAGGAAAAGAGTTAGTATACCGGGTATACTTTTCCCATAAAGATGAACGGATTCAAAAGAATTTGTTGGAAAAGCTAGAACATGGTCCTATATTCCCTCTTTTTTTGGGTAGGAGTGAGTTTTTGGCCAATCCTGTGCTTGTTGGAGAATTTACAGCGGAACCGAGTCAGGGTTCAGAAGTCCAGACAGTGGTAAACATGAGTCTTATAGAAGGTCAAAGCCTTGTTTTTCAGGCTGATGCTGGTAAGAACCTGGTCTATTTAAAGGAGCAAATGCCTTATGCCTTTGGTCCGGGTCGAAAATTAATTGAAATATGTAACATGCTTTACGAACGGTCATGCCAGGGCATCACGGCCAGGTTTAAAACATCTCCTTATTACATTGATGAATTGGACGAGACCTTGCTTTTTATGGAAGAAGGGGTTTAATTGGATTTTTATTCTCATTTTGACCAAGAAACCAATTACCATAAGTACCTCATTGTTCATTTGGCCGAGGTAGCCGGTCAGATGATAACTAACTTACAGGACTTACCTGCTTTGAGCTGGGAATTAGTGAAACCGGCTGTTACGGTTATTGGTTTAGGACATGATTTTGGCAAATATACTACCTTTTTCCAGGACTATCTTGTTAAAAGAAAAAACTGGGGGGCTTTAAGTTATCATGGCTTTATTTCAGCTGTGTGGACAGCGAGTCATCTCCTCGAGTTGCAATATTCCGATCAATACCGGTATATCCCGCTGATTGGATACATGGCTGTGCTGCATCATCATGGGAATCTTACTCATCCTCTGAATTTTTTAGCTTCGGAAAGGAGTCTCCACCAAGTTGCAACTCTTTGTAAAGATAATCTTAGAAATAGATTGGAGATAATGAACCGCCAATTAGATGATTTGCAAAAGAACTCCATTGTTATTGACAAAGAAATGAAATCTCTAATGGATACCTATGTTAAACCTGGTATTTACATGGGAGTGTCAGCCTTTGCCGAGAAAGTGCATAAAACTATTGGAAAATTATTTTTTCTCTATGACGACCTGATTATGGGTGAGGATAGCCTTGACGATGGACAAGCGGGGTATCTAACCTATCTTCAGCTCCTCTATATTTATTCTCTTCTTATCGATGCAGATAAAAAAAATGCTGCTGGATTAGAAGAAGTTAAACGTTTTGCGTTAAATTATAGCATTGTGGAAAAATATCGTAAAGTTGCTTATCCAAGCCCTAAGAAACAGGTTGACTTTCATCGCAATGAAGTATATCAAAGAGTCATGGAGAACTTGGAACAGAGATTCAGGGATGCTAAAATATTTACTATTACAGCTCCTACCGGCAGCGGCAAGACTATTACCGGTTTTGCTGCTGCCTTAAAACTCCGCGAACTAATTAAATCTACGAAAAGTAAACTATCAGGGGGGGCAGGGATTTCTGGAGCAGAAGTTTTAACAAAAGCCGACCAAGAAAGTAGAATAATCTATTCTCTGCCTTTTACTTCTATTATCGACCAAAACTATGATGTGCTGAAAGAAATGCTGGAACAAAATGTTTCGGCATACAAAGATAATAAAGATGCTTTTCTCATGAAACATCATCATTTAAGTGAAGTTAATTACAAGATTGATGGAGAAAATATCTCGTTGGATCATGCTCTCCTTAATGTCGAAGCATGGAATAGCGAAATTATAGTAACAACTTTTGTTCAGCTATTTCATACAGTTTTTGGCTATACAAATAAAATGCTAAAAAAGTTTCACCGTTTGGCTGGAAGTATTATATTAATGGACGAGGTTCAAAGTATTCCGGCGGAATATTGGGGAGCTGTAAGGCAATTATTAAAGCTAATGACCGAATATTTGGATTGTAGAATTATTTTAATGACTGCTACTAAACCTCTTATTTTTGAAGATAACGAATCAATTGAATTGGCAGGCAACAGTGAAGAAATTACTAAGTTGTTTAAAGCTTTTGACCGGGTTACATTGCGTTATTATGGGGAAAATCAAACGATAGACGAGTTTGTTCGATATTTTGGGTCTTGCTATGACCCAAACAAATCATATTTGTTAGTAATGAACACTATCAAAAGTTCTTTAGAGCTTTTTACTAATCTTAAACAAAATCTTGAAGGAATTACACCGATATTTTATCTGTCAACTAATGTAACACCTAAAGACAGACACAAAAAGTTAAATCAAATAAAAGAAAAACTGAAAAACCGTGAAAAAGTAATTATTGTCTCAACTCAGGTTGTAGAGGCAGGAGTTGACATCGATGTAGATGAAGTATTCAGGGATTTGGCTCCGATAGATTCGATTATTCAGTGTGCTGGCAGGTGTAATCGCAATAAAATGAGGACACGAGGTACAATAGAAGTGGTAAATCTAATGACAGACAATGGCCAAGATTATGCCAGTAAGGTATATGGACCGCTTCTGATAAATGAGGCTAGGGATTTGTTGAAAAAATACCCTTGTATAGATGAAAAGGATTTTGGACAAATGGTTAGCAACTATTTCATAAATTTAGTTAGGGGAAAACGTTTGTCATCGAAAAAATCTTTAGATCTCCTGGAAGCAGTGAAAAACTTATCTTTTAATGGTTCTCCAAGTGCAGGATGTGGTAATATTAGCGAATTCTGTCTGATTAGAGAGCTACCATTCTATGTTGATGTATTTATAGAACAAGATGAAGAGGCTCAGGCTGTTTGGGATGATTATGAAACAACAGTTTTGTCAGAACATGACCCTCTAGTTAGGCGAAAAAACTATATGCAGATTAAAGCCAAATTAGCTAGATATATTATTTCTATTCCTGAGAGGGACCGGCAGGAAAGTAACATTTTAGGTTTACAGGCCTATGGCCGGCTCTATCGCTTACCCAATGAATATTGGAAGAGTTATTATGATTCTGAAACAGGTTTTAAACGTGCTTCACTAAGGACAGAGACCTTTGAAATACTTTGATTTCCTGAAGGTGATGCTCGTGACCAACCAACAGGACCTCCACATCACCGGCACCCTCATCTGGTACTACTTCATCTGCCACCGCGAGGTGTGGCTCATGGCGCGCCAGATTAATCCGGACGAGGACAACCCAAACGTGGACCTGGGCAGGTTTATCCAGGAGCAGACATACCCCCGCGAGAAAAAAGAAATCAGCCTGGGCCACATCAAGCTTGATATTGTACATAAAGGTAAGGACGGGCTGGTTATCGGCGAAGTGAAAAAAAGCTCCAAATTCGAGGCCAGCGCGCGCATGCAATTGGCTTATTATTTGGCAGAACTGGAAAAAGCAGGTCTTACGGCGAAAGGGGAACTTCGGTTTCCCAAGGAGAAAAGACGGGAAACAGTGGAATTGACGGATGAACTGAGGGCCAAACTGGATGCAGCGGTCCGGGATATTTTACGCATTGTCTATCTGGACGGGCCTCCACCGCCTGTCAGGGTCAGGTGGTGCAAAAACTGCGCTTATGCGGAATTCTGTTGGTCATAACGGAGGGCCTGCATGAAAAAGATTGTCTATATTTTTTCTGACGGCGAATTGAAAAGGCAGGACAATACTCTGAAATTTTATTGCGAAGAAACCAACCGGTATCTGCCGGTTGAAGACATCAGCGACATTTTTGTTTTCGGAGAGGTAAATATTAACAAAAAACTTCTCGAACTCCTGTCGCAGAAGGAAATTGTCATGCACTATTTCAACTACCACGGTTACTATATGGGCACCTTTTACCCCCGGGAACACTATAACTCAGGGTATATGACCCTCAAACAGGCGCAATTTTACCTGGAACACGACAGGCGAATGGGAATTGCCGGAGCAATAGTCAGAGGAGCGTTAAAAAACATCAGGCAGGTATTGAAATACTATGCCAACAGGGGCAAAGATCTGGATGCGAGTCTTCAGAAATTAAAGGAATTTGAAGAACAGATTGATGGCTGTGCTGAAATTTCGGAACTCATGGCTGTAGAAGGAAACGCCAGAGAGTGTTATTACAGGGCTTTTGATAAAATTATAGAAAATAAAGATTTTATTTTTGAACAACGAACGCGCCGCCCGCCCAAAAATCACCTGAACAGCCTGATCAGTTTCGGGAATTCTGTTATTTACACGCTGGTGCTCAGTGAAATTTATAAGACTCATCTTGACCCCCGGATTGGTTTCCTGCATGCCACCAATTTCCGCAGATTTTCACTGAATCTGGATATTGCGGAAATATTTAAACCCATCCTGGTTGACCGGGTGATATTTTCGCTCCTGGCAAAGAAAATGGTCACCAAACAAGACTTTGAAAGTGGGATGGAAGGAATCGTGATTAAGGACCGGGCCAAAAAACTGTTTGTGGAAGAACTGGATAACAAGCTGAAAACAACAATCAAACACCGGGATATTGGCAGAGAAGTATCCTACAGGCGCCTGATTCGCCTTGAGTTGTACAAGCTGGAAAAGCACCTGATGGGTGAAAAGGAGTATGAACCTTTTGTAGCGCGGTGGTAGGAGATAACCGGCAGGTGAAGTTATGTTTGTTATTTTGGTTTATGATGTGAATACCAAGAGGGTCAACAAAGTGCTCAAAAAAGCCAGGAAATACCTGAACTGGGTACAGAATTCGGTTCTGGAAGGTGAAATAAGTGAGGCCAATTACAGGAAACTGAAGATGGAGCTGCAAAATGTGATCAATGAGGAAGAGGACTCCTGCCTTTTTTATACCTTCCGCACGACAAAATATTCGCAGCGGGAATCTCTCGGGATAAAAAAAGGCGGAGATGACATGATAATTTAATTGGTCTGTTTTATTAGAAGTAACCACTGAATTATTAACTTCAAAGCCGAAACCGGTCAGACGGAAAATTTGTCGTCGACCTCCGGTAGCGCAAAAACCCCGGGGGATCGACGACAAAGCCAAAACAGGGCTCAGGCTTAGAAAAATAAGCAAATACTGCAAAACAGGCCTTTAAAAAAGAACATTTTTATGTTAAAATGCTGAAAGGTACAGAAAACCAAAAAGCCTTGCTGTACCTGATTTTTTGGCCCACCGGAACGGGTTTTTAGCCTACCTATAAGGGATTGAAACATTAGCACGACAAACGACTAACACCCCGGGTGCCACGTTTTTAGCCTACCTATAAGGGATTGAAACCAATATACAACCTTTTTCAACCTTAACCAAACATTTATGTGTTTTTAGCCTACCTATAAGGGATTGAAACATGAGAGTATAAAAAGGGCGAAGTCAATTGTAAGGGTTTTTAGCCTACCTATAAGGGATTGAAACGCGAACGGTGCCGCCATCTCATAAGGACAGGCCTGAAGGTTTTTAGCCTACCTATAAGGGATTGAAACAAAAGAAAAGAAGAAATAAAAAGAGGAATGTTCATTAAGTTTTTAGCCTACCTATAAGGGATTGAAACAACCTTCCCAATTTATAGGCTCTGCTGGACCTGTTATATGTTTTTAGCCTACCTATAAGGGATTGAAACAGAGGTTTATATGATAGTTACGCAAAGGTTCAAAAAGTTTTTAGCCTACCTATAAGGGATTGAAACCCTGATACCGGGTCTTTGTAATGCAGTCCCTTTTGGACGTTTTTAGCCTACCTATAAGGGATTGAAACGTCTTTGAACCAGACACCGTGGACCCCACTTCTCCGCAGTTTTTAGCCTACCTATAAGGGATTGAAACCCCCGAAGAATCGGTGGATTATGAGGTGCAGGATTAATTTGGGTTTTTAGCCTACCTATAAGGGATTGAAACTGAGGAATTTCCGTTCTTACGGGAAATTCTCACAAGAGTTTTTAGCCTACCTATAAGGGATTGAAACAATGGTTCTTATGATGGGGTTGGTTGGAGTGTAGATAAGTTTTTAGCCTACCTATAAGGGATTGAAACAGAAGGAGAGACATATAAGGGCATTACATAATGGTGAGAGTTTTTAGCCTACCTATAAGGGATTGAAACAAGTATTAGAGGAGGTTGTAGGAAGTTTAGGTTATCGTTTTTAGCCTACCTATAAGGGATTGAAACATCTTGTAGCGGCATCATGGACGATATTATCACCACGTTTTTAGCCTACCTATAAGGGATTGAAACGCGCAACAGCACGAAAAAACTCTGCTGTTTGCATCGTTTTTAGCCTACCTATAAGGGATTGAAACTCGTCGCCCAAGGCTGACTGCAATACTTTGGCCACGTTTTTAGCCTACCTATAAGGGATTGAAACATTCTCAGACTACAAAGGCTCTTTATCAATTGAATCGTTTTTAGCCTACCTATAAGGGATTGAAACTTTGCCGCTTCCCGCACAGCTTCGACGCCATATTGGTTTTTAGCCTACCTATAAGGGATTGAAACTGAAAAAGAGACTATCTTAAAAGCTCAATTCAATCAGTTTTTAGCCTACCTATAAGGGATTGAAACTTCGATGGCAGAAAGTGATAATGTAAGAAGGGCAATAGGTTTTTAGCCTACCTATAAGGGATTGAAACTAATATAAACAAGGTTCACCGCCAGTAATAACTACGTTTTTAGCCTACCTATAAGGGATTGAAACTTTTTTGGTTACTAAGCAGGGACCCTATGAAATGAAGGGGTTTTTAGCCTACCTATAAGGGATTGAAACTTGGGAGCGTAGGGAATCATTGGTTAATCCCCTCTGTTTTTAGCCTACCTATAAGGGATTGAAACCACTGGCAGTGTCGCTGAAGTTTGCGCCCCATAACATTGGTTTTTAGCCTACCTATAAGGGATTGAAACGTTTCTCATCCCGGAACGTTTTCCTTCCACCGGGAATAGTTTTTAGCCTACCTATAAGGGATTGAAACACAAATATTAAATGTAATATAATTTTAAATTTTTGGTTTTTAGCCTACCTATAAGGGATTGAAACAAGGTCATAGATATTTTCAGATATTGGAAATGGATGAGTTTTTAGCCTACCTATAAGGGATTGAAACTCAGTGGTGATGAGGTTTCTTATTTTTTAGATGTCATAGGTTTTTAGCCTACCTATAAGGGATTGAAACTGCGGTGGCCAGGAAATATACGACACAAAACAATGCCGTTTTTAGCCTACCTATAAGGGATTGAAACTGGACCGGGTAAAAGGCCGGTGCGATTATCTCACTCAAGTTTTTAGCCTACCTATAAGGGATTGAAACCTTTACACAGAGAGCTATTAGACAAGCCGATATGGAAGAAGTTTTTAGCCTACCTATAAGGGATTGAAACCTAATATGGGTTCAGGGCAGGTAAAAATAGATTGGAGTGGTTTTTAGCCTACCTATAAGGGATTGAAACATATAGGTATACGTATAAATATAATAGCCAAATATAGGGTTTTTAGCCTACCTATAAGGGATTGAAACATGAAGTCTCCTATTAGATGGTAATTATTACCGTCTAGGTTTTTAGCCTACCTATAAGGGATTGAAACCACTACAAAATAATCATAAAGAGTGGAAACATCTATTGTTTTTAGCCTACCTATAAGGGATTGAAACTACGATGGGTCGAAGACAACTTTGGCCTGTCCGATACGTTTTTAGCCTACCTATAAGGGATTGAAACTCCACCTACCTAAAAAAGTTTTACATTCTATAACTTCAGTTTTTAGCCTACCTATAAGGGATTGAAACTACTTGTTCCAATTGCTATATTCCTTCCTGCCGTAAAGTTTTTAGCCTACCTATAAGGGATTGAAACAATTCATATATGATATAGGATAAATTTGGTAACACAGTTTTTAGCCTACCTATAAGGGATTGAAACTTGTGTTTCCAACTTGAAATTTACTGCTCAATTTTATTGTTTTTAGCCTACCTATAAGGGATTGAAACTAGACCAAACACAAATATACTCTGGCATTTACGGCCGGTTTTTAGCCTACCTATAAGGGATTGAAACCTCAATACTTCCAGGATAAACAATCTGGACCTTAGGTTTTTAGCCTACCTATAAGGGATTGAAACCTGCGGGTCCATGGCTATCCAATAGCACGCCAGCATGTCGTTTTTAGCCTACCTATGAGGGATTGAAACCAGGGTACACAGAACGTCCGAATCAGCGCAGAACCAACGTTTTTAGCCTACCTATGAGGGATTGAAACATTCTACATCAAAATAGCCATCCTGTCCATCTTCTCCGTTTTTAGCCTACCTATGAGGGATTGAAATTCATCATTATTAGGTCCCCAACCAATAATCTTTTTTAGTTTTTAGCCTACCTATGAGGGATTGAAATTCGTATTCAGGCAGGAATATCGCGCCGGGGCCGGTATAAGTTTTTAGCCTACCTATGAGGGATTGAAATGCCAAATACGCAGGGGCAACAATCAGGGAAAATGACTTCACCGTTTTTAGCCTACCTATGAGGGATTGAAATAAACATTTCGCAACTGTGATGTAATAAGGGTTTGTCAGAGTTTTTAGCCTACCTATGAGGGATTGAAATTTCTATGGCGTCAAATACCAATGGCGTTGGAAGGCTTGGGTTTTAGCCTACCTATGAGGGATTGAAATTGCAATCACTCAATGGATACATCGTTATCGAAAAGCCTGGTTTTTAGCCTACCTATGAGGGATTGAAATTTAAATCGTCAGCCATTGAATCAGTTACTTTTATATTAGTTTTTAGCCTACCTATGAGGGATTGAAATTGTAAACTGCGGGCTGATAACCGGCAAGCCCGCAAGCCGTTTTTAGCCTACCTATGAGGGATTGAAATAAGGCATGTCAAGGGCAGGCTTGCCTGCCTGCCCGCAGTTTTTAGCCTACCTATGAGGGATTGAAATGAGCAACCGCCGAAAAAACTATGTGACCAACTTTTAAAGTTTTTAGCCTACTTATGAGGGATTGAAATATTTTAGCTTCAGCATTACAGTATACTGCAACACAATATGTTTTTAGCCTACCTATGAGGGATTGAAATCGGCATTACCGTAATCGATTACCGCGGTTTTGTTAAAAAGTTTTTAGCCTACCTATGAGGGATTGAAATCTACTGGACCCGGAGGAGTTGGCCAAGCAGGCGGCCGGGTTTTTAGCCTACCTATGAGGGATTGAAATCCGTTGGCATCTTCTGCATACGGCGCAGGGATTCGGGGTTTTTAGCCTACCTATGAGGGATTGAAACGACGAATTCGAGGGCATGACAGAGATACGGAACGTCGTTTTTAGCCTACCTATGAGGGATTGAAACTTTGAAATCGTCCTGCAATGCAAAGGGTAAGTTTGAGTTTTTAGCCTACCTATGAGGGATTGAAACATCTAATTCGTGGCGTAACTTGCTGTATGCTTCTTCGTTTTTAGCCTACCTATGAGGGATTGAAACATGAGTATGGAGTTACGATGTTCTGCGGTCGGCAGGTTTTTAGCCTACCTATAAGGGATTGAAACTTCTTCGACCAGCCTAGTATTTTGGCGGCCTCTTTGACCCGTTTTTAGCCTACCTATAAGGGATTGAAACTAGTAGTCCAGGTACTTCTCAGCTAACCTGATTTCTTCCGTTTTTAGCCTACCTATAAGGGATTGAAACAGGAGAGTGCTGATAAAGGGTACAAAGAAGGTAGGGGTTTTTAGCCTACCTATAAGGGATTGAAACTGCCTGAAGAAACTTCCCTACCAGAGGAAGAAACAGCAGTTTTTAGCCTACCTATAAGGGATTGAAACACAAAACCCGTAACACCGCCGTCCTGGTAATAGTCAAGTTTTTAGCCTACCTATAAGGGATTGAAACAACATATTCTGTTGTTTTTGCTGCTGCCTTGGTTTTTCCGTTTTTAGTCTACCTATAAGGGATTGAAACTTCACTATGAAAGTTAGAGAAATATAACAGGCAGGTATGTTTTTAGTCTACCTATAAGGGATTGAAACTAAACTCAAAATCGCGTCTACAAGCAAATGCGGCATCGGTTTTTAGTCTACCTATAAGGGATTGAAACCAGGTGGTAGGCGTGGTAGTTTCGTACATACTTGGACAGTTTTTAGTCTACCTATAAGGGATTGAAACTCCACGGACCGGAGCTGGGCTTGTATATTGCTCAGCGTTTTTAGTCTACCTATAAGGGATTGAAACCAGACAAAACCGACAATGGAACCATCTTCATTCACTATGTTTTTAGTCTACCTATAAGGGATTGAAACGCTCGCTATCTACAGCGGGTACGGTCACCTTCTGCTGGTTTTTAGTCTACCTATAAGGGATTGAAACTTGACAAAGAGATTGGTACTCCTAAATACGACTTGAAGTTTTTAGTCTACCTATAAGGGATTGAAACTTGGCTGTTATTGTTAACCTGTTATGGCAATATTTAAGTTTTTAGTCTACCTATAAGGGATTGAAACTGCCTGAAGAAACTTCCCTACCAGAGGAAGAAACAGCAGTTTTTAGCCTACCTATAAGGGATTGAAACACCCCGACATACCCGTCATACGGGCTGTCGGGGGCATCAGTTTTTAGCCTACCTATAAGGGATTGAAACCTGCTGGGAACCGGCGGCGAACCGGTACAGGTTAGTTTTTAGCCTACCTATGAGGGATTGAAACATAGATGCAGACACTCTGGTCAAGCAGCCGGATGAACGGGTTTTTAGCCTACCTATGAGGGATTGAAACACTCTAAATAACCTCTATAATCGTAAACCGAAAAAGTTTTTAGCCTACCTATAAGGGATTGAAACGCAACCAACGCAATAATATATCCAACGCCCGACGCCGTTTTTAGCCTACCTATAAGGGATTGAAACTAATCACCCTGAACATACCTGGCTGGCCGCCGTAATCGGTTTTTAGCCTACCTATAAGGGATTGAAACCCAATTCCTAGCATGTTCTAACAAAGCCCTTTCTTGTTTTTAGCCTACCTATAAGGGATTGAAACTTGGTATATTTCAAGGATAAAACTATATGCCCATTGAGTTTTTAGCCTACCTATGAGGGATTGAAACCCGAATGTAGTACCGCGCTTATAGCTCCAACTACCCGTTTTTAGCCTACCTATGAGGGATTGAAACACAAACTCCAGCCGGCAGCCAGCCTTTTCAATTTCTTGTTTTTAGCCTACCTATGAGGGATTGAAACCAGCGATTGGTAGAGCTGGCCAACGATTACGATATCGTTTTTAGCCTACCTATGAGGGATTGAAACTTCGGTACATTCCCCCAGAAATAAATGTCAGAATGTTCCGTTTTTAGCCTACCTATGAGGGATTGAAACAAGTTAACTATGGTGGGGAAATACCTGTCGTTTGTATATCTAAGAAAGAAAGAAGGGTTTAAGGCCGGGAATTTGGGTAATAATAATTAGCTCCTAAGTATGCTAAACTTATTTTTCGTTTGGCAAGCCACCGGGAGTTAGGTTTAAAGGAAAAGTCGTATTTCAGGGGTAATCCAGATGCAAAGGTAGTTTGTTGCTTTGTAGTTCCTATAAGCTATGCTTTAATAAAGCTGTCTACTGTTATATATAGCAGGAAACTTTTGGATGTTGGATTAAAAGAAGGAGAAATTGAAGAAAATATTCGCAACGTAAAAGTTCTTGCTCGGGAAATAGCGAGGCTTATCACAAAAAAAACTGGGTTTTGCAGGAAGGCAGGTAACAAAGCTAATGATACTTGGGGATTACCAGTAGCCTTAAGTTTATTTATATAATTAATTTCATTAGGTGGGTGTCCCTCCTTTATGGTTTATTTGTTTTTTCCGCTTTAATAATACTCGAGGGATACCCACCTTTTTCAATGCATGTTTTAGCTTAAAAAATATTGGGTCTATCTACAATGTGAAATTATTAAAAGATTGACAAAAATAGGACAAGATGTACAATGTTTTTATTACAAAATAAATTTCGATTTATGTAGCAAACAAGTTTTGATTTAAATGGATAACTTCAGACAAGTGATTAATACTTTTGGATAGTAAACTTTTTGGTTATTTGTTAAATGACATGACACAGATACAAAAGATTTAGACAGGTGATGGTATGCTTGTACAATTAAGCAAAAAAGGTAATTTGGAAAGTAAGATTAGCACAGGCTTAAAAGTTATTATTGTAATTTTATTAGTCTTTTCTATTATTAGAACGATATCGGTTTTTGTTTTTATAGGTAATTTGGCAAATGACTACAGAGTTGTTAATTATGCAGGAATTGTTAGAGGTATGTCGCAAAGGCTTATTAAACTTGAAATGGCAGGACAAGCAAAAGAAGACTTAATTGCAGAGATAGACAGCATTATAAACGGCCTTATCAATGGTAGTAAGGAATTACACCTGCCTAAAACTACAGACAAAGAGTTTATTGCAAAGATGAAGGACGTTGAAAAGGCATGGAGCTCGCTTAAAAAATCTATCAGAAAAGCAAGATTGGATAAAAATTATGATAGCATTTTAAAAGAAAGCGAAGATTTCTTTGAACTGACAAATAATGCGGTTTTCGCAGCAGAGAGATTTTCTAAGAACGATGCAACTACCTTAAAAAATATTTTTTTAATTACCTTTTTAATTACCCTTCCCTTATTGGCATTTATTTTGTTTATAAACAACATTAACTATCAAGTATTAAAACGTAAGCGTAAAATAATCCCCACCTTGCAACTAAGGTAGGGACTCAAATAGGCTTAATTATTGACCCGGCAGCTAC
>NZ_JBSQAT010000014.1:0-65743 GCF_059412445.1 Thermincola sp. GK-1
GGGAGGTTAAATGTTTTCCGGAGCGGGGCTTAAATCGTCCATCGGTCCGCGAGCCGCGTAAGCGGGAGCGGTTATCCAATGGAGATTTCGTCCGGAGCGGAGGAATCATTTAACCTCCCCTTTTCCAATCTGCGGCACGCAACATATGCTGAGTAACCGGACTGGAGGCGGCCTGACTTATTAGAAATGCAACATGAGCCATCGAGTTCTGGAACACTGCCTGCCTGGCCAGGTTTTGCAGCACAAAGCTCCTTGGTAGCGGAGAACCCCACCCACCCCTTCCGTGGTCGAAGGAAGGCGTAGCATCGGAGCAACGTTGTTGCACCGTACAGCGACAAGATGCCTTCTGTGCCCCGCACAGCGAAGCTGTCAGCTTCATTTCTTTAATTTGGTGACTGTTACTTTAATTAGACTTGTATCCGCGCCGGGCCCGGCGGTGATGATGTACTCGCCAATTCTCCACCTCTGTATTGGGAGGTCTTTGGCAGGGCCGGTTTTTAGGGACAAATAATCAACTATTTCCCGAACCTTCTCCCGCGAAAACTTGCTGAATAAAATGGCCTGGACATCTGCCAACTGTTTGTCCAGGTCTTTTTCTAAAGAAATCAAAATGCCGATATCAGTCTGCTCCGGATTTTCCGCCGGCGGAATTTCGTAGGTTAAATCTGTTTTATCAGGTATGTTATAACCGTTATTGACAAGTACTTTCGCTGTTTTGGTTTGTGGTTCCCAGTCCACTCCGGCGCCTAGAGTTTCACAAATGAAGCGCAGGGGAACCATAGTTCTCCCATTATGCAAGGTGGCCGCAGTCTCCAAAAACAAAGTTTCACTATTGACCACTGCTTTATTTTCGCCAATTTTCAAGATGATTGTTGTGCATCCCCGTTGGATGGTGACTTTCTTGTCGTTACCGTCCCAATTTACCTGTGCACCCAGGAATTTACCTACAAAACGAACCGGGACCAATATATGGTTGCAGGCGTTAAGATAAGGCTGAGCATCGGGGAAAGAAACAGGCTCACCGTTTACGTTGACCTTTATAGTTGTTTGTGCCCAGGCAAAAGAAATATTAAATACAATGGCCAGGAAAGGTAATATAAATACAAAAGCCCTTTTCATTGTTCAACCCGCCTTGTATCGGAAAAGAATTGGCTAACGGGGCCTGGTTCGGGGCCCGGTGGAAGCAACATCATTTGTTTGAGCTGCCGCAGGAATTGTTTTTTGAACCGGTGCCGAAACCTGCGGCGCGGTGGGTCTGGACGGTCCTGCGGCAGGACTGGTATTGGGTTTAGGGACCGGCTTGGATACCGGTGCGCCATTAGTTTGCTTATGTTCAGCTATTTTAGAGGCTGTTTTTATGTCGACACCGACGGGAGCCAGATAAATTTTACCGGTTTCTTGATACAGCACCAATAATTTCGCAACGGGAACAGTTGTTTCTAAAACGGCTACTGTTGGCATAGCCTCTTTTCCTTTTCCAGCGACATTGGTGGCCTGGGAATTTAATACCTGTTTAACTAAGATATTGCCCAGAAGCGGATTTTCGTTGGGAGTGATGACTGTATCCTGTTCGCTCCGGTCGTTGGCCGGTTTAAACACCAATGCATTTACCTTTACACCAGGTTTTATGTTGGCGCCCGCTGACTTGACAAGATTTGTTTCTACCCCCACCAGAACTTTATTATCTGTCAAAGAAATGGCTTTGCCGAAGGGATTGCTGTCTTCATCGACAATTCTGGATTTCCTGATGATATCTCCCGCGCCGATACCCAATTTTCCGGCATACCATTTTTTCTTTTCCAGGTATTTCGGATCTGTTACTGCATCTTCGGGGATAGAAGACCTGACTTTTTTGACCAGTTCATATTTGGTAATTGGGTTATAGGGAGTAACTGTTTCTTTTGCCACAACAACGGGCTTTAAATCGGTGTGTTGGGCTATATATGATTTGTTTAATATGAAGGTGGTGACGGCCAGCAGCAGGCCGGTAATCAGGACGAAGGTTATTTTAAGCCATTTTTTCAAAGTCTTCTCCTCCTACTCTGTTCCGCAATAGGTGGTCAGTTGGAATTGGTTTTTTCTGATAGTAATCGGGATGGTCGGTTGGCCAAACATAGTGGGGGACATAATTGCTACGGAAGTCGAGACAATCCCCGAAACATAAGGCTTATCTGCAGGGACGTCGGGATTGCCCTGGTTTATTTCGATGGTAAAGGTAGTGTCCTTCATTAAGTCGTTTTCGAAAAACTCGTTGAGGTTAAGGTTTTCTTTGAAAGTTGCCTCTGCTGCCGCCCGGGCTAATTCCTCATCGACATATATGGTTCCCAGTTTGGCGTCTTCTTCTTTGATGCCCTGGATCAATGCTGCATCCAGTGCGTGTTCCATTGCGGTGTAAATCTTATTGTATGTTACATAGATTTTACCTACTTCCATGATAATGACGCTGATTAAAAGAGCGCCCAGCATGGACCATAAGGTTTTCATCCGGTTTATCCCCCCGGTTGCTTAAACATCTGCGCGACACCTGATAACCTTACTCGGATGGGTACAATAATTTCTTTATTCAAAGGTTTCAGTGAACGTACTTTATAAGTTGTGGAAATTTCCAGAGTAACCATATCGCCCCTGTTGATGTTTTCGTCTGTCAATGTCCGTTCATCTATTTTAACCCTGGTTGGGTCCAGGCCTACCTTTGTTAACATATCGTTGTAAAAGGCTTCGGCCCTTTCATCCCAACCGTTGTACATTTTCATTACCGTTAAAGTTTCTGAGACGACGGTCCGCAGTTTTTGGTTGGTTACATAAATGCCGAAAATATCTACGCCC
Organism: Thermincola sp. GK-1; assembly: GCF_059412445.1. NCBI lineage: Bacteria > Bacillati > Bacillota > Clostridia > Eubacteriales > Thermincolaceae > Thermincola > Thermincola sp. GK-1. The sequence goes on from NZ_JBSQAT010000014.1 coordinate 2,827, forward strand.
ATATACAGGACCATACATACTATCAGAATTAGAACGGGGAGAGTAAGCATACTTTCTCCCTTTTGGTCATGCCACAGCGCAAACATGGTATCAACCGCCTGCGCCGGTTTCCGTTATTTTTTCAATATTAGCCTCAACATCGGCCCAGAAATCGCCTAGCCAACCGGTGATGGCTCCATGCAAGATTGTCACAATAGTTACGGTAAGCAGGGCTCCTACAATCCAACCCACCATACCTTCGCCTCTTTCATCTTTTAAATAGCGTCTGAACAGTAATTCTGCATGTATTTTCAATAAATACAACATTTTTCAACCTCTCCTTCTAAAAGATTTTGTTCACGTTGGAAAACAGGTTTACTGCGGTTAAGGCCAAAGCCGCCAAAGCATGGGCAATCATAATTCCTTTGAGGAAAACAACTTTTTCTGGTTTATTTTTGGTAAGCTCTTCCAGAGACAGTTTTCTTAGGTCTCTAATATCATCCTCGATATTGGCAAAGTAACTTTCTGCCTGTTCGTACCCTACCTCCATACCTACTTTCAGAGCCGCGACAAACTTAACCATTACCGGCAATCCAAAGGCCTGGGCAAATTCGTCCAGGGCCTGAGTGGGCCGCATGATCTGCATATCATTTATCAATCTTTCCACTATTTTGCTTAACCTGGGTCCGGAATTTTCCTGGACCTTTTTTAAAGCAGATAGGTAATCCTTGCCGCTGGCCAAACTGATGCGCATTTTGTCAATAAGTTCGGGTATATCTTTAACCACTTCGTTTTGCCATGCTTTAAACCGTTTTTTCACCATTTGGGCCTGGCCGACCATAATCAGAATTATGGCCACAGGATAAAGAAGAAAATACAGCTCAAATCCCGTAACTAAAGGCAAGACCAGCATAACGGAACCGGCTAAAACTGCAGTTACTATATGGTCAGCCAACAGCCGTTCGGGTTTCTTTTTCTCTCCCATCATTTTAAGCATATTTCTCAGGTCGTAGCCGAAGAGTTTTTGCAGGTCAAGCGCTTTTTCTATTTTGGGGAGAAAATCAGCTACCAGGCTGACTAGCTTGCCGTCTTTTCTTCTTTGAAGTTCGTATTCACTCAAAGTAATGTCGCCGGCCTTCAATATTGCCCTGACAACTTTTCTGTCTTTGGCAAACAAAAGAGAGCCCAACCAGATTGTCAACAAAAAAGCAGCTATAGGCAGAATATATGACCAAATTATAGCAATAGGCTTCACCTTCTTTCCCAGGGTCTATAGTTCTTCAAGTTTCAGGCTGAGGTAGTCTTCTCCCTTAATCAACACAACCATGGTTGAAATTATGTATAAAAAAATCAGGACCTTGCCGGAAAAAGTGTCTAAAAAAATGTTAGTGTTATCCGTGTTCATAAAGGAAAGGACTACCGGGAAGAGCCAGGATGCGATTACTACCGAGAACAGTTCCCGTTTTTTCTTCCTGGTAGTTATTTGCAGGGCTTCAATAGCCTTAATATCGCTTTCGATGGACTCTACCGCTTTTTTCATCGCTGCCAGGGCTTCGGTAGAATAACCCTCCTGGTGTGCTAACAAGAGTGTTTCAATAAAAGTGTTAAATTTACGGTAAGACACCTTGACTTTTAAATTTTCCAAAGCTAGCTGAACACCTATGCCCACACCAACGTCTTTAACAAATTCTTGGGCCAGGGTTTTCATCGGCTCAAAGCAATCTTTTTGGGTCATTTCAAAAGCTTTTACTATGCTGTGGTGGTCTACCAAACGCGCAATCAAGATTCGCGCAAAATCCGGTATGGCAACCATCAGCGTCATTCTTTCGCGTTTTTTGTAACGCTGCACGATAAAGCGCGGCAGATAGTATCCGGCTACAACCCCGGCAACAATTATCAAAGGGTTTTTAAAGATTAATGCTAAAACCAGACCGATACCTATAGCGAACAACACGATAGCCAAAAATTCTTTTGTGGTAATGTTCCAACCTGCATCCTTAGCCTGATCGCTGACCTGGCTGTATCCGAAATAGTGCACAAGGTTCAGTTGGCGTCGAACAGTACTTTTCTTGCGGTCTAACAGCAGTGAGCCGGCCATGATAACCCAAAAGAAAATGAATAGGGCCGGTATAATAGATATCATTGACCTTCACCTCCTGTACCGGGAAGGGTTTGCCATTTCCTGATGCGCTCTTCAGGAATAAGGTTGTTGCGCCATTTTTCTGCCAGGGAAGCGGATATTGTACCTACCCGTTCATGGCAACCTAATACCTTGCCGTCCTTTTCGCCCGTTTTTCTCCACCGGAAGATGGGGTTGACGATGGGTTTTTTAGCTCCTTCATAGCCTATGAGTTCTACAATTTCGGTAATAATGCGTTGGGATTTAATTTTTTGCTGGAAGAAGATTAAGTCCACGTTGTCAGCTAATTGGGCGGCAATAACGTCGTCGTTATATCCGTCGCCGGCCAGTTGCACAATCCGGATGGCGGCATGCCTGGCTGAACTGCAGTGAATAGTCATATAGAGGGCATGCCCGGTGTTCATGGCTTCATGAGCCTGTCTTGCCGCTTCACTGAAACGCACTTCGCCGATGATAATTTTAAAAGGGCGCATGCGGAGACTGACGCCCGTTAATTTGGCGATGTCATATCTGCGAGATGGTTTTTCATGGGGTTTTGTTTCCAGCGCCACGATGTTTCTGTATTCTTTATAGGCATGTTTTTGCCGGAGCATCATTTCCGGGGAGTCCTCTATGGTGATAATCCGTTCATGCTTGTCCAGGTAGAGGGGAAGCCTGATCAGGGTAGTAGTTTTTCCTGAGTTGGTTGAACCGCCGATGATAATGTTGGAACCTCCCGGAACGGCATCTTTAAAAAACTCAATAATTTCCTCATTGAGGGTGCCTGTTTCGATCAGGTACTCGTCGCTCAGGATATCCGGAGAAAACTTGCGTATAGAAACAGCCGGGCCGTCACTGCATATGCCGCCCCGGTCCTTGCCAAGAACTGCACAGATTCTGAACCCTTCAAACTGGGAATCCACATGAGGTTCGTTGGCGGTAAGGCTTTTGCCCATAGGCAGCAGCATTTTGTCAATTACCCGGTAAAGGTGGTCTTCATCCTGGAAAGCCAGGTCCGGGCGGTAGACCTCTTCTCCGTTTACTTCCAGGTATATATCGTAAGGTCCGTTGATCTCAATGTTGGAAACAGTAGGGTCATCCAGAGCATCCTGTATTGGCCCCAGATGCACTATCTCGTTCTGCAGCGTTTGAATCTGTTTTTCCAGCGAGAGGCCGGGAATGTGCAAATCGGCGTTTTCCTTGATATAGTCAGCGATAATAAGCAGCAGCTCAGCCCGGCATTCCCTGGACATCAGAGACTTGGCAAACAGGTGGGAATGACGTTCTCGCAGGTAAAACCTGACCTGTTCCGCTATTTTATAGATTTTTTCCGTTGCGGAGATAACCGCTTCCTCTATAACCGGTTGAGCGACCGTTCTGTGTTCGTAAGGCCTGAACAATGTAACTGTCATCCCGTAACCACCTGTTCTTGTTTAAGATGTTGATTTTTGGCAGTCGTGCTAGACCCCTGGTCAGCCAGCGCATGGACAATTTTATGCAGGGGGAGGACTGGACATTTGAGCACTTTTTGTATTTCTTCGTAATATTGCGGCGAGGTGGTGATAGTTGTGGCGAGAAAAGCGTTTACGTCAATGTCATAAGCATCAACCAATCGTTCTTTGTTGATTAAGGTCCACGCCAAATCTGAAGGGTCGTCCACCACTAATATGATTGTGTTGGCCTGTTTTAAAGCAAAAAAGGTCATAGGCGAGACCAGTACCCCCTGGCAGTCAAAAATAATAACGCTGTAACCTTTTTTCCTTGCTCGATTGATAAAGTGAGCGGGGAAGGATTGCAATGTTTGACTGTTTTCAACTTTATGCACCACTGGGTGATCGGGCAAAGCGTAAGCGTTTGCCGCCAGTATGGCCAGGTTATCGTTAACCTTTTGGCAAAAGTCAATTGGTGAACTGTTTTTTCTTTCATATTCCAATATAGCCGCATCGGTATGCAGAGTACGGTCCAAACAATCGGCCTGTAAGGCAAGACGGGGGATCCCCATACAGGGAAGTTCCACAAGGGCGATGGTGGTATGCCTGGCAATATGATTAGCCACAGGCCAACTGACTTTTGCTGTATTTAAGCCTGCCGGGCTCCAAACAGTTATCACCTGCTCCTTTACGGTTAACACTTCTTTTGATTTTTTGAAAAAGAGCAATAGTAGCACCTGCCTTTCCCAAAATATGTGCCATATTTTATAAAAAGTGAAACACCATTTCCAATTATACAGAAAAGTTTCTGAAAATTCTGTCGAATACTGTCGGCAATATCAAAAAAATTTAGTATCTGTCAGATAAAGCAGGAAAATCCGTAAATGTTGCTGAAAAGTAAATTATTTGTAATATTAGACGAAACCCGCGCATCTGAAAAAATGTTATAATAGGTAAAAAAGAATACACTCAGAATGGACTCAATTCCGGAAGTTTGTCTGCATCAGGGGAGGGATATTGGATGGCGCAAGTTAAGGGAAATCTGGTATCATTCCTGTTAATGCTCTCAATCCCAATAATTAATGTGTCCTATGTTATCCTCAACAACCCCGGCCGGGGTGTACACAGCCTGGTAACGGTAGCGGACAGGTGGATACCCTTTGTAAAGGTTTTTGTGCTGCCATATCTGGGCTGGTACATATTCATTTTTGTCCTACTATGCTATTTTTGCTTTAAAGACAGGCAAACTTACTATACTACATTAATTGCCTTGAACATGACCCTCTTGCTGAGTTACCTGATATTTTATTTCTACCAGACTACTGTTCCCAGGCCTGAATTGGTGGGAGCCGATATCCTGACCAGGTTGATGGCTTTTGTATACAGTAAGGACCAACCATATAACTGTTTTCCCAGTATTCACGTCTCGACAAGCTACCTGATGGTGAAAGCCTTACTGGTCAGCCCGTTAAGGAACAGAATTAACAGCGTGGCAGTACGGATTATTGCCGGTATAATTATTCTGTCGACTTTATTTGTGAAGCAGCATGTCATTTTGGATGTCCTGGGGGGTATTCTCCTGGCAGATATTATCTTTGACGTGGTCTATAATTATAATTTTGCGGCGAAAGCTGCTGCCTGGGGAAAGAGAACATATGCCCAGTTAGTCAGAAAGCTTGACTTGGAAATTGATTAAGGAATCAGGTATTAGGCAAGATTCAGGCCTCCTCAGATTTGCCTTGACAGGGGGCTTTTTCTGGGAGTATAATATGACCAACCGGTCATATGACTGGTTGGTCATGCTTATTGATTGGGAGGGGTGTTATGCCGAGACAGACCTTTTTTAATCTGCCTGAAGATAAACGAAAAAAAATTATAGATATTGCTCTTGATGAGTTTGCCGGCCGGCCTTACAGCAAAGCCTCCCTGTCCAGGATTGTGGCCAGGGCGGGGATTGCCAAGGGCAGCATGTACCAGTACTTTGAGGATAAAAAGGACCTCTTTATGTACCTGCTCGAGTTAGCGGCCAGGGAGAAACTGGCTTATATTGAGCAGGAAGTTGATCCCGGTGCGGATTTTTTTACCGCCTTTGAACAGTCCATGCTGGCCGGTATCCGTTTTAACCTTGACCACCCAAAACTGAGCCGGGTTATTGCCAATGCCATGGATTCTACCGGGGAAGAAGCGCTGCACGATTTTATCGTCAAGGGCAGGAAGATGACCCTTGAATATTTCAGCCAAATGGTCAGGCGAGGCCAGGAACAGGGTAGCATCAGGAAAGATATAGATATTAAGCTTGCTTCCTATATGGTTTCTTCTATGCTGTCCCAGGGACTAACGGAATATATTCTGGATATCCTCGGGGGCAGCGCCGTGGATGATCTTCTTAAGAAGCCTGAACTGGCAGAGAGGCTCAACGAGGAACAAATAAAAGGTATTATTGACGAAACAATGAAGCTGCTGCGTAACGGGTTGCAACCTTAGGCTGTCAGCGCTGCCCATTTTTTAACTTTAACCAAAGGGGCAATTATTATGGAAATAGTTATTAAAACGAAAAACCTGCATAAAACCTTCTTTAACGGTGAGGTGCCTGTCCATGCCCTCAAGGGAATTAACCTGGACATTAACGAGGGAGAGTTTGTGGTTATCCTGGGGCCCAGCGGTTCCGGCAAGAGTACGCTCCTGAATATTCTTGGTGGGATGGATGCTCCCACCGAAGGAGAGATTTACTATCGGGGTATCCCGCTGCATAATATGGGCAAAAAAGAACTGACCATGTTCAGGCGGAATGCTGTAGGCTTTATTTTTCAGTTCTACAACCTGATACCCAATCTGACAGCTTATGAAAATGTGGCCCTGGCGGCGGAAATAGCCGTTAACCCCTTAGACCCCGCCAAAGTTCTTGCCGAAATGGGGCTGGCCGACAGAAAAAATCATTTTCCGTCCCAGTTATCGGGTGGGCAACAACAGCGTGTTGCTATAGCCCGGGCTATTGCGAAAAACCCGGATATTTTACTCTGCGACGAACCTACCGGAGCTTTGGACTACGAAACAGGGAAGCAGGTGTTAGATACGTTAAGAAACTTCAATCGGGTGATGGGCAAGACTGTTTTGGTCATTACCCACAATGCCGCCATAGGAAAAATGGCCGACCGGGTTATATACATCAAGGACGGCCGGGTGGATAAGATAGAGGTTAATGCCAACCCCGTAACTGCCGGCGAGGTGAGCTGGTAATGCTGAAACGCAAACTGTGGAGGGACATCAGGGGTAACTGGGGCGCCTACCTGGCCGTAATCAGCGTCTTGGTAATCGGCTTGATGCTTTATGTTTCTCTTTCCCTGACCCTGGAAAGTTTAAGGATCAGCAAGGATAATTATTATAGGGATTACCGTTTTGCCGACGGCTTTGCCCAGATTGCCAGGGGCCCGGAAAGTATAGTAGACGAGCTGGAAGATATAAAAGGCATTGACCGGGCTATCGGCAGGATAGTGCAGAACGTTTTGGTCCATAAAACTTCTGGTGAGGAAACGACCACCTTGCGTCTTGTCTCCTTTGCACCGGGGCAGCCGTTGAACAATTTTAAGTTGGAATCAGGCCGGCTGCCGGCGGGCGAAAGCAGGGAATTGTTGGTTACCCCGGCTTTTTTGGCCGGAAATAATTACCGGATAGGAGATGAAATTCCCCTTATCATTAAAGGACGGGAAGTAAAATTCACTATTACGGGAACGGCCAACAGCCCGGAGTATGTATATGAAATACCTGACGGGTTGACATTGACACCCAATCCGAAAACCTTTGGGGTGGCTTTTGTACCGTATCGTGTGTTGGCATCGCTTCTGGGTATGAGTGGACAGGTAAACGACGTGACTTTTACGCTGGATTCCGGAACGGATTTTTCCAGTGTCAAGACCCAGGTCACCAGGATGCTGGCGCCTTATGGTATGACCCGGCTTATCCCCCGTAAAGATCAGTTGAGTAATTCCATGCTGGAACAAGAGCTGAAAGGGCTGGAAGGGTCTGCGTTCGCAACGCCAGTCATTTTCCTGGCCGTTGCAGGCAGCATCCTGTATATTATGCTCAGGCGTATGGTGGAACAACAGAGGGGCCAGCTTGGCGTGCTCAAGGCTTTTGGTTTTACTGACCGGGAAATTATCAGGCATTACCTTGGATATGCCTTTTTAGTCGGGAGCGTGGGCGGGCTTGCAGGCGGTATGGCCGGTTCGGCTTTATCATTTTACCTGGCCCGCATATATCAAATGTATTATAACATTCCTGGTTTAACCGGCCGATTTTCATGGGTTTACCTTATTGCCGGCGCCTTTCTTTCGCTGTTAATCAGTTTGTTTGCGGGTTACCGGGGTTGCAGAAGGGTTATAACCCTGACACCGGCAGAGGCCATGCGGCCCCCGGCGCCTATTGTGGGAAAAAAGACGCCGGTGGAAAAAGTCACCTTTTTCTGGGAACTGTTGAATATCCAGGCCAGAATGGCTGTCAGGAATGTCTTCCGTAACAAGCAGCGGGCTTTATTTGTCGTACTGGGTGTGGCCGGCGCTTTCAGCATGATGGTTGCTTCCGGGGCATCTTTCGATGCTACCTACTACCTGGTTAAATTCCAGTTTGAACGGGTCGAAAAATATGATTTAAAAGTGATATTAGACCGTTACGTGGTTAAAGAGCATGGTGTGCGGGACAGCGAATACCTGGATGGGGTTATCAGGGCGGAGCCTTTGTTGGAAGTGCCGGTTACCGTGAACCATAGATGGCTGGAAAAAGATATCGTCATTACCGGGCTCCCGGCCAACACCAGGCTTTTTTCTCTGTTGAGTAAAGATGGCCGGAGAGTGGACCTGCCGCGTAACGGTATGGTGGTTTCAAACCAGTTAGCCAGGGTTTTAAGTATTAAAGAAGGCGATTTGGTAACAGTCAAATCCTTTCTGGGGGATAAAAGAGAAAAGCAGGTCGTGGTACGGCAGGTTATTCCCCAATACGTCGGTTTGGGAGCCTATATGGAAATAGGGGCTTTGGGCGACCTCATGGATATGCCTTCGGCAGCTTCTTCCATACTGCTTTCAGTAGAACGGGATAAGATGGCCGAGGTCCGAAAGGATTTACAGGAGGGCCGCAACGTGGCCGCAATCCATGACAAGACTAAAATGAAAGAACAGTTTGAGGAATTAATGGCCTCCTCAAAGGCCAGCCAGTTCATTCTTCTTTTCTTTGCTTTTCTGACAGGTTTTGCCATAATTTATAACGTAAACCTTATTTCTCTGTCGGAGCGCGAAAGGGAATTGGCCACTTTAATGGTACTGGGCATGACTGAGCGGGAAGTGGGGCGGATTTTACTGTACGAGCAGGTTTTCCTGGGTTCACTGGCGATAATTTGTGGCATACCGCTCAGCTATGGCATGCTTTATGCCATTGTTAATGCTGCCGGCAGTGAGATTTACAATATGCCTTTGATAATTGCGCCCAAAACCTTTTTCATCAGCCTGCTGGGAACCTTGTTATTCCTGGTTGTCGCCCAGTGGCGGATGAAAGGAAAGATAGGCAGGTTGTCCATGTTAGGTGTACTCAAAGAGCGTGAATAAAAGGGGGATGGAATTATGTCCAAATGGCCGGAGGTTTTCCAGACAGGGCTGAAAGACAACAAAAAGCGGAAAAAATGGATTTACGCCGGCGTAGGGTTGCTGGTTATATTAGGCCTGATAAGCTCAGTGGCTTTTCAAGCGGTGGATGTTGACACATACACCGTGCAGAGAACCGATGTGGTGTCTACCGTATGGGAAACGGGCAAAGTTGTAAGTGACTCTACTGAAGACATTTACAGTGAAATTCAGGGGAGGGTAAAGGCCGTTTATGTGGATACCGGCGACAGTGTAGAAAAAGGCAAATTATTGGCCGTTATCGACGTTAGCGAACTGGACACCCAGATAGCCCGCCTGGAAGGGGAATTAAAATCCGTGGAGGGTCAGGAGCAAACGGCTTTATCCCAGGTGGACATTAACCAAATAAAACAACAGGAACTGGCGGTGGAACAGGCCCGGGTAGCCTTGGGGCTGGCCAAAGCAAATTATGAAAGGATCAAAGAACTTTATGCCCAGGGAGCGGCGACCAGAGTGGAGCTGGACCAAAGCGAGGCTGACCTGGCAACCAGACAAAAAGCTGTATCCCAGGCTGAAGCTGCCCTGGCTTCCTTAAAGAAGCAGAATAAAAGCAGCCAATTGCAGTATGAGGGCCAAAGAGAGAGTCTGCAAGCTGAACTGCGGCACCTGCAGGGACAAAAAGCCAAATCCCGGGTAACCGCCGACCGGGATGGCATTGTATTTACCAGGAAGGTAAAAGAGGGGGATATAGTTTCTCCGGGCAGTTTGTTGTTTACCGTGGGCAGGAGGGGGAAGACGAAAATTGAGGTATATGTTAACAATAAAGACATGATGCGGGTGAACACGGGCGATGAAGTGAAGGTTATCTTTAGAGTCCCGGGCGAGGATGTGGAGGTTAAAGGGGTGATTGACCGGATTGCTCCTGCCGCTGAAGAGATAATTTCTTCCCTGGGCATTCCCGAAGATAAAATCAAAGTAACAGTTAATTTAAAGGAAAAGCCTGCGGGAATCAGGGTAATACCGGGTGCTACCGTGGATGTGGTGGTTACCACCCAAAAGGCGCCTGATGTACCGGCGGTGCCTAAAGAAGCCCTTTTTTCCGACAAGGGCGAAGATTATGTCTGGGTAAACAGGCAGGGTAAAGCAGCTATTGTCAAGGTGCAGACCGGTGTGGAAGGAGACGACCTGGTAGAAATTAAAAGCGGCCTTAAAGAAGGCGACCGGGTGCTGTTGAACCCACATCTGCCGGAACTGAAAGAGGGTATCAGGATAAAATAAGTATTATGTTGTTGCCAAAAGTTTTCTGATGAATATATTCTATCTCAAATAAATATTTTTACCGCAGAGTTGATAATTGATTGTTCCTTATCAGATACTCGTTTTTCCCTGTATTGAAATTCCATATTTCCAGCAGTCTTCTTCTGTCAAAGAGATTGCCGCGGGTAACCAGGGAAAGTTTGTCATAGTATTCAGCCAGTCCCCGATCTTTTATTTGATTTTTGCCGGATCGTAGGGTTGCCAGGTAGCCCGATGGGATATTGCGCTCAAAATGCCCGATACGCCAGGGCTTTTTAGCCGGCAGCCGGGCCAGCAGGGGATCTGATAAAGCCATTTCGTCAACGATATATACTGCGGGACCGGCGAAATAACCGTAGTAGCCTATGGCTTTTCGGACTACCACCGAAGGGCCTTTTTTTCTGGCCTCCAAGCCTGCTGTTGTCCAGACGTGGTTTGGCATAATCTGGCCTTTTCTGGCTTTCAGTAAACCTGAAGCCTGATAGTAAAAAGCGCGTTCGTCAGCAATACCGTCGGCATAAATAGCCTGCCTTTGCAAACCGTAATCGGCATTTGAAAGGATGGGGGGGAATGGGCCAATTAGGCTGACGGTTATAATAAATAAACCTGTCATCCATGCCTGCTTTTTCCCGAATATGCCCAGGTTATGGTACTGGGATAATAGCGCTACGCCGGAAAAGAGCACAACTGTAAAAAACCGGCCGCTCATGAAATCGCCACCGATTTTAATAATATAAAGCAGGTACAAGGCCATACCTCCGGCGACGGCCAGCTTATCTCTTTCCCTTTTCAACAGTGCGGCGACCAACGAAGCAATTATAGTTACCAATGTTAAAGGATCTAGGCCAAAAGAGTTTTTAAAGTAGCGGATTCCCTGAACTGCCAGGGCCGCGTTGCTAATGCCTGTATGTAGTTTGGCGTAGGCAGTATTAGGAAATGGAAAACCGTAATAGAAGAGGGAAAACAGTTCCCAAACCACAATGGGAGTAAAACCGATGGCGGCCCAATACAGTCCTGATTTTTTACGGAATCTGAGCATTGCATACAATAGGCAGGGAAAATAAATAAGTACAGTATCAATCCTGTTGAGCATGCCCAATGAAGCTATAAGCGACAAAAGGAACAGTTTCTTTTGGTTTGGTTCGCCTTTGAAATATACAAGGAAAAACAATGCTAAAATCAAATGATTCAAGGGGTTTTCCAATCCTGATGTGGAATAATCGATAAAGGCTTTGGAACCGGTCAATACCAGGATGCCCAAAATTGCTATTGTTCTGGAATTAGCTATTTTCAAGGCAAATATCAGCACAGCGGCCAGAGACAGAAAGAGGGACAAAAAAATGCTCGTATAAAAAGCCTCATGGGTAAAAAAATACAGAGCGGATACCATGAACATCCACAGGGGGTGGGTATAAGCCTGCACTCTCTCGCCTACATTCCAGGTTAACCCGTACCCGTTGACAAAGTTGTTCACTGTCCGGAAGGTAATGTATGCGTCGTCGGAAACCCAGGCGTTTCTTAAAACAACTATGGCAAAAATCAATATTGCCAAAAACAGAAAAAGCGCCGCCACCTTGTTCTTTTGCATGGTTGTTAATTCGCGGGTCAATTTTTTCATCCTCTCCAGCGTATTTGAGCCCCATTTATGCCTATATGCAAAAGGTGTTCCACAGGTGACTGAGAGATTGTTTACTATGGTGATTATAGCAGACTTGGTATCTTTAAGCAATTTCCACAGTAGCGAAAATCTTTTACGGAACACCGGTGCCCAGGTCTTTGCGTTTATGTCTGGGGCAACCGTTTGTTTCAGAAGGGGCTAAACAAGCAATGCTACAAATTTTTGCGCTGCCACCGACAGGGGAATGTTGTTATTTGTTAAAACACCCAGCTTCCTGGCAGGTATTTTTTCCCGCAGGTTCAACATAAAAACTTCGCTGCCGGAGAGTTCTTTTTCGATGTATTCTTTTACCACCAGAGAGATGCCCAGGCCTATTTTGGCCATTTCCACCAGCAGGTCCACACTGCCCAGTTCCACTTCGGGGATTATCTTTACGCCTTTACTTTCCAGGAACGTATCAATAAAGTTTCTTGTTGTGGTGTTTTTTTCCAGCATCAGCACAGGATATTGTGCCAGTTCTTGCAGGGAGATTTTCTTCCTCTTCAGGTGGGCGAAGTTTTGCCCGGCTATAAACACATCGTGTATGGTTTTCACCTTATCTACCCGCATTGTTTTCTCCACTGTTCCAGGCATGTTCACCACTGCCACGTCTACACTGCCTTTTTTCAGTAGTTCAATACACCTGGGCGATGTCCTGTTGGTCACTTTGATGCGAATGTTGGGGTAAAGGCGGTTAAACTTCTTGAGATAGGGAAGAAGGTAGTATTTACAGATGGTATCACTTGCCCCTATCCTGACTTCTCCCTGTTGCAGGGAGTGGATTTCCTCAATGCTTCTTTCACCGGCCCTGATCAGGTTATAAGCCTGTTCAATATGCCTGAACAGGGTCTCCCCTTCCTGAGTAAGTTTGACCTGCTTGGTATTCCTGATGAACAGCCGGCAGTTCATTTTTTCCTCCAGCAGTTTGACGGACTGGCTTACGGCGGACTGGGAGATGTGCAGCTCCTGTGAAGCCCCGGAGAAGCTGAGATTTTTGGCTACGTAGTAAAAAACTTTGTATAATTCGAAGTTGATATCCATATAAGAGCTCCTAATAAAATATATTAGTAATATTAACTACACTTATTAATTTTAGTATGGTAGAATAAAGCTGTAAAGTAGTAAATTTCATGGGGTGGTAAAATTACTGTGACAGTGCGGAGAATTTTTGTCGAAAAGAAACCCGGTTATGATGTGGAAGCGCAAAACCTGTACCGGGACCTTAAGGAGAACCTGGATATTGCGGGTCTGGAGCGCCTGCGGATTGTCAACCGTTATGATATCGAGGGGATTTCCGATGAAGAATACCGGAACGCCAGAACCACCGTTTTTTCAGAACCGACCGTCGACTACGTTTATGACGAGGCGCTGCCTGTCGATGACGGCGACATAGTGTTTGCCGTGGAATACCTGCCGGGCCAATATGACCAGCGGGCAGATTCGGCGGCTCAATGCGTGCAGATTCTCACCCAGAAGGAAAGGCCGGTTATCCGGTCGGCCCGGGTAATTGTGCTGAAAGGCAGCATTTCCGATGATGAAATAGCCAGGATAAAAAGTTACTGCATTAATCCTGTTGATTCCCGGGAAGCATCTCTGGACAAGCCTTTAACCCTGGGTATGGAATGTATTGTTCCCCCTGATGTGGCGGTGGTGGCAGGTTTTATTTCCCTGCCTGACGGAGAGCTGCAGCGCCTGATGGATGAAATGGGCCTGGCCATGAGTTTTGCCGATCTCAAGTTTCTGCAGGAGTATTTTAGGGACACTGAAAAAAGGGATCCTACCGTTACGGAACTGAGGGTAATAGATACCTACTGGTCCGACCACTGCCGGCATACCACCTTTTTGACTGAAATAGAGGAAGTGACCATAGAAGAGGGGACTTTTACCCAACCCGTAAAGAAGGCTTATGAGGAGTACCTGCAGTCCCGCAGGTTTGTTTATGAAGATAAAGGGAAGGATATTTGCCTTATGGATATCGCCACCATGGGCATGAAAGAACTGCGCAAGAGGGGGCTTTTACAGGACCTGGATGAATCAGATGAAATAAATGCCTGCAGTATTGTGGTAAATGTGGACGTGGACGGCCGGGAGGAAGAATGGCTGGTTATGTTCAAAAACGAAACCCATAACCACCCCACGGAAATAGAGCCTTTTGGTGGCGCGGCCACTTGCCTGGGCGGAGCCATCAGGGACCCGCTCTCAGGGCGTTCCTATGTCTATCAGGCCATGCGGGTTACCGGCAGCGGTGACCCCCGGACCAGGATAGAAAACACCCTGCCCGGCAAGCTGCCCCAGCGTAAGATAACCACCGAGGCGGCTCATGGCTACAGTTCCTACGGCAACCAGATCGGCTTGGCCACCGGCCAGGTGGCTGAGCTGTATGATGAGGGATTTGTGGCCAAGCGAATGGAAATTGGCGCCGTCATAGGCGCTGTGCCCAGGAAAAATGTGGTCAGGAAACAACCGGCAGCGGGAGATGTGGTTATCCTGGTGGGCGGCCGCACAGGCCGGGACGGTTGCGGTGGGGCTACAGGCTCTTCCAAGGAGCACACTGAAGAGTCTATTCTGACCTGCGGCGCTGAGGTCCAGAAGGGTAACCCCCCCGAGGAACGCAAAATCCAGCGGCTGTTCAGAAACCCCGAAGTCAGCGTAATGATAAAGAAGTGCAATGATTTTGGCGCCGGCGGGGTATCGGTGGCTATCGGAGAACTGGCTGACGGGCTGGATATAAACCTTGATGCAGTACCCAAGAAGTATGAGGGGCTGGACGGTACGGAGCTGGCCATTTCCGAATCCCAGGAGCGCATGGCTGTTGTGGTGGACCGGGAAAATGTGCAGCGCTTTATCCAATTAGCCCGGGAAGAAAACCTGGAAGCCACTGCGGTGGCGGAAGTAACCTCCACCGGCAGGCTGCGCATGAGCTGGCGGGGGCAATACATTGTTGACATCAGCCGGGCTTTCCTCAACACCAACGGGGTAAAACAGAAGACCAGGGTAGCGGTGAAGGCGCCGGCAGAGGATGAGAGCTATTTTGCCAGGCTCAACCCCGGTGTGGAAAAAGAGTTGGGGGATTTAAAGGCTGCCTGGCTGGCCAACTTGCGGGATTTAAACGTCTGCAGTCAAAAGGGTTTGGTAGAAAGATTTGACAGTACTATCGGCGCCGGCACCGTGCTCATGCCCTTTGGCGGGAAATACCAGGCCACCCCGGCGGAAGGTATGGTGGCCAAAATCCCTGTTCTGGCGGGGGATACCACGACGGGAACGGTGATGACCTTCGGATATAACCCCCAATTAGCCAAGTGGAGTCCTTTCCACGGCGCTTTGTATGCTGTTCTGGAAGCTGTGGCCAAAGTGGTTGCTATAGGCGGAGATTATAAAAAAATCAGGCTTACTCTCCAGGAATACTTTGAAAAACTGGGGAAAGACGCAGCCCGGTGGGGCAAGCCTTTCAGCGCTTTGCTGGGGGCCTTCTATGCCCAGAAAAGATTTGGCATTCCGGCCATTGGCGGCAAGGACAGCATGTCAGGTACCTTCAAAGACCTGCATGTTCCTCCTACCTTGGTAGCTTTTGCCGCCGGTGTTGTGAAAGTGGATAAAGTGGTTTCGCCGGAATTCAAAAAAGCTGGCAGTAAAGTTGTTTTGGTTCCGGCTGCCCGGGATGCCAAGGAGATGCCTGATTTCGACCGGTTGGCTGCAAACTTCTCCAAGGTATATGAACTGATCCAGTCAGGCAAGGTTTTGGCAGCGCACTCGGTAAGAATGGGCGGGTTGGCTGCTGCTGTGAGCAAGATGGCCTTTGGCAACCGGATAGGCATGGTCTTTACCGCCAAAATGGAACCGGCTGACCTTTTTGCGCCCGATTACGGTTCCATAGTCCTGGAGCTGGACGAAAAGATAAATCTGGAAGAGGTTTTCGGTTCTGTGCATTACAAGGTGTTGGGGTATACCAGCGAAAAGGCTGTTTTACAGGTAAACGGTGTAGAAATAGGCTTGGCAGAGGCTGTTGCTGAGTGGGAGAAACCCCTGGAAAAAATCTTTCCTACCAGGACAGACGCCATATCTGAAAAGCCAAAAACAGCATGGTTTACCGGGAGAAACACCGGCAAGCCGGCTATACCGGTGGCCAGGCCACGGATATTTATCCCGGTATTTCCCGGCACCAACTGTGAATATGACAGCGCCAGGGCCTTTGAAAAGGCCGGCGGCATAGTGGAAACCCTGGTTATCAGGAACCTTACCCCCGTGGAAATAGAGCAATCAATTGAGGCCATGGTCAAGGCCATTGATAATTCGCAGATAATTATGATACCCGGCGGCTTTAGCGCCGGTGATGAGCCTGACGGTTCCGGCAAGTTCATCGCTGCTATATTCAGAAACTCCAGGGTTAAAGAGGCAGTCATGAAATTGTTAAAACAAAGAGACGGCCTGATGCTGGGCATCTGCAACGGTTTTCAGGCTCTGATTAAGCTTGGTTTGGTGCCCTACGGTGAAATCAGAGATATTTCGCAAGACTGCCCTACCCTCACCTTTAATACCATCGGGCGCCATGTTTCCTGCCTGGTGCGGACCAAGGTAACGTCTACCTTGTCTCCGTGGTTTAACAATGTAAATGTGGGCGATGTCCATACTATAGCTGTTTCTCACGGCGAAGGGCGTTTTGTGGGCAGGGAGGAAGAGATAGAACAGTTGATGAGAAACGGGCAAGTGGCTACTCAATATGTGGACCTCGAGGGGAAACCAACTTACGACATTGCCTTTAACCCCAACGGATCCATGCATGCCATTGAAGGTATTACCAGCCCTGACGGCCGGGTGCTGGGCAAAATGGGACATTCAGAGAGAATTAGCTCCAATGTCTATAAGAATGTACCCGGAGAAAAAGACCAAAAGCTGTTTGAGGCCGGGGTAAGGTATTTTGCTTAAAACTCTAATCTTGACACAAACATGCTCCCTTGTTAAGATAAATTTGTAAAATTAAATCTCGTTTTTCGGTAAGCTGCACCGTTATACGAGGGAAAGTGTGCCTAGGGTTCCGCTGTAGTTAGCGGCCAATGACCGGTTGCTGGTACAAGTGGTCATTTGGTTCTAACTTATAGGACTGGTCCGAGTGGTACAGGTGTTTTTTAACACTACACCGACGGGATAAAAGCCCAGACGGGTAGGTTTCACTCGATTGAGTAGATCTACCGGTCTGGGCTATTTTAATATTTCATACTTTTGTTTATTTTGGTAAACTTTTTTGTTTTTTGTTCTAATTTCACAGTTAAGTGGGAGAATATTACCGGCAACCTTAGCATTGTAGAAATTGCTTAAGCAGTACAATTATAAAATCAATATTCAATGTTTTAATGGTTACCCAAGCTAACGCACTTTAAACTTAAGGAGGTATTCTGCTATGCTGGAAAGGTTATTCAAACTCAGGGAATTAGACACCAGTGTCGGAACAGAAGTTGTTGCCGGGTTGACCACTTTTATGACGATGGCCTACATACTTGCCGTCAACCCCATTATTCTCTCCGGGGCAGGCATGGATTACAATGCCGTTTTCCTGGCTACGGCGCTGGCGGCAGGGATAGTTACTATAGCCATGGGGCTGTTCGTGAACTTCCCCATCGCCCTGGCGCCGGGTATGGGTCTGAATGCTTACTTTGCCGCTGTTGTGGCTTCAGGCCAGATGACCTGGCAAGTGGCCCTGGGAGCTGTATTCATTTCCGGAGTTATTTTTTTGATTTTGACAGTAACCAACATTCGACAGTTGTTGGTAGAAGCTGTGCCAAATTCTATGAAAAAAGCAATTACCGTCGGTATTGGATTGTTTATTACTTTTATAGGTGTGAAATTATCCGGGCTTACCGTTGTCTTCCTGGAATTACTGCCCGGCAAATTTGGCGGCACACTGGAAGGGATTGCCAAAGCAGGCAAAGGTGTTATCCAGCCGACAGAATGGGTGGTTCAACTGGGGAACATCAGTCACGGCCCGGCCCTCCTGGCGATTATAGGTCTGCTTATTTCCGGCCTGTTGATGGCCAGAAAAATCAAAGGTTCTTTGCTCTGGGGAATTATCATAACGACTGTTATAGGCATTCCGTTGGGGGTAACCAAAATTGAAGGTTTTAAGTATGCCCTTCCCTCTTTCAGTAATGTTGCCATAGGCCAGCTTGATGTGAAGGGCGCTCTCGGAGCAGGACTGATTACCGTAATATTGACTTTTACCTTTGTTGAGCTCTTTGATACCTTTGGTACTTTGGTGGGGACTGCAGGCAAAGCGGGACTGCTTGATGAGAAGGGGAATAACCCCAAAATTGGCCGGGCTATGCTGGTTGACGCTCTCGGTGTCAGTTTTGGAGCGCTCATGGGAACCAGTACCGTTACTGCTTATATTGAAAGCGCCGCCGGTATAGGAGAAGGTGGTAAGACAGGCCTTACGGCAGTCACCACCGGAATAATGTTCCTGCTGGCCATTTTTCTGGCGCCTTTTTTCGTTCTGATTCCGAGCGCGGCCACTGCTCCTGCTCTGATTCTGGTGGGTTTATTGATGGTATCGGCCATCAGGGATATTGATTTTTCGGAAATGACTGAGGCCATTCCGGCATTCCTTACCATTGTATTTATGCCTTTTACCCAAAATATTGCCAATGGCGTTTCAGCCGGCATATTTACTTACGTATTTTTAAAAATAGCCACGGGAAAAGCAAGGGAAGTTCACTGGCTGATGTATATACTGGTTGTCCTGGTGGCTGTTAGGTACACTATGCTGGGGAGCGCATAATTTTAAAGGATAAAGGTTTTTGACACAGGAAACTTAACCTTGCATGTGGAAAATTTATTTAGAAAAACTTTTTACTGTATGATAATAGCTTTGGAGGTGGCTTATGGCTAAACCGCTTGTTGGTATTGTAATGGGGAGTGACTCAGACCTGAAGATAATGCGGGATGCGGCCAACATACTGGCAGAGTTCGGTATCGAAAGCGAGGTTATCATTTCTTCGGCCCACCGTGTACCTGAGAAGACGGCGCAGTATGCCAAAACGGCCGCAGAAAGAGGACTGGAAGTAATTATTGCCGGGGCCGGTATGGCTGCCCACCTGCCAGGAGTCATTGCTGCCCTCACTCCGCTGCCGGTTATAGGGGTGCCTATCAAATCAGGGGCTCTGGAAGGAGTGGACGCCCTGTACGCTATTGTTCAGATGCCGCCGGGAATTCCTGTAGCCACGGTTGCCATAAACGGGGCAAAGAATGCAGGTATCCTGGCCGCCCAGATTATTGGCGCCAAGTACCCTGAAGTCAGGGAAAAAATAAAGGAATATAAAGCGAAAATGGAACGGGAAGTGGAGGCGAAAGCTGCCAAACTTGCCGAATTGGGTATAGAAGGTTATTTGAACAACGGCAGTTAATAGAAGCTTGAAAAAATGAATAGTCTCCGGATGTTACCTAAACATCCTGAGACCCTCGTATATACTCGATAATATGGTTCGAGAGTCTCTACCCGGCACCGTAAATGACCGGACTACGAGGGAACACCGGTTCTTTTGGCATCCCTTTAAAGGAATCCGGTATACCATGCTGATTTTTGGCTCTGGTGGTTCCCTGGTTCTGGACTCGCCAGAGCTAATTTTATCTTGTCAGAACAAAATTTAACGGAGGTACCTAAAGGATGATTGACCGTTACACATTACCTGAAATGGGGAAAATCTGGACCCTGGAGAACAAGTTTCAAAAGTGGCTGGACGTGGAGATTGCCGCCTGTGAAGCCATGGCCGAACTGGGCTATATACCGGTGGAGGCGGCGAAGGCAATCAGGGAAAAGGCAGCTTTTGATGTTGACCGGATTAACGAGATTGAAAAGGTGACCAACCATGATGTGATTGCCTTCCTGACCAACGTGGCCGAAAACGTGGGTGAAGAGTCAAAATACATTCACATGGGTATGACTTCATCGGATGTGGGGGACACGGCCCTGTGTTTGTTAATGAAGGAAGCGGGAGAACTTTTGCTTCCCCGCCTGCAGATCCTGCGGGAAAAGCTGGTGGAAAAAGCCAAAGAGTACAAATATACACCGATGATCGGGCGGACCCACGGCATTCATGCCGAACCGATGACCTTCGGCATGAAAATGCTCCTCTGGATTGCGGAAACAGACCGCAATATCGAACGGCTGAAAAGGGCCATCGAAAATATCAGCGTCGGTAAGTTATCCGGGGCTGTAGGCACTTACGCCAATATCGACCCGGAAGTGGAGCGCCGGGTTTGCGAAAAACTTGGCTTAAAACCTGCGCCGATAGCCACTCAGGTTATTCAGCGGGACAGGCACGCTGAATACATGGCGACCATAGCGGTGATAGGATGCACGTTGGAAAAAATCGCCACGGAGCTGCGCAATCTGCAACGGACCGATATCAGAGAGGCCGAGGAGTACTTTGCCAAGGGGCAGAAGGGTTCTTCGGCCATGCCCCATAAGAGAAACCCCATCACAGGGGAAAGGATTTCCGGTTTGGCACGCGTATTGCGGGGCAACGCTTTGGCGGCCATGGAGAACGTGGCTTTATGGCATGAAAGAGACATATCCCATTCTTCTGTAGAGCGGGTAATCATACCTGACAGCACTATCCTACTTGATTACATGCTCCATCTGACTATAAAAATTGTTAGTAACCTACTGGTTTATCCCGACGCTATGATGGAAAACATGAATAAAACCAGGGGCCTGATTTACTCGCAAAGGGTACTGCTGGCCCTTGTGGAAAAAGGTATCCTTAGAGAAAGAGCTTACGAACTGGTGCAGAGAAATGCCATGGAGGTTTGGCGCACCAAGCAAAACTTCCTGGATCTCTTGTTAGCGGACGAGGATGTAACGGCCCTTATTTCACCCGAAGAACTGCGTTCTCTGTTTGATTACCAGTGGTATCTCAGGTATGTAGATACCATCTTTGCCCGCTTTGGTTTATGATTAGTGGCCGGTGTGCAGTGACCGGTTGACAGATGCCTGTGTGGCTTAAATTTAAGGGGGGAGAACAATGGATATTCAAAAGCAGGAATTACTTTATGAAGGGAAAGCCAAAAAAGTCTACAAGACTACTGACCCGGACCTGTACTGGGTGGAGTACAAAGACGATGCAACGGCCTTTGACGGCAAGAAAAAAGGCACTATCATGAACAAAGGAATCCTAAACAACAAGATTTCTACCCATTTTTTCAATTTGCTGGAAAGCAAAGGGATACCAACTCACCTGGTGAAACAGGTCAACGACAGGGAGCAAATTGTCAAGGCGGCAAAGATTATCATGGTAGAAGTTGTTGTGCGCAATATTGCGGCCGGTTCTTTATCCAAGCGGATAGGACTGCCGGAAGGTACCATGCTGCCCAGGACGGTGCTTGAGTTCTATTACAAGGATGATGCCCTGGGTGATCCGCTAATTAACGAATACCATATCTATGCTCTTAATTTAGCTACGCCCGAACAGGTGCAAACAATTTCTTCCATAGCTTTGCAGGTGAACGACATTCTCAGAGAGTATTTAAAAGATAAAAAAATAGATTTAATTGATTTTAAATTGGAGTTTGGTATTCATAAAGGCGAGGTAATTCTGGCTGATGAAATTTCACCTGATACCTGCCGCTTCTGGGATGTGGAAACGAAAGAAAAACTCGATAAGGACCGTTTCAGAAGAGACCTGGGCAACGTGGAAGAGGCTTACCGGGAAGTGCTTAGAAGGCTCACGGGAGAGAGTATTTAAGCTTTGGCATATTTCCGGAAATGATTTACTTTGTATGCGGAGGAAGATAAAATGATCAAGGAAGATTACGGGCTCTCCTCGGACAAAGACGTCGAACCGGACCTGTTCCGGGCCGACAAACCAAGGGAAGAATGCGGAATTTTCGGTATTTTCGGACCGGATAAAGATGTTGCCCGCCTGACCTATTACGGGCTTTACGCCTTGCAGCACCGGGGACAGGAAAGCGCAGGTATTGCCACTGCTGACGGTAAAAACATCCTGCTGCATAAAAATATGGGCCTGGTGCCCGAGGTTTTTGACGAAGCCCGGTTAGACAGCCTGAAAGGACATGCGGCTATTGGACATGTGCGCTATTCCACCACTGGTTCCAGTTTAGTCACCAATGCCCAGCCGCTTGTGTGTTATTACCAAAAAGGTATGATTGCCCTGGCTCATAACGGCAACCTGACCAATGTCCACCAACTTCGCCCGAAGCTCATGGAAAGGGGTGCAGTGTTCCAATCTTCTATTGATACCGAAGTAATTGTAAACATCATAGCCAGACACAGCAACGTGCCTATTGAGAAGGCTATTACCAGGTGTATGGATGAAATAGAAGGCGCCTATTCCCTGGTGGTTTTGACCGGGGATAAGTTAATCGGGGTGCGGGACCCATATGGCGTCAGACCGTTGTGTCTCGGTAAACTGGGCGGCGCTTATATACTTGCTTCCGAATCCTGTGCCCTTGATACCATTGGGGCCGAGTTGGTCAGGGATGTGGAACCGGGCGAGGTAATCGTCATAGACAAAAACGGCATTAAGTCTATACATTACGGGGCAGCGGAAAGAAAAGGCCTCTGTGTTTTTGAGTTCATATATTTTGCCCGGCCCGACAGCGTTATTGACGGGTATATGGTCAATCAGGTTCGCCGTGAGATGGGTCGCCAATTAGCGAAAGAGTACCGTGCCGATGTGGACCTGGTGATATCTGTGCCGGATTCGGGAAATGCCGCTGCCCGGGGCTATGCCGAGGAATCAGGGCTGCCTTTTGAGGAAGGGCTCATGAAAAACCGTTATATCGGCAGGACCTTTATCCAGCCGACACAGGAATTGAGGGACCTGGCGGTACACCTGAAATTAAACCCGATCAAAAACATTCTCAAGGGGAAACGGATTCTGATGATTGATGACTCCATTGTCAGGGGTACTACCTGTAGCCGTATGGTTAAAATGCTCCGGGATACAGGAGTCAAAGAAATCCACATGTGTGTCAGTTCGCCGCCTATTTTATGGCCCTGTTATTATGGTATAGATACTTCCAACAGGAAAGAGCTAATAGCTGCCAAGATGTCCCTTGATGAAATAAGGCAATTCATCGGGGCCGACGGGCTCCATTACCTGAGCCTGGAAGGGCTCTTGAAAGCGTTCAATACCGTACCCGGTAAGTTTTGTACAGCCTGTTTTGACGGCGATTATCCCATTCCTATCCCCAAACCGGAGGAAATGGGAAAATTCGTTCTGGAATAGGAGGGGAAGGAAATGGAAGAAAAAAAAGGGATAACTTATGCCGATGCAGGTGTAGACATTACAGCCGGCAATGAGGCGGTAGAATTGATGAAGGCCCATGTCAAGAGGACCTTCCGCCCGGAAGTACTGACCGGCATAGGAGGGTTTGGCGGCTTATTTGCCTTGGATGCAGCCAAATATAAAAATCCGGTCCTGGTTTCCGGAACGGACGGAGTAGGTACCAAATTAAAAATAGCTTTTATGACGGGCAGGCATGATACCATCGGTATTGATGCTGTGGCTATGTGTGTGAACGACATCCTGGTGCAGGGAGCGGAACCCCTGTTTTTCCTGGACTACCTGGCAGTAGGGAAATTGGTTCCTGAAAAGGTAGCCGATATTGTAAAAGGGATTGCCGAAGGCTGCCGCCAGGCCGGGTGTGCCCTGATTGGCGGTGAAACTGCGGAGATGCCCGGATTTTATGCCGAAGACGAATATGATGTGGCCGGGTTTGTCGTCGGTATTGTTGACCGGGAGAAAATAATCGACGGCCATGCTGTTCAGCCTGGTGACAAACTGGTCGGTTTGCCTTCATCCGGACTCCACAGCAACGGGTTTTCCCTGGCCAGAAAAGTGCTGCTGGAAATAGGCGGTTTTGCCCTGCATGAGACACCGGCGCCTTTAACCAGGCCATTGGGCGAGGAACTTCTTGAGCCAACCCGTATTTACGTGAAACAGGTACTTCCCCTGTTGGAAAAACATCGTATTAAAGGGATGGCGCATATTACCGGTGGTGGCTTGACGGAAAACATTCCCCGTATCCTTCCCAACAACTGTAAGGTAGTAATTGACCCGTCGGCCTGGACAGTACCGCCTATCTTTAAACTTATCCAGGAGACGGGCCGCGTGGTAGACCATGAAATGCTGCGCACATTCAATATGGGCATAGGCCTGGTCATAATTGCGGCTCCCGACGAAGCGGAAGCTGTAATGCAGACCCTTGCCGCTAACGGGGAAAAAGCCGTTTATATAGGTGAGGTAGTACCCGGAGAGGCGGCTGTAGAATATAAGGGGGTATAACTATGGCCAAAGTAAAGCTGGGCGTGCTGGCTTCCGGCAGAGGCTCCAACCTGCAGGCAATCATGGATAACATTGATGCCGGGAAGCTATCGGCGGAAGTGGTTGTTGTCATCAGCGACAAACCAGGGGCCTTTGCCCTGGAAAGGGCCAGGAAAAAAGGAATTCCGGCTTTCTGGTTTGAACTGGCAAGTTTTCCAGGGAAAGCCGAATACGAGAAAGCAATAGTGGATACCCTGGTTCAGCATGGTGTTGACCTGGTGGTTCTGGCAGGCTATATGAAGTTGGTCGGTGAAGTGCTGCTACAGAGTTTTCCCAACCGGATAATGAACATTCACCCCGCTTTGCTGCCTGCATTTCCAGGGGCGCATGGCCAAAGGGATGCGGTAGAATACGGGGTCAGGTATTCGGGATGTACCGTCCATTTTGTAGACGCCGGCATGGATACAGGTCCGATTATCCTGCAGGCTGTCGTACCTGTCATGCAAGACGATGATGAAGACACTTTGGCTCAGAGAATACTGCAAGAGGAACACAAGATTTACTCCCAGGCCATTCAACTCTTTGCTGACGGTAAATTAAAGGTTGAGGGAAGAAAAGTGCGGATCAGTGACTAGGACGTTGCTGAAACCGGAAAAGGAGGAGTAAAGTTGAGCAGGAGAGCGATTATCAGTGTGTCAAACAAGGAAGGCGTTGTTGAATTTGCCCGCGCCCTGCACGGGCTGGGGTTTGAAATTGTGTCCACGGGCGGCACTTTCAAAACTATTAAAGAAGCGGGAATACCGGCCAAGTATGTTACTGAGATAACCGGATTCCCGGAAATCCTGGACGGCCGGGTCAAGACTTTAAACCCGTATGTCCACGGTGGTATCTTGGCGAAGAGAACCCCCGAGCATTTAGCCCAGTTAGAAGAACATAACATTGGTCCGGTAGATTTGGTTGCGGTGAATCTGTATCCTTTCAAGCAGACCATCAGCAAGCCGGACGTGACACTGGAAGACGCCATTGAAAACATAGATATCGGCGGGCCTACCATGGTAAGGGCGGCAGCCAAAAACTTTGAGCATGTTATCATTGTGGTGAACCCGGTGAGATACGGCCAGGTTATTGAAGAACTGAAAAAAGGAAAAGTAAGCAGGGAATTCAGAATGCAGTTGGCAGCCGAGGCCTTTACCCACACGGCAGAGTATGATACATACATCAGCGCCTATATGAACAACTTGGTACGGGAAACGACGGGGGAAAAGTTCCCGGCCAACCTCCATCTCAGCTTTGTCAAGGCGCAGGATTGCCGGTACGGCGAAAACCCGCATCAAAAAGCGGCTTTCTACCGGGACCCGCTGGCAAAAACGCCGGGTGTTGGAACAGCGCAGCAACTGCAGGGGAAAGAATTGTCTTTTAACAATATTATGGACGCCAATGCAGCCTTCGAAATAGCCAGGGAATTTACAGAACCCACGGTGGTCATCATCAAGCATAACAATCCCTGCGGCGTGGCCAGCGGCGCCAGTTTAGCCGAGGCTTACCGGCGGGCCTATGAAGCCGACCCTGTATCGGCCTTCGGCGGGATTGTGGGCATAAATACTACTGTGGACAAAGCTACAGCCGAAAAAATGAATGAGATTTTCCTGGAGGCCGTTATTGCTCCTGATTATACGGAGGAGGCTCTGGAAGTTTTTGGGGTAAAGGAAAATCTGCGGGTTTTGAAGACCGGGCAGATGCCCGAAGGGCCGCCTGCGGGCTACGATATGAAGGCTGTAAACGGCGGCTTGCTTGTTCAGGAATCCGATGCCGGGTCAATAACTGTTGATGACCTGAAAGTAGTGTCCAAAGCACAGCCTACCAGAGAACAATTAGAAGAAATGCTTTTTGCCTGGAAAGTTGTTAAGCATGTGAAATCCAACGCCATAGTAGTGACTAAGGATAAGTGCACATTGGGAGTCGGCGCCGGACAGATGAACCGTGTGGGTTCGGCCAGGATAGCCTTTGCCCAGGCCGGCGAAAAGGCGAAAGGGGCGGTGCTGGCCTCCGATGCCTTCTTTCCCTTCCGTGACACAGTCGACGAGGCCGCCAAAGCGGGAATTACGGCCATTATTCAGACGGGCGGTTCCCTACGGGACGAGGAATCCATCAAAGCGGCCGACGAGCATGGCATAGTCATGGTCTTTACTGGCATGAGGCATTTCAAACACTAAAAGGGGCCCGTGACAGTGGTGCGAATTTAAATAGTCACCACAGAGGACGCAGAGAGCACAGAGGAAACACAGAGAAAATGTGGTTTAAAAAAGTTTGCCACAAACCGTCCTCCGTTAGATCCCAACTTACTGTTTCACCATAGCTGTGGCTGGATATCAACTGACCACTGTCTCCGGGCTGTGAACAAAATTTCCGGCCGGTGGTGATGACCACTGGCTGTTTGCAGAGGTGAATAGCTTGAAAGTACTGGTTGTTGGCGGTGGCGGGCGTGAACATGCCCTGGTCTGGAAAATCAAACAAAGCCCAAAAGTGACAAAGGTCTATTGTGCGCCGGGAAACGCCGGGATGGCGCAAATTGCCGAATGTGTCACCATTTCCGTCGAGGATATTGACGGTTTGTTAACCTTTGCTCAACAGGAAGGCATTGATATGACCGTGGTTGGGCCTGAAGCGCCGTTAACCATGGGTTTGGTGGATAAATTTCGAGTCGCAGGTCTCAAGGTATTCGGGCCTTCCCGGCAGGCTGCGGAACTGGAAGGCAGCAAGGTGATGGCCAAGGAACTTATGTCCAAGTACAACATCCCCACGGCCAAATACGCCAAGTTTACTGATGCCGGGTCTGCCATCGAATATATTAAGGAAACGGGGGCGCCTTGCGTGGTCAAGGCTGACGGTTTGGCGGCCGGAAAAGGTGTGGTGGTGGCGCGGGATGAAGAAACGGCCATAAATGCCGTGCGCATGATGATGGAAGACAAAGCCTTTGGCCAGGCCGGGGATATGATTATCATTGAAGAATGCCTGGAAGGCGAGGAAGTAAGTATTTTAGCTTTTACCGACGGGGAAACGGTGGTTCCCATGGTGTCTTCCCAGGACCATAAAAGGGTATTTGATAATGACGAAGGACCCAATACCGGCGGCATGGGCGCCTATTCGCCCGCTCCCGTTTATACGGATGAATTACACCGGCAGGTGATGGAAAAGATTCTTAAACCCACCGTGCAAGGTATGGCCCAGGAGGGGCGCCTTTACGAGGGAGTACTCTATGCCGGCCTGATGATAACCAAAGACGGGCCGAAAGTCCTGGAATTTAACGTGCGTTTTGGGGACCCGGAAACCCAGGCGGTATTAACGCGCTTGGACAGCGATCTGGTGGAGATTATGGAGGCGGTAATAGACAAGCGTTTGCATGAAGTTAATATCAGGTGGAAACCGGAAGCGGCTGTCTGTGTGGTGCTTGCAGCAGGGGGGTATCCGGGTAGCTATAAAAAAGGCGACCCTATTACCGGGTTAGACGATGCGGCTAGAGAGGCCATTGTCTTCCACGCAGGAACGGGTTTACAGGATGGCCGCATAGTTACATCCGGAGGACGGGTGCTCGGTGTAACGGCCCTTGGCCCATCTATACCGGCGGCAATTGAAAATGCCTATAAAGCTGTAGGCAAAATCCATTTCGACAACATGCATTATCGTAAAGATATCGGTCAAAAGGCTTTACGACATCTATGAAACACATAAATTAATTGTTTCCTTTGTGTCCCAAATCACGGACCCGGCTGAATTGCCGTATGTGGCTCCAGCCACGGCTGTTATTGGCCTTAGCCGGTGATTTGGGGCATTTTACTTTCAACCCTGGCCCCTGTTCCAGTATGGACATCGGAAACCGTGGGCCTCAAACCATGCACGGCGATTTGGCCAAGTTCAGTGATTTCAAGTGAACGGAGTTCCACTAACCAATCTTGTGTATACTATTTTCTGAAAAAACGGTCTAAAATATGGTTAGTTTTTTATTTTAGCATATTAAAGAAGGGAAATATGTTTCATTGTGGAATTAGGTAAACCAAAAGAGATCATGGAGGGAGAACTTTGGTTGAATTCAAACTGAAAGATCCTTTGCTTGACCAACTGTTTGAAGCTGTGCTGCTGCTGGAAAATGTCGATGAATGCTACCGTTTTTTTGAAGATATATGTACGGTGGCCGAGCTCAAGGCCATGGCCCAGCGGTTGGAGGTGGCCAAAATGCTGCAGGCCGAAAAGACCTACGGGGAGATTGCTGAACGGACCGGGGCCAGTACGGCCACTATCAGCAGGGTGAAACGCTGCCTGAATTATGGTGCGGACGGATATAAGCTTGTATTGGAAAGGTTAAAATCTGAAACCGCCGCTGACAGACGGCAGCAGCTCTGTTCCAGGGATTTGAGCTCTTCCTTGGGGACACGGAAGAAAACATAGGTTCACAGGATAAAAATAACATGATGAAGGATTTTAGCAAAAAATGTCGAAATAATAAGAATTAGAAATATAGACTTTTAGTTTCAGGAAGGAGAGATGTAAACGGAAAAAATTATCGGTAAATTTTCTGATTACCTGCAAAGAGAATTGGGCTTAAGCAATGAACAGGCAGAGATTGTAACTTATGGTTTTGCTGTTTTTGTAAGCAATTTGGCCGGAATTGTCCTGATAGTCATTATATCCTGGCTGCTTGGAGTTGTTCAGTTGGCCCTGGTTGCGGCTTTTACCGCAGCCGGGCTGAGAGTACTGTCCGGAGGCGCTCATTCTGCCAGTATCAGGAACTGTTCTCTGCTGGGGGCTATAGTTTCTCCCACCATCGCAATCTTCTCGCGACTTGCTCACATCTATTTTTCCTCTCCTCTGCTTTCGGCACTGGTAACAGCAGTATGGTTGCTGGGTTTGTGGGCTGTTTATAAATATGCGCCTGCCGATACGCCCAACAAACCGATTACCGAAGAAAAAATGAAGAAGCGGCTGCGCAGATTATCACGGATGTATCTGGTTGCCTGGTTTATTCTTTGGGGCGGGAGCGCCTGCGGTATTGTAAACTTATTCAAATCCGATGTTATTTTGGCCGGCACCCTGGGACTGATGTGGCAGATTTTCAGCCTGACACCCTGTGGGTATCGTCTGGTGGCAATGGTGGACAGAATGTTGCCTTAGCCTCTGGAGAAAGGGGGAGGGAACCCATGTACAGAAGATTGCTGATGCTGGCTATTGCGCTGTTTACATTTCTGGCCCAAATAAGCGTGGTTTCCGCGTGTAATGTAAGCGGATACCAACCTTCGCTGCCCGAAGCACTGAGAAAATAAAGCTTGGTGATGTAAAACGCTGAATAAAAATATTTACCCATAGCTGTACTTGCAAAGGAGGCAATTATCGTGGAAGATCTCAGGGTGCTGGTTTTCTTTTACATCATAGAAGGCGCTCTGGTCGGTTATACCGGCATGGCGCTGATTGGCATCAGGCTAAACCTGAAACAGACTGTCATGGTAGGCCTGCTGCAGGGATTGCTGGTCTACCTGGTACGCGGTATTTATACCATTAACCAGTGGCCGTTAGGCACTCATACTGTGCTGAACCTGCTGGGGTTAATCATCATTTTGCGTCTGGTCGGCCGCAGGAACTGGGGTGCCAGTGCCGTGGCCGGCCTGGTGGGCTTTATTATTCTGATTCTTAGCGAATCAGCTACTTTCCCCTTTATTCTTAGTAAACTAAATATCACTATTGAAGATATAATGTCCAATACCTGGCTCCATATTGTCACCGGTTACCTGGGCGATGCGTTACTTATTTTGGCGTGTCTGTTTACTGCCTTTACCGGCCGGGCGCTGATAAATATTGAACACCTGGGCCGATAGGCTTAAAGCGACAGGTCAAGACTCCGGCCACCGCGGGAGTAGACAACTGTGAAATGGGGGTCCAGTGGTTAGCGGAGGAACAGTTATGATACCAGGATATAAAGTTGACAAAAAAATATTACTCCTTTTTTTGATACTGCTGCAGAGCTTTGTGGTGGTTGAGACGGGAATATGGACTTATTTTGCTCTGCATGAGAAAGTGGGCATTTCCCTGAGAACCGTTGGCATCCTTTCATTATCGGCCGGTATTGTACTGGGCGGCTGGTCTGTCCTGATGCTCAGGGAGGTTATCCGGCTGGCAGCCAGGGAACAGGAGGCCGAGGTGTACAAGGTTCATTTAGAGGAGAACCGGGAGCTCATTGATGTTTTGCGTTCTCACCGCCATGATTTTCTCAACCACCTGCAGGTGATAATGGGATGTATCCATTTGAACAGAGCGGAAAATGCCCTCAATTATATCAATGAAGTGGTGGATTCCCTGAAAAACGAATCCCTGATCAGTAATATGGAACATCCTGAAGTGGCTGCTTTGTTGTTTAAAAAGATGCACCATGCGGAACAGGATGGGATTCGCCTTGTTGTAAGGCCGGAATCGGATTTACGGGGCTTGGACCTTCCTGCAAGTGTTATTTCCAGAATATTGGGAAATTTAGTGGATAATGCTTTTTATGCCGTCAAGGATTTACCGGCAGAAGAGGATCGAACTGTAGAAATAACTTTCAGCGAAGACAGCCGGCGTTTTATTATCAAGGTTTGTAATAGCAAGCCTGCCATACCGCCGGAATTACAGGAAAAGGTTTTTCAGAAGGGCTTTACAACCAAGGGTCGTAATGGCAGCGGATTGGGTTTGTATATTGTCAAGGAGCTTACTGAAAAACACGGAGGGACTGTTGAACTAACCAGTAACGAAGAAAAAGGTACTGTTTTTGCAATCTGTTTTCCGAAAAATGTTCAGGCGCCAGAAGTATCTTGACATGTAAATACTTTAAATGGAGGAAAACCATGCTTTCACCGTCACAATTTAACCAAAAATCAGCATTCCTGATTATGGTAATTTTGCTACAAGTTTTAATTTTTTTTGTAAACGGGTTCTGGGGCTATTTTTCTTTGTACCAAAAAGTTGCCAAACCCATGAAGACTATGTTTGGCTTCTCGTTAGCAGCCGGGGTAGTTCTGGGAATAGCGGCCATTTACCTGGTAAGGGAAATTATCAGGTTGGCGAAAAAGGAAAAAGAGGCGGAACTAAACCAGGCCTGTTTAAAAGAAAGCCAGGAGCTGGTCGGTATTTTACGCACCCATAGGCATGATTTTTTTAATCACCTACAGGTGATCATGGGTTCTATTCAATTGGGCAAAAAGGATCATGCCCTGCAGTATATTAAAGAAGTGACCGATCGTTTAAAAACAGACACCTCAATAAGTAACCTGGAACATCCGGAAATAGCAGCCCTCTTGCTGAAAAAAAGACATAATGCCGAGTCAAGGGGGATTCGGTTTTCCGTTGACCTGAAATCAAAGTTACTTGGCCTAAAGATTTCTGCTATTACTATATCTCAAATTATCGGCAATTTGATTGACCATGCTTTGGATGCGGCAGAAAACGTATCCGCTGACGACAGGCAGGTAAAAGTTACATTTAGTGAAAACGGCGAAGGTTTCTTTTTGGAAGTTGCCTGCCGGAGACCGTTAGTACCGGAACAATTAAGAGATAAAATTTTTGAAAAAGGTTTTTCCGCCAAAGGTTTGGAAGGCAGCGGTTTAGGTTTACATACGGTAAAAAAATTGACAGAAAAACACGGGGGAACTGTCAGCTTGACCGGTAATGAAGAAGTGGGGACGGTCTTTACCGTTTATTTTCCCCAAAAACAGCCGGCTAATTAGATGCCGCATTGGGCACGCCGTAGGGTTTGCGTTACGGGGTGCTTTTTCTTTTTGGTAGGGAGAAAGGCAATTCCGCCTTGACACTTATGGGGATGTATGGTAAGATATCTTTATCACTTTAATATGTTAAAGTAGTAGAGGGGTGTGGATGATGTCCAGGAGTTTTAAAACCGAAATACCTTCCGGTGTGAGGGACCTGATGCCGGGCGAAGCTTGGTGCAAAAGGGAACTGGAAAGAGAGATCAGTGATATTTTCAGGGCCTGGGGTTACCAGGAGGTTGTTACGCCGGCCTTTGAATATTTTGATGTTTTAAAGATAGGTCAGCGGGACGAACAGTTAGACCTTATGTATAAGTTTATTGACCGGCAGGGACGGATTTTAGCCTTGCGTCCCGATATGACCACGCCAATAGCGCGGTTGACGGCATCGAGGCAAAAAAGGGGACCATTCCCCCTGCGGCTTTTTTATATAGCAAATGTTTTCAGCTATGAAGAACCGCAGGCCGGGCGCCAGAGAGAGTATTACCAGGCCGGAGTAGAGCTTATAGGTTCAAGCAGCCCCGAAGCTGACGCCGAGGTGCTGGCCCTTACCGTGGAAGTTCTTAAAAAAATCGGCTTGCAAAATTTCAAATTGAGTGTAGGACAAATAGATATTTTTAATGGACTTATGGAAGAACTGGAAGTTGCCGAAGAGGTAAAAAAAGAAATAAAAACAACTATCAGCAACCAAAACTTTGTAGGTGTGGAAGAAATATTACATAACCAAAAACTACCGGAGAAAGAGATTGATAAGGTGATGCAGATAATTACCCTCCGCGGAAGCCGGCGGGAACTGGAAAGTATAAGGCCTATGCTTACAAGCGCCAAAGCTTTGAAGGCTTTAGATAACCTGGAGGAAGTCTTTGCCGTATTAACTGATTACAGGCTGGACCGGTATGTCGACCTGGATTTGGGGCTGTTGAGGGATTTTGATTACTATACAGGTCTTGTTTTTGAAGGGTCGGCCCTGGGATTGGGGTTCCCCATTTGTGGGGGCGGTCGTTATGACGGTTTGCTTGGCCAGTTTGGTTTGCCATGCCCGGCTACCGGTTTTGCCCTGGGGATAGAAAGGATTATGCTGGCTCTGGAACGCCAGGGACATTCCCGGGATTTCAAAAACCTGGATTATATCATTGAATATGAAAGCCACCGGCGCCTGGAGGCCTTTGATAAAGCTGCCCAATTGAGAGCAGAAGGTCACCGGGTAGTTACAAGAGACAGAAGATCCGGTGTCCAACTGAATTCTGAGGATTCCATGTTCAGCGATGCAAAGGTTATTACCTTGGATTGACATTTATCAAAATCCATGCTATAATTTCATCATGTTAGCGCTTTAACGCGCTAAAGCGAAAGGGGTCCTGGTGTTTTATGGATGATTATTTATCTATAGCTATCCCCAAAGGCACACTATATAAGGATACGATCCGGGTTCTCAGGGAAGCCGGGCTCAACGTGGATGAACTGGAGACTGATTCACGGAAACTCTTTTTTGTCAACGAAGAAGACCGGGTAAAATATATCATTTGCCGCCCTACCGATATTCCCACTTTTGTGGAGTACGGGGCAGCGGATCTGGGGTTTGTCGGCAAAGATACCATCGTGGAACAGAACAAGGACGTTTACGAACTTCTGGATTTGAAATACGGGGCCTGCCGGTTCGTAGTGGCCGTTCCTGAAAAGACGGCCCAGGACGGACAATGGGAACAGATGACCCATGCCAGGGTAGCCACGAAGTTTCCGCGGGTGGCCCAAAATTATTTTGCTGCCGAAGGGAAGCAGATGGAAATTATCAAACTGCATGGCAACATAGAATTGGCGCCGTTGGTCGGCTTGTCCGAGATGATTGTGGATATTGTGTCCACGGGCCGGACTTTGCGGGAAAATAATCTGGTGGCTGTGGCTGAAATATTTAAGTCTACGGCCAGGCTGATTGCTAACCGGGTCAGCCACCGGCTGAAGAACAACAGAATCAATCCCTTGATTGGGCAGTTGAAAGAGGTTGTGGGAAAACTGAACGACTGAATAGGGCTGTAGGAAATTTGAACAGCTAAAGAAGTCTAAAGAAACGGGGGAAGGAAAAATGATCAGAATTTTAAAAAGCGGCCAGACCGAGGTGGAAAAGGTATTAAACAAAGTATATGAAGACCAGGCCGTTTATGAACAGCGGGTAAGCGAAATTTTAAAGGAGGTACGGGAGAGAGGCGACGAGGCTGTGCTGGAATACACGGCTCGCTTCGATAAAGCCCGCTTAACGCCGGAAACTTTACGGGTTTCGGAAGAAGAAATCGAAGAAGCTTACCGGGTTATTGATAAAGATGTTTTGCCTGCCCTGCAAAAGGCCCGCGACAATATTGCCGCTTATCACGAAAAACAACTGCAAAAGTGTTGGTTTGACCCAGAAGAGGACGGCACTGTCCTGGGGCAGTTGGTACGCCCCCTGGAACGGGTTGGCATCTACGTACCCGGGGGTACGGCATCCTATCCTTCTTCTGTGCTGATGAATGCCGTGCCGGCAAAGGTGGCGGGAGTTAAAGAGATTGTTATGGTCGCTCCCCCAACGGCCGGGGGCCGGATTGATCCCTATTCGATAGTTGCTGCGGCGGAGGCCGGAGTTACGGAAATATATAAAGTTGGCGGCGCCCAGGCCGTGGCTGCGCTGGCTTACGGGACCCGGACCATAAGGAAGGTTGACCTTATTACAGGCCCCGGTAACATATACGTTACCCTGGCCAAGAAGATGGTTTACGGCCAGGTAAATATAGACATGCTGGCGGGACCGAGCGAAATCCTGATCATCGCAGATGCCTCAGCAGATCCCACTTATGTGGCGGCTGACCTGCTTTCCCAGGCTGAGCACGATGTGCTTGCTTCGGCAGTTTTAGTTACTCCTTCCGAAAAATTGGCCCATGCCGTAAAAGCAGAAATTGAGCGCCAGGTATCATATTTGTCCAGGAAAGAGATTTTAACGGCTTCTTTGCGGGACTACAGCGCCATTATTGTGACTGACAGCCTTGCCGAAGCCATTGAAATGGCCAACACTTATGCGCCCGAACACCTGGAACTGGCCGTGGAAAAGCCTTTTGACATTTTGGGAAAAATCAAAAACGCCGGAGCTGTTTTTATGGGTCATTACACGGCCGAACCAGTCGGTGACTATTACGCCGGCCCCAACCATGTACTGCCCACAGGCGGTACGGCCCGCTTTTATTCTCCGTTAAATGTGGACACCTTTATGAAAAAAATTAGTATTATTGCCTATTCCCGGGATCGCCTGGAAAAAGTGGGCCAGGACATTGTCAAACTGGCAAAAGTGGAGGGTTTGGACGCCCACGCCAATTCCATCCAGGTAAGGTTGGATAAATTAGCAAAAAAATAAAAGCCAATTAGCGAAAAAAAACAGACAAAAAGGAGTAGTAATATGAGCATACAATTTGATGTCCGGACAAGGGTCAGGGAAGACCTGCGGGATTTGGTACCTTACGACACCCATCCCTATCCCAATGTCATCAGAATGGACTTAAACGAAAACCCCTATCCTTTTCCGGAAGCGGTTTGCCAGGAAATTATCAAAAAACTGAACAGCGATGTTTTTACCCGGTATCCGGACCCCGGGGCGGTCGAACTCAGGCAGGCTTTGGCAGACTATAACGGGGTGGCGCCGGATAACCTCATAGCAGGTAATGGCTCCGATGAGCTGATCCAGCTCATCTATTTAACCTTTGGGGGTAATGACAGGACTGTATTAATACCGGTACCTACCTTCTCCATGTTCAAGATTCATGCCCGTATTACCGGTACAGGCGTTGAGGAAATGCGGACCGGCGAAGACTTTGCCGTACCTGTGCAAAAACTTGTGGAACGGGCCCGGGCAGGGATCGACATCGTTGTATTGGTTTCGCCCAATAATCCCACCGGGACAGTGATTCCACCGGAAGACATCATGTATGTGCTCGAGAATACCAGCGCTCTTGTTATCGTAGATGAAGCCTATTTTGAATTTAAAAGGGAAACCATAGTTTCTCATTTAAACAGGTATCCCAACCTTATAGTATTACGAACTTTCTCCAAGGCCTTCGGGCTGGCGGGCATGAGGGTTGGCTACCTGATTTCCAACGAATCAGTAATTAAGGAACTGAACAAAATAAAACAACCCTTTAATGTCAATTCTTTTTCCCAACTGGCTGCCAGGACAGCTCTCAAATACAGGGAACTTTTTGATGAACAAATAGGGATGATTATTGAAGAAAGGGAAAAACTTTTCATGGAACTGCAAGGTTTAAGCGGTGTAACGGCTTTTCCCAGTCAGTCCAATTTCATCCTGTTCAGAACCCCGGTAAATTCGGATAAAGTGTATCAGGAACTGCTTAAAGACGGCATCCTGATCAGGAATTTAGGAAAAGTGCCTGGTTTGGAAGATTGTCTGCGGGTAACCATTGGGAAAAAAGAGGAAAACGCAATTTTTTTGGAGAAATTAGGTGTAATTCTAAGGGATAACAAGGAGTGATGGGTGTGGCTGGTAAAAGTAAAAAAGGGCATGGCAGGACGGCGGAATATACAAGGACTACCACGGAGACCGACATTCAGGTAGCACTGAACCTGGACGGGAAAGGAAGCTATTTCCTTGATACCGGTGTTCCTTTTCTGGACCATATGCTGGCCCTGTGGTCCAAACACGGGCTTTTTGATTTAGATATCACTGCCCAGGGTGATACAGGCATAGATGACCACCATACGGTGGAGGACATAGGCATCTGCCTGGGACGGGCTTTTGCCGAAGCCTTGGGGGATAAAGTAGGGATCCGGCGGTACGGTACTGCTTTAGTGCCCATGGACGAGGCCCTGGCTATGGCGGTAGTGGACCTGAGCGGGCGTGGTTTCCTTGTTTTTGATGCGCAGCTTCCCTGCCAGAAGGTGGGTGACTTTGACACCGAACTGGTGGAGGAGTTTTTACGCGCTTTTGCCGTCAATGCCGAATTAACCCTGCATGTGAAACAGATGGCCGGGAAAAATACCCACCACATTATTGAGGCCATATTTAAGGCCTTGGGCAGAGCCTTAAATGAAGCTTCGGCTATAGATGAAAACATTTCCGGCGTACTGTCAACCAAAGGGAGCTTGTAAGCGGAGGAACATATGATTGCTATTATCGATTATGGAATGGGTAATTTGCGGAGTGTACAAAAAGGATTTGAGAAGGTAGGCTTTCCTGCCGAGATTGTCACCGGGCCGGAGGCCGTTCTGCAGGCACAAGGCGTTGTTTTGCCAGGAGTGGGAGCCTTTGGCGATGCCATGCGGAACCTCAGGGCTGCCGGCTTTATTGAAGCTATCTACGAGGTTGTATCCCGGGGTACTCCCTTTCTGGGTATTTGCCTGGGCCTGCAGCTCATGTTTGAAGAGAGCGAGGAATGGGGCCTGCACAGGGGACTGGGTCTTTTTCCGGGCCGCGTCAAAAAGTTTCCTCCGGGCTTAAAAATTCCCCATATGGGCTGGAACCAGATAGAAATACAGCAAGAAACCCCTATTCTCAAGGGTATACCCGATAAATCAGCTTTTTATTTTGTGCATTCCTATTATGTTGATGCCGGAGAAGATGTAACGCTGGCCAGAACAGAGTACGGCATACCATTTACGTCGATAGCCGGAAACGACACTGTTTTTGGTATCCAGTTTCATCCGGAAAAGAGCAGCAAGTTAGGCTTGCAAATTTTAAAGAATTTTGGAGGTCTGGTATCATGTTAATCATTCCGGCTATAGACCTGCGCAACGGCAAATGCGTCCGGTTGGTCGAAGGCAGGCTGGACAGGGAAACCATATATTCCGATGACCCGGCAGAAATGGCCAGGAAATGGGCGGCCAAGGGAGCCAGGTTCCTGCACCTGGTAGACCTGGACGGAGCTTTTGCCGGTGAACCCAAAAATGTGGAAGCTGTCAGGAAGATCATTGCTGCTGTGGATATACCGGCTGAGTTGGGTGGCGGTATCAGGAACATGGATACCATTGATATGTACCTGGACATGGGGCTGAACAGGGTAATTCTGGGCACGGCTGCCATTTCTGATTCCCGGTTGGTGGAGAAGGCCTGCGCCAGGTACGGTGAAAGAATAGTGCTGGGTATTGATGCCAGGGACGGTTATGTGGCTGTTGAGGGTTGGGACCAGACGGCTGCCAAAAAGGCTGTGGACCTGGGCCGGGAAATGAAGGACCTGGGAGTCACCAGGATAATATATACCGATATAAAGAGGGATGGCACATTGAAAGGTCCTAACCTGGAAAGCACCAGGGAAATGGCGGAGGCCACCGGCTTGAAAGTAATTGCCTCCGGCGGTGTTTCTTCCCTGGAAGACCTGATTGCCGTCAGCCAACTGGAACCTTACGGCGTTGAAGCGGTAATTACGGGAAAAGCCCTTTATGATGGGCGTATAGATCTGGAAGAGGCGCTGAGGACAGTTAACAGTTGACAGTTGGCAGTTGACAGTTAACAGTTGGCAGTTGACAGTTGACAGTTAACAGTTGACAGTTAACAGTTGGCAGTTGACAGTTAACAGTTGACAGTTGACAGTTAACAGTTGGCAGTTAACAATTGACAGTTGACAATTGAGAATTGAGAATTGAGAATTGATAGTTGGCAATTGTCAATTGGAGCAACGATTGTTTCACCTTGCAGTGCCAACGCATTAAAGGAGAGTATACATATGCTAATGAAGCGAATTATTCCCTGTCTTGATGTGACAGGTGGCAGGGTAGTAAAAGGGACTAACTTTGTTAATCTTAGAGATGCCGGAGATCCCGTGGAACTGGCTGCTCTTTATGACCGGGAGGGCGCTGACGAGCTCGTTTTTCTGGATATTACCGCCTCTTCCGACGGGCGGGCTACTATGGTAGACGTGGTCAGACGCACGGCGGAAGAAGTGTTTATTCCTTTTACCGTGGGAGGCGGGATCAGGACCATAGATGATATGCGGTTGATGCTGACAGCAGGCGCCGATAAAGTATCGGTAAATACCGCTGCTGTTCAGAATCCGGCCCTTATTGCGGAGGGAGCCGGTAAATTTGGTTCGCAATGTATCGTGCTGGCGGTGGATGCCAAAAGTACGGGAGAACCGGGAAAGTGGGAGGTATATATCCACGGGGGCAGAACGCCTACCGGCATCGATGTGCTGGAATGGGTAAAGAAAGCAGAGGAATTGGGAGCGGGGGAAATCCTGCTGACCAGCATGGACCGGGACGGCACCAAAATAGGTTTTGACCTGGCACTGACCAGGGCTGTGGCGGAAGCTGTCAATATTCCTGTTATCGCCTCCGGAGGAGTCGGCAATCTTCAGCACATTGCTGACGGATTTCTGGAGGGAAAAGCCGATGCTGCATTAGCTGCCTCTATCTTCCATTTTGGCGAGTATTCAATCAAGGAGTGCAAAGAGTTCTGTATCCAACGAGGGGTGGCGATGAGACTTTGAGTTGTGAGGTAAATAACCTGAAATTTAATGCGGACGGACTGATTCCGGCCATTGTGCAGGATGTAAGAAGCAAAGAGGTTTTGATGCTGGCTTACATGAATGCGGAAAGTTTGCATAAAACCCTGGAAACCGGCGAAACCTGGTTTTACAGCCGCAGCAGGCAAGAGCTCTGGCACAAAGGGGCCACTTCCGGAAACATTCAAAAGGTTAAAGAGGTTTTTTATGACTGTGATGCTGATGCGCTGCTGGTTATGGTGGAGCAGCAGGGAGTGGCTTGCCATACCGGCGAAAAAACCTGTTTTCATAACAGAGTGGATGGAATTAAGGAAAATCAAGATGTTCAGGGAAATTGCTCACAGGTCAGAAATCAAACTACGGACAGGACACCAGCGGGAGCAGAGATACTCTACGAGGTATATGATGTCATTGCCGACCGTTATGTTGAACGGCCGGAAGGGTCTTATACTACATATCTGTTTAATAAGGGACTGGATAAAATACTGAAAAAAGTGGGGGAAGAAGCGGCCGAGGTAATAATCGGAGCCAAGAACAGGAACAAGGCAGAGGTGGTTTATGAAGTCGCCGACCTGTTGTATCATCTGCTTGTTCTGCTGAAGGAACAGGACATCAAACCAGATGATGTGTTTGCGGAATTGGGGAAGAGGCGGTAAACCTGATTGAAAACTTGAAAGGGACAGTCCCGGTTAACTGTTGGGATTGCCCCTTTTACTTTTACCTCACTATAATCGGCCATGGTTATTTTACGAGCCTACTTAAACTTTAAACCTACCGGTCAGGTTCTTTAATGCGGCAGCCATTTCAGCCAGTTCTTTCGAAGAAGAAGCTAATACATCGCTGATCGTATACATCTGTTCACTTGAAGCTGTTACCTCCTGGGCGGCAGCAGCACTTTCTTCGGCAACATAGGCTATGTTCTGGATGGATTTCTTTACTTCATCGCTGTTGGCGGCCATTTTTCCTGTAGCGGATGAGTTTTCTTCGGTAACCTGAGCCACCACATCTATGGCCTCAACAACCTCTGCGTTCTGACCGGAGATACGCTGGACAGCGTTTGAAATTTTGTGTATTTCGTCATTGGTTCGGGTCACATTGTTTAATATGCTCTCGAGGGCTTTGCCGGCATCAATGGCAAGATTTGCTCCTGTTTCAACCTCTGTTGTACTCTCATTCATGGCCAGGACGGCTTTGTCAGTGCCCTGCCTGATATTATTGACCAATTCGGCAATTTCTTTGGTTGCTTTGCTGCTTCGTTCCGCAAGTTTTCTGACTTCATCGGCAACTACCGCAAAACCTTTTCCGTGTTCACCTGCTCTGGCTGCTTCAATAGCGGCATTTAAGGCCAACAGGTTAGTCTGTTCGGCTATTTCATCTATAACCTGTATTATTTCTCCGATATGCTGCGACTGTTCACCAAGTTCTTTAATTTTGTCGGCTGCTTCAAATACCTTGGCCTTGATAGTTTCCATTCCGCCAACAACTTTTTCAACAACTTCACTGCCGGCACTGGCAACTTCAGATGTTTCCTCGGCAGTTTTGGCGGCATAACGAGCACTTGCGGCTACTTCCTCCACCTCGGCAACCATTTGGCTGATGGCCGACGAGGCCCTGTTTACATTGGTTGCCTGTTGATCGGCACCCTGAGCGATTGAATAAATGGCCTGGCTGAGCTCGTCAATGCTTTTCACTACTGCGGCAATTTCCTGGGTCTGGGTGGTATTACCCTTGGCAACTTCTTCAATTGCTTTGTTTACTTCTTCGTTGGACCTGCTGAGATTACCGGCGTTTTGGGTAAATTCATTGGCAGTATCGGACAATTTCAGACTGGCAGAAATGATGTCACCGATAATTTCTCTGATATTTGCTACCATTCTGTTGAAGGAAGAAGCCAAGATACCGAGTTCATCACCGGTGTCAACTTTGAGGTCAACGGTGAGGTCTCCTTTTTCAGCGCGCTCCATGGCATTTTTCAGGCGGAAAAGGGGTGAGGAAATGGTTCCGGCAATTATCCATGCCAGTACAAAGGCCAGCAGGAGAACAATCAGCCCTGTTATGATCTGTTTGACTATAAATCTGAAGGTAAGGTCATCGAGAAACTTTTTTGAAATACCGACATACCAGATACCGATTATCTGTCCCTCGGAATTCCGGATAGGCTGATATGCTGTCTGGTATTTCACCCCCACCACATCGGCTTCACCGTAATATGGCTCTCCCTTGCCGATAACAATGTCTTCAACTTCCTTGGATACAGTGGTGCCAACTGCCCGTTTGCCGTCTTTTTTTACAGTAGTGGCTATCCGGGTATTTCCCTGGAATATGGTGACTGTATCACCTGTCAATTCAGCAATTTTGTCAACTATGGCGAAATTGTCGTTCATCAATTGGGAACCCTTGTAAAGCTTTCCGTCTTTGATAGCCCAGTTGCCAGGGTATGTTTGGTCAATAATGGCCAGGCCGGTAGCCGAATCTGCTTTGGCTTTCTCCAGTACCGTACTGACAACTGCTTCCTTCATTGAAAAAACAGTAACCAATGTGATGGGAATAATGCACAAAATTACCAGAGCTACAAAAGCAAACAAAATTTTTTTACGGATTGTGATATTCTTCAAAAAAACCCCCCCTATTAAAAACCCCCCTGTTGAAAACCCCCTGTTAGGAGCTACGTTTTCCTGTTTTTCTGTTATGCGGGTCTTTACATATCACCTCCCGCGGAAACTACTACAAGGGATAACTGGCTTGGTAGTTTGTAAATATCGAAAAATTAAACTAATACCAAATTTCGACAAAAAAATACTAATTCCTGCAAAATTCAGTTCATTGGAAAAAAGTTGTTATACATAAATTTAAATCAACTGTAAAAACTAGAAAAAAATATCAAGGAGGCGATTTTATGGTAATGATGGGCGACCCCTTTGTGGGTAATGTGCCAAAGAAACTCTCCAGGGAAGAGTTGATACAGGCTTTGAGAGTGGACATTGCCGGGGAACTGGAAGCGATTATGGGCTATGATGCTCACGCGATGGCTACTGATGACCAGCGGGTAAAAACCATATTGTATTCCATTCGGGACGAGGAACGCCAGCATGTGGGAGAACTGCTGCG
Organism: Thermincola sp. GK-1; assembly: GCF_059412445.1. Classification (NCBI taxonomy): domain Bacteria; kingdom Bacillati; phylum Bacillota; class Clostridia; order Eubacteriales; family Thermincolaceae; genus Thermincola; species Thermincola sp. GK-1. The sequence continues at coordinate 45,553 of NZ_JBSQAT010000014.1, forward strand.
TTTGATGGAAATTTTGGATTCCCAGGAAGCGCAGTTTCTGGCCAAAGGCCGCCAGGAAGTGGAGCAACTGCTCAACCAAAAGGGGCAAACGAGACAACCTTACCAGATGCAGCAGGGACAGCAGGCCAGGCAACCTGCCCAGTCCCAGCAATACCAATACAGCCCTTACACGCTGCCCGGCATGCAAACGGGCCATATATTTCAGGAGCAGGTACAGGGTCAGCAAACCCCACAGTGGAACCAGGCCCAGCACCAGAACCAGAACCAGAACTTTAACCGGCACCATGGGGGTACAGACCACTAATGATTAAGCAACTGGTCCTAATTTATGTTGTTGTTGATAACCTCTCTCTTTTCGGGAGAGGTTGTTTTTGCTTAAGGTTAAATTTTGGCTATAATGTGATATAATAAAAAAAAACGCAGCCAAGTAGGTGGAGGAAATGCAGGAGTTATTTTTGTTGTTTATCGTCGGTATATTAAGTGGCATTTTTGGTGCGCTGTTGGGGTTAGGTGGGGGCTTTATACTGATTCCGGCCCTCACTATTGTTTTGGGTTTACCCATGCATCAAGCTATAGGCATCAGTCTGATCAGTGTAATAGCCACATCGACGGGAGCAGCCAGCCTTTACGTCAGGGAGGGCAAGGCGGACATCAGGTTGGGCATGGTATTGGAATTGAGTACTACTATTGGAGCTATTGCGGGGGCTTTAATAGCCAATATGGTTGACGGTTCTACCTTGCAGATATTATTTGGCCTCTTGTTGTTATATAATGCAGTTTCTATGGTCAGGCACCGGGAAGCGGCAGCGGCATCGGTCAATAGTGCCGGACGGTATTCCCGCTTGCCGGCAGGCCTTGCCGCATCCGGGCTGGCCGGGGTTTTGTCTGGCTTATTGGGTATTGGCGGCGGATTGATAAAAATTCCGGCCATGTATATTTTGATGGGGGTTCCTTTAAAAAGGGCTGTAGCCACAAGTAATTTTATGATCGGGGTTACTGCCTCGGCCAGCGGTTTTATCTTCTTTTTTCGTGGGTTGATTGACCCTGTTACCGCAGCGCCTTCAGCCCTGGGGGTTTTTCTGGGCGCCCGGCTGGGAACCCGTTTCAATGACAAAATTTCTGTGGCCGGCCTGAAAAAAGTATTTGTCGTCATCTTTTTATACCTGGCTGCAGACATGATATTAAAGGGGTTGGGGGTTAAGCTATGGTAAATCGTAATCAGGTCAATGTGAAGCTTAACAGTATTGTCAGCCAGGTATTGTCTGTCGGTTATTATGTCAGCATAATCATTACTCTGGCCGGGTTGATTCTCCATTTGGCCGGAGCGGGATCCTGGGCTGTTACAGTTATAAAAGCAGGTTTGTTCATCCTTTTGGCTACGCCGTTGTTGCGGGTGGTTACAGCCGTTCTTGTTTTTTATTTCATTGAGCAGGACAAAAAATATGCCCTGATTTCCCTGGCCGTACTTTTAATCCTGACGGTAAGTATTTTTATCGGCCGGGAGTTTTAGGAGGAAACAGGCTCCCTGGCAGCGAACTTCAGTGATAAGTAATCCGAATCTAATGGTGCAACAATTACACGGTGGAGAACTACAATTAGTCACTTTTGACATATTCAGGGAGGGAAAGTTTTGACTGAAGCTAATTTGAATCCGGAACAAAAGGAAGCTGTAGAATGGACGGAAGGACCGCTGCTTATTCTGGCCGGAGCGGGAAGCGGTAAAACAAGGGTGTTAACCTATCGGATAGCCCATTTAATACATAGGAAAGGGGTATTCCCCCGCAACATCCTGGCTATTACTTTTACCAATAAGGCTGCTCAGGAAATGAAAGAGCGGGTGGAACGCTTTTTGGGATATGATTCGCGGGACCTTTGGGTTTGTACTTTTCATTCGGCCTGTGTGCGTATTCTGAGAATGGAAATAGATAAGCTAGGGTATGGCCGGAATTTTGTAATTTACGATTCGGCAGACCAACAAACTTTACTGAAAAACTGTTTAAAGGAATTGAACATTGACGATAAAAAATATCCTCCCCGGGCCATGCAAGTTTTGATTAGTCAGGCCAAGAACGGCTTGCAGGACCCGGCGGCTTTTAAGCGGCAGGCCCAGGACTATTACCAGGAGGTCGGGGCGCGGGTTTATGAACTGTACCAGCACAAGCTAAAGGAAAATAATGCCATGGATTTTGACGACCTGATCATGAAAACCGTTGAGCTGTTTGAAAAGTTTGCGCAGGTTCTGGATTATTATCAGGAAAGGTTTAAATACATTTTAGTGGACGAATACCAGGATACCAACCACGCCCAATACAGGCTGATCAGGCTATTGGCAGCCAAATACAGAAACCTGTGTGTTGTCGGAGACGACGACCAGTCGGTATACGGGTGGCGCGGAGCCGATATTCAGAATATCCTTGATTTCGAGCGGGATTACCCGGAAGCTAGGGTAATCAAATTGGAACAGAATTACCGCTCCACAAAAAACATCCTGGCGGCGGCAAATCACGTGGTCAAAAGGAATATAGGCCGGAAAGAAAAATCCCTGTGGACGGAAAATGAGGAAGGCCTGCTGCCTGTATTTTTCAGGGCCCAGGACCAATACCAGGAGGCCTATTATATAGCTGAACGCATTTATCGCCTGCATCTTGAAGAGGACAGGCCTTACCGTGATTTTGCCGTACTTTACAGGACCAACGCCCAATCCAGGGTAATTGAGGAAGTTTTCATCAAGAATGGGATTCCGTATACCATCGTAGGCGGTTTGAAGTTTTATGAGCGTAAGGAGATAAAGGATATCCTGGCTTACCTCCGTGTGATATCCAACCCGGCCGATAACATTAGCCTACAGCGGATTATCAATGTGCCCAGGCGAGGGATCGGTGACACCACTATGGGTAAGATTGCAGAATATGCCAATTACCAGGGAATTTCGCATTACGAGGCGCTGATCCGGGCAGAGGAAATACCGGGGCTTACAGGAAGGTCACTGTCAACGGTAAAGAATTTTGGCCAATTGATAGAAGCTTTTAGGCAGCAGGCCCGGCATTATTCTGTAACTGAACTGGTTAATGAAGTGTTGCAGCAAACGGGGTATATTCGGGAACTGGAAGCAGAAAAAAGCGTAGAAGCGCAAACCCGCCTGGAGAATATTAAGGAATTCCTATCAGTGACCAAGGAATTTGACGCCAGGGCCGCTGAAAACCGGTTGGAAGACTTTCTGGCGGAGGTATCACTGATTTCCGATGTGGATGAATATACGGAAGGGGCCGATGCCGTGGTGTTGATGACACTGCATAGCGCCAAGGGCCTGGAGTTTCCCGTGGTGTTTATTGCCGGTATGGAAGAGGGGATCTTCCCACATTCCCGGTCAATGCTGGACAACAGCCAGTTGGAAGAGGAACGCCGCCTGTGTTACGTAGGGATCACCAGGGCCAAAGAGCGGTTATACCTTACGGCTGCCTGGGAAAGGAACCTTTTCGGTAACACCATGTTTAACCCTGTATCGAGATTTATCGAGGAGATACCCCCTACCTTACTGGATACGGAAGGTGGCGAAAGGCGCCGTCACGAACAGGAGTCCCGGGAAATGTTCCGGGGTTCACGGGATAACGATAGGCGGAGATCTTTTGCTGACAGGGCCCATGTTTCGCCCGTGGGAAGTTACAAAATAGAGGACAGGCCAAAAGAAAGTTTCTTTGACCTGGGTGATAAAGTACAGCATAGCAAATGGGGCGTGGGCGTGGTTGTTGCCGTCAACGGCAAGGGGGAGGATGCCGAATTGAGTATCGCTTTTCCCGACCTGGGCATTAAAAAGCTGATGGTACGATACGCACCCTTGAAGAAGGTTTCGGGATAAAAATATCTTTGGTGGGTGTGCAGTTCCGGGAAGTTGGTGAAGCATGACTATTACGCATCGTCTGTGGCTTGTTCTGGTTTTGACGGCCTTAATACATTTAATCAATACGCTTGGCTATTCTGTCCGCCTGGCTGGAGTGCGGACCCAGCGGCTGGCCTTGGCTTTTTCCCTGTGGAACGTCATATTTCTGATCTCCAGCACGGCCAATACCATTCAGGCGCCATTGATGGGTAAAATAATTGACCGGGCCGGCGCCATGGTGGCTGTCAACCGGCAGGAGGTTTTACTGGCCGTTAGCCGGGAAATGAGATTAGTGCTTTTGGCCGCTACCGTCGGGACTATCCTGGGGACGATTATGATACCCAGTTTTGTCAGGATTTTTACTAAAGGAATTTTTCTCTTTGAACGGGTCGGTTCTGTACCCGGAATGGTTAAGATGCTGTTGAGCCCGCAAAAAATCAAAAGCCTATTGGGCGCCGTCAGGTTGCCTGGCAAAAAACAGATTGCGCATATTTCGCGGCAAAAGGTACCTAAGCGGATTGTTGTTTTAAATATTCTGGTTACGGGAATTTACACGACGGGCGTTCTGTCTGCTCTTTACGCGGGGCTGATGGACATAAATCATGTCCGGACGGCCACCAATATGACCGGCATTATTAACGGGCTCGCGACGGTTTTAGGGGTTACTGTCATAGACCCCAAGGTGGCATCCATTACCGACCAGGCCGCCAGAGGGTTGCGGGCAGAGGCTGATGTTAAAGACATGACTGTTTATCTTGCTCTCAGCCGGATTGGCGGGACTATCCTCGCCCAGGCGATTTTCTTTCCCGCTGCCTGGTTTATTGTACAGGTGGCTAAATTGATTTAGCTTTCGAAACAACAGGTTGAGGCGAAATAACCGGATTTCCGGAAGTTTCAGGTGTCAAGAGAGGGGAATCGAGTTTGGATAAGGCTGCTGCTGCGAAAAGAATTAATGAGCTGCGCAAACAAATCGAAGAACATAACTATTATTATTACGTGCTGGACCGGCCCAGGATTACTGATGCTGAATACGACAGGCTAATGCGTGAGTTAACCGAGCTGGAGGAACAGTATCCCGATTTGGTCACGCCCGATTCACCCACGCAGCGGGTGGGCGGGGCTCCCGCCCAGGGATTTCAGAGTGTCCGCCATCTGGCTCCCATGCTGAGCTTGTCCAATGCTTTTTCCGCTGCAGATCTGCTTGATTTTGACAAAAGAGTAAGGAACGGCCTGGCAGGGGAAAGGGTGGAATATGTAGTGGAGTTAAAAATTGACGGGCTGGCTGTTTCCCTGCTTTATGAGAACGGGCGGTTTGTCCGGGGAGCCACCAGGGGCGACGGGGAAGTTGGCGAAGATATCACCCAGAATTTGAAAACGATTAAGAGCATTCCCCTGCGTTTGCGCCAGGATTTGGAGCTTCTGGAAGTTCGCGGGGAAGCCTACATGCCGAAAAAAGAGTTTGCCAGGGTAAACGAAGCCAGGGAAGAAGCTGGCGAACCTCTATTCGCTAACCCGCGGAACGCCGCCGCCGGTTCTTTGCGGCAATTGGACCCGGCTGTCACGGCGGAACGTTCCCTGGACATTTTCCTGTATTCCCTTGGTGCGGTACAGGGACAAGCTCCGGTTAAAACCCACCTGGAAGGCCTACATCTTCTGAAAGACCTGGGTTTCAGGATTAATCCTAACATAGTTCTGCTGCCAAATATCAATGAGGTCATTGATTATTGCCAGAACTGGACGGAAAAAAGGCATGACCTGCCTTATGAGATTGACGGCATGGTGATTAAAGTCAATAGTTTGGATCAGCAGGCGGCACTGGGGTTCACCAGCAAAAGTCCCAGGTGGGCCATAGCTTATAAATTTCCGGCTGAACAGGCTGTAACTAAGGTCAAACGAATTTACGTGCGGGTTGGCCGGACAGGTGTGCTGACCCCTACAGCGGAATTGGAGCCGGTGCGGGTGGCCGGTTCCACTATCAGCAGCGCTACCCTGCATAATGAAGACATCATCCGGGAAAAAGACATCCGGATCGGCGATACTGTAATCATACACAAGGCCGGGGACGTTATTCCGGAAATAATAGAAGTGGTGAAAGAGAAGCGCTCGGGCCAGGAGCAGGAGTTCTTTATGCCTGCAGAGTGCCCTGTCTGCCACGGACCTGTCCGGAAACCGGCCGGTGAAGTGGCTGTCCGGTGCGTAAACAAAGATTGTCCCGGCCGGGGCCGTGAAGGATTGATTCATTTTGTTTCCAGGGATGCCATGGACATTGAAGGACTGGGGCCGGCGGTGATAGACCAATTATTGACGGCAGGCTTGGTTAAGGATGTCGCTGACCTGTATTACCTCAAAGCCGAAGACCTGATTAAACTTGAACGGATGGGTAAGAAATCGGTAGAAAACTTGCTCAATGCCATAGAAAGGAGTAAACAAAAAGACCTGGCCTCCTTAGTTTTCGCTCTCGGAATTCGCCACGTGGGAGCCAGGGCAGGCAAAATTCTGGCGGCCCATTTTGGCTCCATGGACCGCCTTAAAGAGGCGAGACAGGAAGAACTTACCGCTATTCCCGAAATAGGTCCCAAAATGGCGGAAAGTATTGTGGCCTATTTCCGGGACCCTGCCCATTTGCGGTTGATCGAGCGCCTGAGGGGAGCCGGAGTTAAAATGACCCAGGATATTCCGGAAAGGGGAGAAAGACCCCTGGAGGGCAAGACCTTTGTATTAACGGGTGCTCTGGAAAAATATTCCAGGAAAGAGGCCCAGGAACTCATAGAAAAACTGGGCGGCAAAGTCAGCTCCAGTGTAAGCAAAAAGACTGACTACGTGCTGGCCGGCGCCGACCCCGGTTCCAAGCTGGAAAAAGCCAGACAGTTAGGTATTACTGTCATTAGCGAAGATGATTTTGAAAGAATGATAAAATGATAAAGCAAGACTCTGGTTAAGATTTTTTAAAAATAATCTTGACAAAAATAGTATAGTTTTGTAAAATGAAAGTACACAAAAACGGTAAACAATTAAGGTGGGAATTGGTCATGCACATAAACCAGGCAACAGATTATGCATTCAGAGCAGTACTGTTCCTTGCTCAGCAGCCCAAAGGAAAGGTGGTGGAAGCGCAGGTTATTGCCCGGAAAGAAGTTATTCCCATGCGATTCTTGCTTAAGATTATGCCCTCCCTGATTAAAGCCGGCATTGTCAGGTCGCAGCGCGGGGTGGGCGGCGGATATTACCTGGCGAAGGACCCCAGGGATATCAGCTTTTTGGATGTAGTAACGGCTATTGAAGGGCCTGTGGCTATTAACAGGTGCCTCATAGATCCCGAATACTGCAGCAAAAAAGGTCCTCCTGGCTGCAAAGTGCACAGGGCCCTGGACGGTATTCAGAAAAAGTTGTATAACGAACTGAAAAACCATAACTTTGGCAATCTGATAAATTAAATTTTTTTACGTTAAAAGTATACTAAAGTAGTGTATAATTTTTACTCCAAAAGTATACCAAAATAGTAAACAATAAAAAATGGGAGGTTATGCCATGGATGCCGTATTTTTATCCAGACTGCAATTTGGTCTGACTGCATTTTTTCACTTTCTTTTTCCGCCTTTGAGCATCGGCCTGGCTACAATTATTGCCGTCATGGAGTTTCTGTACTGGCGGACCGGTAAGGAAGTTTACGACCGGATGTCCCGGTTCTGGTTTAAACTTTTTGCCATTATCTTTGCTGTCGGGGTTGCCTCCGGTATAACGATGGAGTTCCAGTTTGGCACCAACTGGTCGGAGTACTCCAGGTTCGTCGGTGATATTTTCGGTGCGCCGCTTGCCGCTGAGGGAGTTTTCGCTTTCTTCCTGGAATCAACCTTTATGGGCCTGCTGCTTTTCGGCCGCGACAGGATTTCCAAAGCCATGCGCTTTTTTGCATCTTTCTTTGTGGCCTTAGGGAGTACCTTATCGGCTTTTTGGATTATCGTGGCCAATTCCTGGCAGCAGACGCCGGCCGGCTTCCAGATTGAAGGAGGCAGGGCCGTGTTGACCGACTTCTTTGCGGCTGTGTTCAATCCGTCTACGATACCAAGATACTTGCACACTGTTGATGCTTCCTACATTACCGCTGCTTTCTTTGTCATCGGTATCAGTGCCTGGTTCCTTTTACGCAATAAAAATGTAGAAGTGGCCAAAGGTTCCATGAAGATTGCCCTGATATTTGCCCTGTTTGCCGTGGTGGCCCAGGGGTTCCTTGGTGATATGCACGCCAAGCAGGTTGCTGTTACCCAGCCCGCTAAACTGGCGGCCTTTGAAGGAATGTGGGAAAACAGTGCCAATGCCTCATTAAATCTTATCGGCTTTCCTGATCCGCAAAAGGAAGAAACCCGATTTTCTATCGGTGTTCCCGGTCTCCTGAGTTGGTTGGTATACGGAGACACCAGGGCTGAGATAACAGGCCTCAAGGCATTCACGCCTGAAGACAGGCCGCCTGTTCTGGCTACCTACTGGTCTTACCGGGTCATGATCTTCCTTTTTGGCTGGTTTGTGCTACTGGTACTCTGGGGCGCTTACCTGTTCATCAAAGGCAGGATATATACAGACAGGAGATTCCTTAAGACGGCTTATTATTCCATGCTGTTGCCACTGGCCGCTAACGAGTTCGGCTGGTTCGCAGCGGAAATCGGTCGTCAGCCCTGGATTGTCAACGGGTTACTTAAAACCGGGGTTGCCGTTTCACCACTGCCCGCCGGTGAGATATTGCTGACCATCCTGTTGTTTGTTGTGGTATACAGCGGTCTGTTGGGGGCGCTGGTCTACTTGATTCGGCGGGAAGTAAAAAAGGCGGCTGTAGAAGAAGATATGACCGCAACTTCTGCTGTTTCCCTTTCCGGCACAGTCCCGGTACAGCAATAATTGGGGGTGGGGAATATGGATTTAAACACAATATGGTTCCTGTTAGTGGGTATATTAATTATTGGCTATGCCATTTTAGACGGTTTTGACCTGGGCGTGGGTTCTCTCTATTACTTACTTGGAAAAACGGAAGAGGAAAAACAGGTACTGTTAAATTCTGTGGGCCCCTTTTGGGACGGGAACGAAGTATGGCTCTTAACGGGCGGCGGAGCGCTGTTCGCGGCTTTTCCTCAGGTATATGCCTCCGTTTTCAGCGGGTTTTACCTGGCGATGATGGTGGTCCTGCTGGGATTGATTTTCCGGGCCGCGGCCATAGAGTTCCGCAACAAGGTTGAAAGCGAGACGTGGAAAAAGAGATGGGATTTCCTCTTTTTCCTGGGCAGTTTTTTACCGGCCCTGCTGTTTGGGGTGGCCGTCGGCAACGTAGCTAAAGGGTTGCCTTTGGACAGCGCCTATAATTATACGGGCGGTTTCCTGGCGCTCCTCAATCCTTATTCTCTGCTGTTGGGTTGCCTTGGTTTGGCGGCCTTCCTGATGCAGGGAGTCACCTATACCATGCTGAAAACGGAAGGCGCTGTTCAGGAGCGGGCCAAAGGTCTGTTTACCAGGATATGGATCGTATTTGTGGCTGTTTATGTAATATCGGCAGTAGCTACTTATATCGTTGCACCCGGTTTGTTTGCGAATTACGCCAAAATGCCGGCGCTTTTCCTGGTGCCTTTACTGGCCCTTGCCGGTATAATACTGGGGCCCCTGTCTACCAAGGCCGGGCGGTATGGCATGGCTTTCCTGGCTTCATCGGTAACTATGGCCGCCATGATTTTGACTATGGCCCTGGGTATGTATCCCAACTGGGTGCCTGCCACAGACCCCAACCTGAGCTTAACTATATACAATGCGTCTTCTTCTCCGTTAACTCTTAAGATAATGCTTATTATTGCTCTGTTGGGAGTACCGGTAGTCCTTTTTTATACAACCTATGTTTACCGCGTATTCCGGGGTAAAGTCCAAGCCGGTCGGCAGGGGTATTAATTTTCGTTCGAAACCAACAATAATAGGGAACAATTTTAACTGGAAATTTTGTAAATCCAGTTTAAAAAACATATTATGTGAGGAGGAATGAATATGGAATTTGCTACTAAGAACGAAATTGGTGTTACAAAGGGAACCGCTGTTGAGGAGGCAGTGGACCAGAACTTCCGGGGAGAAACCATGGAAGTGGGCTTATACTTGGCCATGGCCAGGCAGGCCCAAAGGGAAGGATACCCAGAAATTGCCGAGGTCTTTAAGGCCATTGCCATGGATGAAGCCTGGCATGCGGCTAGGTTTGCCGAATTAAACGGGCTCATTAGCAGTTCTACCAAGGAAAACGTGGAAAAAATGCTGAAAGGGGAAACCATGGCCAACAAAGGCAAAAAGGAGGCGGCTGTAAAGGCCAAAGAAAACAATATTGATGAGGCCCATGATGTTTTTGACGAGTCGGCCAAGGATGAAGCACGGCATGCCCTGGCCCTGGATGGGTTACTGAAAAGATACTTTGGTTAGATGTTTTTAAAGCTCCGGGTAACCGGAGCTTTTTTTTGGCGGAATGCAAAATGTACAAAGTTTTGGTGAATAATAACCATAAATAATGAAAATGAGGTGGCAACATGGCTTTAGGAGAAACGGTTTACAGCTATTTTATGCCGCCGGTGAGTTTAATGGGCGCCGGCGCCGCCAAGCAAACCGGTGACCAGGTGAAAAATTTCGGAAGAAAGGCTTTAATCGTAACAGATGAGTTTTTAGCCAACAGCGGGATGGCTGAGCAAATTGCCGGCTACATTAAAGGGGCAGGAGTGGAGGTGGAAATTTATCCGGGAGCCGAACCCAACCCTACTGATAAGAATGTGCATGAAGGCGTGGAGCTACTGAAGGAGAAGGGGTGTGACGTGATAGTTTCCCTGGGCGGCGGCAGCCCCCACGACTGCGCCAAAGGAATAGGGATCGTCGCCACCAACGGCGGCTGCATCCGGGACTATGAGGGGATTGACAAGATGACCAGACCCATGCTGCCGCTGATTGCGGTAAATACCACCGCCGGGACCGCCAGTGAAATGACCAGGTTTGCCATTATTACCAATACCGATACTCACGTGAAAATGGCGATAGTGGACTGGCGGTGTGCACCCAATGTAGCTATTAATGACCCGCTGCTGATGACCGGCATGCCGCCGAGTTTGACGGCAGCCACGGGAATGGATGCCCTTACCCATGCGGTGGAAGCTTATGTATCTACAATTGCCACGCCGGTAACGGATTCGGCAGCTTTGATGGCTATCAGGCTTATTGCCCGGAACCTGCGGGAAGCCGTGGCCAACGGGGATAACTTTGAAGCCCGCGACAAGATGGCTTACGCCGAATTCCTGGCCGGTATGGCTTTTAACAATGCCAGCCTGGGTTTTGTGCATGCCATGGCGCACCAACTCGGCGGTTTATATAACCTACCCCACGGAGTTTGCAATGCGATTTTACTGCCTCATGTAGAAAGGTTTAACCTGATTGCCGCTCCGGAGCGGTTTGCCCATATAGCCGAGGCTATGGGTGAAAACATCAGCGGACTGTCGGTCCGGGATGCGGCTGACGTAGCGATAGAGGCCATTGAAATATTGGCTGAAGACATCGGAATTCCGGCGGGGTTGACGAAGCTTGGGGTGAAGGAAGACGATCTGGCGTTGATGGCGGAAAACGCCATGAAAGATGCCACCAGCTTTACCAATCCGCGCAAAGCAACCCTGGAAGACATTATTCAGATTTATAAAAATGCTCTTTAGATTTAATAGACATCCTGGATGTAATGATGAAAAAGAAAATTTTTTTAGGAGGTTTTTTATGAAAATATGCCGAGTAAATATGGCCAATTTATCTGTAAGTACTGAAGATGTGCCGGAAGAATGGAAATATCTCGGCGGCAGGGCTCTGACTTCGGCCATTGTGGCCAAGGAGGTTGATCCCACCTGCCATCCGTTGGGAAAAAGGAATAAACTCGTATTTGCGCCGGGCTTGCTTTCGGGAACAACGGCGCCCAATTCAGGGCGCATGTCAGTGGGCGCCAAAAGCCCGCTGACAGGCGGTATAAAAGAGAGCAACTCGGGCGGCACGGCAGCACAAAAGCTGGCCAGACTGGGTATCAAGGCTATCATTATTGAAGGGATGCCGGAAGGTGGTAAATACTATAACTTACATGTGGACAAAAACGGCATCAAGGTCCAGGAAGAAAAGGAACTCCTGGGTAAGGGCAACTATGAGGTAATAGACGTGCTTTCCCAAAAATACGGTGAGAAAATCGGCGTAATAACTATCGGACAGGCGGGGGAGTACCGGATGTCGGCGGCAAATATTTCTGTTAAAGACCCCCACGGCAATATACGCAGCGCCGGGCGGGGAGGGCTGGGGGCTGTTATGGCTTCTAAAGGGATTAAATATATTACTGTTGATGATACTGATGCACCTGGCGTACCGATAGTTAAGCCGGAGAAATTCAGGGAGGCCGCGAGGACTTTTGCTGCCGCTTTAAGAGAGCATCCCATTACGGGCGAAGGGTTGCCCAAGTACGGTACCAACGTACTTATTAATATTTTAAATGAAGCCGGTGGGCTGCCAACGAAAAATTTCCGGATGGGCAGGTTTGCAGGGGCTAACAAAATCAGTGGTGAAACGATGTACGATATCATTGTGGACCGAAAAGGCAAGCCCACCCATAACTGCCATGCCGGTTGTGTTATCAGTTGTTCTCAGGTGTATAATGACAAGGAAGGCAATTATGTTACCGCCGGGTTTGAATACGAAACCATATGGGGTTTTGGGGCAGTATGCTATGTTAACGACCTGGACATAATCGCCCAGGCAGACCGCATCTGTGACGATATAGGCATAGATACCATAGAGACAGCCGTGGCTATTGCCGTTGCCATGGAAGGGGGAGTACTGCCCTTTGGCGACGGGCCAGGTATGCTGGACCTGTTGAGGGAAATCGAGAAGGGCAGCCCATTGGGCCGGATAATAGGCAATGGGGCAGCCGTTACAGGACAGGTGTACGGTGTGACCAGAGTTCCTGTTGTAAAAAGGCAGGCCATTCCCGCCTATGACCCACGGGCGGTCAAGGGTATCGGGGTAACTTACGCTACCACTCCGATGGGAGCTGACCATACTGCCGGGTATTCTGTCGCCGCTAATATATTGAAAGTTGGCGGAGAAGTCAGTCCCCTGGCCAAGGAAGGTAACGTGGAACTGTCCAGAAACCTGCAGATTGCTACGGCCGCCATTGACAGCGCGGGCCTGTGCCTGTTTGTGGCCTTTACCTTACTGGATAATCCTGATGCGTTCCAGGCCATGATTGACCTCATTAATGCTCAGTATGGATTAAATATGACTGCCAACGATATTAACGACCTGGGTAAATCGGTTCTGGTAACGGAGTTGGAGTTCAACAAGGCGGCCGGCTTTACCAGGCAAGACGACCGATTGCCCGAGTTTTTTGAAGAAGAAATTCCACCCCACAATGCGGTATGGGATTTTACCGGCGAAGAACTGGATGAGGTTTTCGAGGAAATAGAGAAAGAAGAAAAAGTTCTAGTGCCTGTTTAAACATCCCCGAGAGTTTTAAAAGCGCCTATGAATCAAATAGGTGCTTTTTTATTTTTTTTACATAATAATTTTACCTGGCACATCCCTGGTCATTCTCCTATAAAATGCAGTAAGAAGCTGCTCATGTGGGAGATGATATTATGGCCGACATTTTTGCCCAAAAAGTCAGGGAAAACAGTTTTAAACTGTGCCGGGTATTAAAAAACAAAATTAACGAGATGGATTCTTTTCCGAGATGGATGCCCACCTTTTTACGCAGGCCCCTACAGTTTTTCAGGGATATTTTCGTGAAGCAAAAGATTATCGTTCAACTCAACGACAGATATGTCTCCGTTCTAACGGCGGGGGATAAAAAGATCCTGGGCTGCAAGGTTGATAACAGGCTGAATATTATTAACGGATTTTCTACTACTGTTAATATGAGGAAGCTGAAACAACTCATTATCCATGAGTCGGTGGCGGGAGTCTGGGTTGATCGCAAGGTAAAGGCCGTACTCGATGTGGCTGCGCCTGTTGTCGGTGCGCCCCCTGTATGGCAGACGGGTTACGAAGGGAAAGGCGTGGGTATTGCCATATTGGATACCGGAATATACCCCCACCCCGATTTAACCAGACCTGTTAACCGCATTATAGCTTTCAAGGACTTTATAAATAAAAAAACCCAGCCTTATGACGATAACGGCCACGGTACCCATTGCGCCGGCGATGCTGCCGGCAACGGTTATGCATCCAATGGCAAATATAGAGGGCCGGCGCCTAAAGCCAACCTTATAGGCGTAAAGGTCCTTGATAAAAAGGGCTCAGGCCTTTTGTCCCGTGTCATGGCCGGTGTTCAATGGTGTATGGAAAACAAGCGGCAATATGGAATAAAAGTGCTTTCGCTGTCAGTAGGCGTTAAAGCAACGGAATCATATAAAAATGATCCCCTGTGCCTGGCCCTGGGCAAGGCATGGGAAGCGGGACTGGTTGTCTGCGCAGCAGCCGGTAACGACGGGCCGGACCGGCAGACCATTAATTCCCCCGGCATTTCACCGGTAATAATTACAGTGGGGGCTGAAGATGACCGGAACACTGTCCGCATAAATGATGACCCGGTGGCCGGTTTTTCCAGCCGGGGGCCCACTGTGGACGGACTTGAAAAACCCGACCTGGTGGCGCCTGGGGTCAATATAGTTTCTCTTCGTTCCCCGTGCTCTTATCTGGACCTGCGCAGCAGGCGGGCCAGGGTAGGGAAGCACTACCTGTCTATGTCCGGGACTTCCATGGCCACACCGATTTGTGCCGGTGTTGCTGCTTTGCTCTTAGAAAGTTCGCCTCATTTGCAGCCCGATGATGTAAAAAAACTTTTAATGGATACCTGCCGAAAAATAAATTACAACCCCAATGCTGCAGGAGCAGGCTTAATTGATGCGGCTGCCGCTATACGCCGGGCCGGTTCCCCGCAGCTTGAACGCCTTTAATCATTCTCCGCCAGAATTGCTGCCCCCAGAGCTCCGATTATCTGCGGATTATCAGGTACATTAACCGGACAGCCCAGGGCATCGGAAAGAGCTTCCTGCATGCCCGGAATGCGGGCTACACCTCCGGTAAAGGTAACTCCTCCGACGGAGCCAAGAGAAGCGGCCATCGCAGCCGTTCGCCTGGCTATTGACCGGTATAGCCCTGAAACAATACGTTCCTTGGGAACGTTCTGGGTTAGAAGGCTGACCACTTCAGATTCCGCAAAAACGGTGCACATGCTGTTAATAGCTGCCGGTTTCGCTGGCGGCAGTTCTTTAAGCCGGTCTAACTCAAGGCCCAGGGTCATAGCAATAACCTGAATGAAGCGACCGGTACCTGCCGCGCACTTGTCATTCATGATGAAGTTTAATACTTTCCCGTCTTTGTTAATAAGAATGGCCTTACTGTCCTGGCCGCCGATATCGATAACCAGGTTGTTGGCGGGGAAAAAATAGTTGGCGCCCAAGGCATGACACGTAATCTCCGTTACTGCCCTGTCTAAAAAATCCAGGGCCACCCGGCCGTAACCCGTCCCTACAATGCGGGTCACGTCCTGCCGGGTAATTTTCGCTTCCGCCAAAGCTGCTTCGAAGACGGCTTGCCCTGCTTCCCCGGGGCTCCAGCCCGTAGGTTGGATGACCCTCGATAAGATTTTACCGTTACTCAGGATGACAGCTTTAGCTGCCACTGAGCCGACATCTATACCTGCATAAATCATTTTACCATCTCCAGGAAGGCTTCAATTCTGGTCTGCAGTTGGCCGGTATCTTCTTCGCTGAAGTCGCTTTCAATTTTTATGACAGGAATGCCGGCTGCCTGGAGGGCCTTTTCTACTTTCCGGTATTCAATGCTGTATGGCTGGCAAAAGGCCAGGTTATAATAAACCACACCGTCAGCATTGTATTCTTTGACCAGCCGGAGAATGTCCTCTATCCGGCCATTGTTAGGAGTGTAGCAGGCACAGTTTATATTCAGGGCACGCTCAGAGATGGCGGCCAACTGTTCATCGAGAGTAGCTCCGTCTTCCCGTACTGTTGTCTCAAAATACCTGGTGCCGGTACATGTTTCTTCGCAGACAACCACAGCGCCGCTCCCTTCGATAATGGCGTGCAGCTTCCAGCTCGGTATCGGCATAGGACTGCCCGTAATAAGGATTCTTGGGGCGCCTTTTTCAGCGATACCTTCACCTTTGGCAATCCGTTCCTCCAGCTCATCGCACAGGGCGTTGATCTGTTGGGTAAAACGTCTGGGGTCATCAAAAAAGGCCAGCTCACTTATCAGCAGCACGTCTTTGCCGGAGATGGGCGCCGGGTCTGCCTTACGGCAGTTATAGAGCCGTTGGAGGGCGGCTCTTTTTTCATTGGCAATTTTGATGGATGCGGCCAGCTTTTCGGCAGTTATGGCGACGCCTGATTCTTTCTCCATTTTTTCTTTAAAACGTCTTATTTCTTCCATCCAGAGGGCTTTATCAGCTTCTGCCCTGCGTTGGGGAAGTTCCATGACATGGGTAGGAATGAATTCGTCAAGAATTTCCCAGGCCTTTTTCTTACCGTCACAGGTGGTTTCACCGACCACAAAATCCGCTACCTGAAAATAAGGGCAGATGCGGTCGAGTTTGAAACCGACACTGGCTTTAATCAACGGGCACAAATTTCTTGGCAACACTTGTTCCCCGGTGGGAACAGGAAACTGGGCCCCGGCACATAGGCCGATACTGACGCCACCGGCAGCGGTAATTATCTCATCCGGCACAAAAACGCAGAAGGAGGCGACTACTTTTCCGCCGTTGGCTTTATGGTCCACTAATTCCTTCACTCTGATGCCGTGAATATCTCCTACCACAAAATCAAAGTAACCCATACCTTTGGGCCTGTTCTCCTGAGCCATAAAGAGCTTTCCGTATACTTCCGGCACAGGAGCCAAAAATTCATCATGCTTCTCTAAATCCATACCAAGGTCTTTCCACATCTGACGCCAATCATTACTCACGGTCTGTCTCCCCTTTCCAAAAAGTTCATAATTGAGTGACAGGAAATATATATTTTCTGTAAAGCAAACAAATTCCTTTATTTTAATGATAAAATTATTTAATGCAATAACTGCAAAATGATAAATAATTATGATTGCCGCTGTACCGTTGACCTGCAGTAAGCTGCTGCACCGGTGCAACAACCGTTGCTCCGAGGCTACGCCTTCCTTCGACCACGGAAGGGCGGGTGGGTTCTCCGCTACCAAGGAGCTTTGTGCTGCAAAACCTGGTCAGGCAGGCAGTGTTCCCGAACTCGATGGCTCGTGTTGCATTTCTCAAAAGCCAGGCCGCCTCCCGTCCGGTTACTCAGCATATGTTGCGTGCCGCAGATTGGAAAAGGGGAGGTTAAATGATTCCTCCGCTCCGGGCGAAATCTCCATCGGATAACCGCTCCCGCTTACGCGGCTCGCGGATCGATGGACGATTTAAGCCCCGCTCCGGAAAACATTTAACCTCCCTTATCGACAGCCTGGGGCGCCCTGCATAAGTTGAGCGCCGGACTTCCCGGCGGCCTTCGCCATCTTCGAACATGCGGGAACCCCCCGCCTGCCTGGCTGTGGTTTTGCGGGCGCAGTCGCTCCTTAACGGTAGCCTGAGAACCCCACCCCACCCTTCCACAGGTACAACGGATGCAGCGCTAGCGGCATGGGTATCTTTGTGGTTTTGTTAAATTAATGAAGTTTGCCCGCAGGGCAAACTACCTTTTTACCCCCGAGGCCGCAGGCCGAGTGGGGTTGAGCGGCCACCTGCCACCGGTCAGCAGTGCTTGCGCAACTTATCTGGCACCGAAGAAAATTTCAGAATAATGTGATAAATGTATTGGCAGTTAATGGTGGTTCAGGTATAATATAGACGTATTTTTGCTTTGTGGGGAGGGTTTTTCAGATGAAAAAATGCATTAATTTGCTTGTCCTTGTTCTCCTGCTTACCTTTAGCACAGCGGCAGTTGCCGAGGCTGCCGGCGACATCACGGTGCTGGTCAACAATCACAAAATAGCGTTCCCGGACCAAAAACCGTATATCGATAAAAACAACCGCACCCTGGTACCGGTGCGTTTTGTGAGCGAAGCTTTGGGCGCAAAGGTGGACTGGAACGGCGAAACCAGAGTTGTCACCATCAGCAAAGAAGACAGGACTATCACCCTGAAAATCGGCGAAAGCAAAGCCGCCGTTAACGGCCGGACCAGGTATTTCGATACCAAGGCGGTGATTGCCGGCAGCCGGACCATGGTCCCCCTGCGTTTCATCAGCGAATGCCTGGGCGCCACGGTGGAGTGGCTTGCCAAGACCAGGACCGTGAAGATCACGGTGAATAATGGATATACGATTCCGGAGGGGACGGACGTAATTGTTGAAATAGATCCCCCGGACAATAATCTTAATAAGGTTGATATTAATCTTACTGTAACACTTGGTAAAGAGCTGGAACCTCAATTTAATGATGTTTATAAGATTTTGGCCAGTAAATTCGGACCTGGGCCGGCTAAAGAAGTAACAGAATACATACGTCAGAAAAAGGACGAATGGTCGGAAGTGCCTGCAAAATGGTGGATTTTCAATGACCAAAAGGTATATGTTGCTTCAAATTCAGGTGACTTTGTTATTCAAATCACAGTGTGGCAGCCGGGGGTGAAATAGGTTGCAAATTGGCCAAAGAAATCTTGTTTTATTCATGGTATTAGTGGCTATGTTTGGTTTTGCCGGACTGACCTGGGGAAACACAGAAAAATATGTCCCACCGGTAAAACCACCTTTAACAATAACCGAAGCAAAAATTGACGACAATAACTATCTAAAACTGGAAGGCGGCATCCCGATAGAATATTTTGTTGATACTCCGCAAACAAAAGCCATTCCGGAAAACCAAAGGTTTTTGAATATAGAGATTTACCCTGAATTCAATAACACCCATCTGCTCTTTTACGGCTCACCGCACGGAAGACCCGGGGAAAAACCCCAAAATGGAGAATATCGGTATTCGGGGTATAACAGGTTTGGCGAGCATATCCCAAATTTAAATTGGCCTAACGATGTACAGCCAAAAAACAAATATCTGGATGATAATAAATGGATTTCTCACCCTTGGACAAATCCTAATGTTATAGATTGGAACAACATTCGTGGAGAAAAAATTGTACATGTTCCATATTTTGAACCCAAACCCGAATGGCGGCAAAACATCTGGTGGGGTTTAAAATTAATGCACGGGGATGAGTTCCGCGGGGATGAGACAGTACCCTGGGAACAGTACGTACACGTGCTGCAGCCGCCCACCTTCTGGGGTTGGGGCTGGGGTATCGCCTGGCACGATGAGCACGACGGACAGGGTATTTTGTACCGGACCATCCCAATAGCGCCGGAAAGTGTATTTGTAGATTGGGTACCGAACCTGTACGTAAAAGACTTCGACCCCGGCACTCCGGTAGAAACGGATCCTACAACGGGTGCAACGGTTTACACCGCCGAACCCTTCACCAGGTACACCGCCACGGTGACCTTCGGTATTG
Organism: Thermincola sp. GK-1; assembly: GCF_059412445.1. Lineage (NCBI taxonomy): Bacteria > Bacillati > Bacillota > Clostridia > Eubacteriales > Thermincolaceae > Thermincola > Thermincola sp. GK-1. Next base: position 64,979 of record NZ_JBSQAT010000014.1, read on the forward strand.
CTGCGGAAAACGAATGGATTAAGAGGCCGCCGCCGAAGCTACCCATCTTTATTGGAGCCGCCCACCAGATTGACCAAACCCATCACAAAGCTGTTTTAAAATATAAATCAGGGCGCGGTTCCATAGGCGGGTTAATAAGCGCTTTTCCCTGGGGTGCGCCGGTGGGCTATAAGTACCAAACCGTTACTTTTAATGCTAACAGGGCAGAGATAGTTGCCCAGTTTGACTGGACTGCCCAACCCCAATCAAAAAGCCTGACGGTCGGGGTCAATGACTGGCCGGGCTTCAGGTACCTGTACGAGGGAGATACGGGCCTCGTTTACGCTGATAACCGGCTTACCGTTCCATTAACCGTTAAACCGCTGCCTGATGCGTATGTGGCTAATATTACTCCGGGAACTGCGCTAACCGAGCCGGGCCAGGAATACCACGGCACGGTAACTTACGGATTAAAGGCAAACTTCCCCGGCCCGGTAGAAGTAAAACTGGGGTTAACCCATAACGGCTGGCCTGTATCCGGCATCCATGAACGGACGGTAGCTTTAAAACCCGGCGAAACAATAACTCTACCTTTTACCTGGCATGGCCAAAAAATGGGGCAAAACAGTTTAATCGAGGCCAAAATATGGCCCCAGGAACCCACTCTCAAAGACATCAACTGGCAGAATAACACCCGGCGGGTATTGATCAAATCCCATGTCACCGATATAGCCGTCACCAGTATAGCCCAACAGGAACCGGCTGTCGCCGGAACCGAAGAATTAG
>NZ_JBSQAT010000015.1:0-60726 GCF_059412445.1 Thermincola sp. GK-1
GCAGCACCAAGCTCCCAGGTAGCGGAGACACCATCCTACCCTGCCGCCATTCTCCAGCACAAAGCTCCGGGGTAGCCGGGCCACCCCACCAACCCTTCCTCCCTAGCTATATAAAAAGGCCCTGCGGCGGTAAATCACCGCCGGCCAGGGCCTTCTATTTTTTCCATTTTAGTCTTCCTTGCCGGCATATTTGGCAGCAATCTCCTGCATTGCGCCCGGATCAGCCAATGTAGTTATGTCGCCCAGAGCACGACCTTCGGCAATATCCCTTAACAGACGGCGCATAATCTTACCGGAACGGGTCTTGGGCAACGCAGCGGTAAAGATAATGTCGTCGGGTCTGGCAATGGGACCAATCTTCACGCCCACATGCTTTCTGAGTTTTTCAACAAGTTCCGGCGTTCCTTCGAAACCATCTTTCAGGGTCACAAAGGCACATACCGATTCGCCTTTAACATCGTGCTTCTTACCAATGACAGCAGCTTCAGCCACTTCTTCGCATTCAACAAGGGCGCTTTCAATCTCAGCGGTACCAAGGCGGTGACCAGATACGTTCAGTACGTCGTCAACACGACCCGTTACCCAGATATAACCCATTTCGTCTCTCTTGGCGCCGTCGCCGGCGAAATAATAGTCGCCGAACCGCTTCCAGTACTGGTCAATGTATCTCTGGTCATCACCGTAAATGGTTCTTAACATGGAGGGCCAAGGAGACTTGACTACCAGATATCCCCGGTCTGATGGTTGTTTGTTTTCATCAACAATATCCACTTCAATGCCTGGGAATGGAATAGTGGCTGTACCCGGTTTCAGCGGAGTGATAGGCAATGGCGTGACCATATGGGCGCCTGTTTCGGTCTGCCACCACGTATCCATAATTGGGCAACGGCCACCGCCGATATTCTCGTAGTACCACATCCAGGCTTCCGGGTTGATCGGCTCGCCAACAGTGCCCAGGAGCCGGAGCTGAGATAAATCGTGCTTCTTGGGATACTCAGTACCCCATTTCATGAAGGTACGAATGGCGGTGGGAGCCGTATAAAATACGTTTACTCCCCATCTTTCAGCCATATCCCACATCCTGTCCTTGTCAGGATAATCAATAGTACCGTCATACATGAAGGTAGTCATACCCAGAGCCAGCGGACCATAAACAACATAACTGTGGCCGGTAATCCAGCCGATATCTGCCGTACACCAGTAAACGTCAGTTTCTTTTAAATCAAAAACATACTTCACTGTGGCCTGCGTCTGTACGAGGTACCCGCCGGTAGTATGCACAACGCCTTTAGGCTTCCCGGTTGAACCAGAGGTATAAAGGATGAAAAGCATATCTTCGGCGTCCATTTTTTCGGGTTCATAGTAAGTATCCGCGGTGGCCATTATTTCGTGATACCAAACGTCACGGCCCTCTACCATCTCGATTTCATTGCCGGCGTTTTGCACGACAACAACTTTTTCTACGGTCGGTGTTTCTTTAAGGGCTTCATCGGCGTTTTTCTTTAATGGAAACGGCGCGCCCTTACGGAAGTTACCGTCCGCAGTAATGAGTATTTTGGCCTTGGCATCGTTGATCCTATCGCGGAGGGAATCGGAACTAAATCCGCCGAATACAATGGAGTGAGGAGCGCCGATCCGGGTGCAGGCCAACATGGCAATAGCAGCTTCCGGAATCATCGGCATATACAGGCAGACCCGGTCGCCTTTTTTAACGCCCAGTTTGGACAGAGCGCTGGCAAACATGTTCACTTCCCGGTACAGTTGTCCGTATGTCAATACAACCTTCTTCCCAATTTCACTCTCATAGCAGATAGCTGCTTTATTGCGCTTTTCCGATTTGGCGTGACGGTCAACACAGTTATAAGATACGTTCAGTTTTCCGTTTGTAAACCACTTATAGAAAGGAGGATTACTGTCATCCAGTACCTTATCATAAGGTTCAAACCAGGTAACCAGTTCTTTAGCCATTCTGTCCCAAAAACCAAGCCGGTCTTTTTTAGCCTCCTCATAAAGTTCCGGTGTGGCGTTAGCATTCTTGACAACCTCTTCAGACGGGTAAAACACTCGATTTTCAATAGCATTAGCATTGGTATCCATTTTATTTCCCCCTTTTTAAAATTTCAAATAACTGCCCGAATAATTAATTTAAAAAGTCCGGGAACGGATGATTAATCCAACCTCCCCCCTTTCTTAAGAAGTTTATAAAAAACGCATTTTTTGTAAAGTTGGTTAGACACGGGCTTGGGATTAGTTACATTTTAATATACAGGAGCCTGATTTATCTATTTTTTGGGCGGGAATTGCCATAATAGCTAAGCTAAAGACCTTAAACCACTCTAAACGGGAAATTTATTAGCTGTTGTAGCCGACTTGCCATTCGCTGACTGTTCACAAAACCATTCGCCGTCTGTTCCCCGACCGTTCGCCCATTGTTTAAACAGGTTATATAACCGCTTACGCCCATTTGACAAAAAACATATACAACTTAAAAAAACCTTCCCGCGCGGTTCACTTTCCAAGTAAAAGAAAAAACCGGGAATTTTTCCCGGTTCAGGCTGTCGATAAATATTATTTTTCTGTTTCCTTTTTCTTTTTTAACAGTCCGTAAGCAAGACTGTCCACCAAGGCCTGCCAACTGGCTTCAATAATGTTTTCCGATACGCCCACCGTACCCCAGGAACCAAGTTCCTTATCGTGGGTCTCGATAAGAACACGGACCTGGGCGCGGGTCCCGGCATTGCCATCCAACACACGGACCTTGTAATCGGCCAGCTTCATATCCCTAATGAATGGGTAAAATACTTCCAAAGCTTTTCGCAGAGCATTGTCCATGGCATTGACCGGACCGTTCCCCTCTGCAGCCGTATGGACAATTTCCTCGCCTACTTTCAATTTGATAATTGCCTCGGAATAAATGACTCCCGCTTCCCTCTTTTCCGTGATTATGCGCAATGCCAGCAGTTCAAATGGCTCGTGATAGCCGTTAAAAGCCTTGCGCATCAGAAGCTCGAACGACCCTTCCGCGCCTTCAAACTGAAACCCCTTGTTTTCCAGGTATTTGATCTGTTCCAGAATCTTTTTGGTCTCCGGATTGGTGCGGTTCATATCCAGGTCCAGGTCAAGTTCCTCGGCCTTATATATAATATTGCTCATACCCGATAACTCAGAAACCAGAACCCTTCTACTGTTACCTACCAAGCCAGGCTCTATGTGCTCATAGGTTTCCGGGTTTTTTAACAAAGCGCTGACGTGCACCCCGCCTTTGTGGGCAAAAGCGCTGCTGCCCACATAGGGCTGACTGTTATCCGGGTGCACATTGGCCAGTTCGCTCACATACCTGGATAACTCAGTCAGAGCCTGCAGTTTGTCGCGGTCCATACAATCAATTTTTAATTTAAATACCAGGTTAGGTATCACGGAACACAGGTTAGCATTACCGCACCTTTCGCCAAAACCGTTGATGGTGCCCTGGACCTGGACAGCGCCCGCCTGAACAGCCACAATGGAATTGGCCACTGCCAGCTCACAATCGTTATGCGCATGAATGCCTATGGGTACCTGCACCGCATCTACGACCCTTCTGACTATTTCGCTGATTTCGTGAGGCATGGAACCGCCGTTGGTGTCACAGAGGCAAATAGTATCAGCCCCTGCCTCCTCCGCCGCTTTAATAGTCTTCATGGCATAATCTGCGTTGCTCTTATACCCGTCAAAAAAATGTTCGGCATCATAAATTACTTCCAGGCCCCTGCTCTTTAAATACTTTACCGTATCCCTGATCATTTTCAGGTTTTCTTCCAGGGTTGTTTTCAGGGCATGGGTTACGTGGAAATCCCAGGTTTTACCGAAAATTGTGGCCACCTGTACGCCGGCTTCCAATATACTTTGAATATTGGGATCTTCCGCGGGGGAAGTCTGCGGTTTACAAGTGCAGCCAAAGGCCGTAATTTTGGCGTGTTCCAGGTTGTATTCTCTAATCATGCGGAAAAATTCCATGTCTTTAGGATTAGAACCCGGCCATCCGCCTTCTACATAGTGAAAGCCCATTTTATCCAGTTTCAGGGCAATTTTCACTTTATCCTCCGCCGAAAAGGAGATTCCTTCTCCCTGCGTTCCATCTCTTAAAGTTGTATCGTAAAGGATTACTTTTCCCATATGCGGTCTACTCCTTTACTTATTTCGCCTCCAAAATTTCTTCGGCTATCCTGTCACCCATTTCTTCAGTATTGACCAATATACCGCCTTCCTGCATAATATCGGCAGTCCGGTAACCTTTATCCAATACCCGCACTATAGCCTTTTCAATGTCTTGAGCCTCTTTTTCCAGATTAAAGGAATACCGCAGCATCAAGGCTGCTGAAAGGATGGTTGCAATCGGATTTGCTTTTTTCTGGCCGGCAATATCGGGAGCAGAACCATGGCTAGGCTCATAAAGGGCCACTTTTCCGCCAATACTGGCCGAGGCGAGCATACCCAGGGACCCCGAAATCATGGATGCCTGGTCGGTAAGTATGTCGCCGAATGTATTTTCTGTGACAATTACATCAAACTGTTTCGGCCAGCGCACCAACTGCATGGCACAATTATCCACATACATATGGGTTAATTCCACATCGGGGTATTCCCTGGCCAGTTCTGTAACAGTTTCCCGCCAAAGCCGGGAACTTTCCAAAACATTGGCTTTGTCTACGGAACATAGCTTTTTCTTTCTTTTTCGGGCCGTTTCAAAGGCCAGCCGGGCAATCCTTGTTATTTCTTCCGTAGTATAGACCAGGGTATCTACGGCTATTTGGCCCGTAGGGGTCTGCTCCCTTTTCTTTTCTCCAAAGTAAAGGCCCCCTGTCAATTCTCGGATAACCAGGATATCTGTGCCCTGGATGACTTCTTTTTTCAGTGTGGAAGCATCAATTAACGCATCGTAAAGTACAACGGGTCTAAGGTTGGCATAAAGGCCCAGCTCTTTCCGCAACGGCAGCAGCGAACCGGCCTCCGGGCGTAAATGCACGGGGAGGTTATCCCATTTTGGTCCACCGATGGCACCCAAAAGCACGGCATCACTTTCCCTACAAAGACGCAGCGTCTCTTCCGGCAGGGGAACCCCCACGGCATCCAGCGCTGCTCCGCCGATCAATGCCTCAGTAAAAACAAATTCATGACCATATTTTCTGCCTACCGCCTGTAAGGCTTTTATGGCCTCCGGAACAATTTCGGCTCCTATGCCGTCTCCCGGTAAGCTTGCAATTTTACATATCATTTCTGCATCCTCCTTTTTACGTAATTGATTAAACCGCCTGCTTCAATGAGCTCCTGCATAAAAGGAGGAATGGCAGTAGAAGAGAATTGCCGGCCTGTTCTGAGGTTGGTGATAATTCCCTTTTCCGTATCGACAGCTATTTCATCGCCTTCCTGAATAGCGTCTACTGCTTCCGGAGACTCAAAAATAGGGAGCCCTATATTAAAGGCATTGCGGTAAAAAATCCTGGCAAAGGACTTGGCCACCACACACGACACTCCCGCCGCCTTAATGGCTATAGGCGCATGCTCCCGCGAACTGCCGCAACCGAAGTTTTTGTCAGCGACAATAATATCACCCTGCCTCACCTTGCCCGGAAATTCGGGATCGGCATCCTCCATGCAGTGTTTTGCCAATTCTATAGGGTCAGAAGTATTTAAATAGCGGGCTGGTATGATCGCATCGGTATCCACGTCAGCCCCAAATTTCCAGGTCCTTCCTTTGATTTCCATCCTACTTCACCTCCTCGGGGCTGGCAATACGGCCAAGAATGGCCGATGCCGCTGCTACAGCCGGATTAGACAAATAAACTTCGCTTTCCGGGTGACCCATACGGCCTACAAAATTTCTATTGGTTGTAGCTATAGCGCGTTCTCCTTTAGCCAGGATGCCCATGTGTCCACCCAGGCACGGACCACAAGTGGGAGTACTGATAGCAACATTCGCGTCTATAAAGATATCGAACAAACCTTCCTGCATAGCCTGTTTATAAATTTGCTGAGTGCCGGGAAATACTATGGCCCTTACTCTGTCATGCACCTTCCGGCCTTTTAACACCTCAGCGGCAATACGCAGGTCCTCCATCCGCCCATTGGTGCAAGAACCGATAACAACCTGGTCAATTTCCACATGCCCTACCTGGCTGATTGGTTTGGTATTTTCGGGCAAGTGCGGAAAAGCCACCTGCGGTTCAATGTCTTTTACGTCATATTCGTAGACTGCGAAATATTCAGCGTCCGGATCGCTGGTATATAAGGTATATGGCCTCTTTGTCCGGCCTTTTACGTACTCCAATGTTATATCGTCAGGTTCGATTATACCGTTTTTGCCACCTGCCTCAATAGCCATATTAGCCATCGTAAACCGGCTGTCCATGGAAAGGTTTCTGATTGCCGGTCCTGTGAATTCCATAGCTTTATACAGCGCTCCGTCAACCCCGATTTGGCCTATTACATACAGAATCAGGTCTTTACCGCTGACCCAGGGATTAAGCTGGTCGCCATAAAACACAAACTTGATGGATTCGGGAACTTTAAACCATACTTCTCCGGTCGCCATCGCTGCCGCCATATCGGTACTACCGATACCCGTGGAAAAAGCCCCCAGAGCGCCATAGGTGCAAGTGTGGGAATCGGCGCCTATAACAACATCGCCGGGCCCGACAATGCCCTGCTCCGGGAGCAGGCAGTGTTCGATCCCCACCTTACCCACCTCAAAATAATTGGTAATCTTATGTTTGCGGGCAAAATCGCGGATCAGTTTGGCCTGCTCCGCAGATTTTATATCTTTGTTGGGGGTAAAGTGGTCAGGCACCAGTACCACCCTATCTTTATCAAAAACCGTTTCCACGCCGATTTTTTCAAATTCTTTTATCGCTACCGGGGCAGTTATGTCGTTGCCCAAAACAACATCTACCTTGCAATTAATCAACTCACCGGGTACCACCTTGTCTTTCCCACAATGGGCCGCCAGTATTTTTTCGGTTATGGTCATTCCCATATTTCTCACCTCTCCCTTTTCTGGTACTGCAACTCTGGCTATTCCTGTCAGACCCCTTCTTTTTTCGGTAAAGCAACCGCTTCTTCTGCCGCCTGCATTCTGTCATAAACCACCTTGTTTACTGCGTTGATATATGCCTTGGCGCTGGCTTCCAATACGTCAGTGCTGACACCGCGGCCCAAATAGGTTTTGGCCGAACCGTTGGGCCTGATTTTCACCGTAACTTCGCCCAGGGCGTCTTTTCCCCCGGTAACAGCGCTCAGGTTATATAAAAGCAAGGTGCAGTTTAAGCCCGTAATTTTCTCCACCGCTTTGTATATAGCATCAACAGGTCCGTCGCCGCAGGCAGCGTCCTCAACCGGTTCGCCGTTTTTGCTCAAGCTTATAGTAGCGGTGGGAATGACCCTGGTCCCACTGGATATATGTAAGTATTCTAATTCGTAAGTAGCCGGGATGCTTCTTATTTCTTCCTCAACCAGGGCAACCAGGTCTTCGTCGGTAACTTCCTTCTTCTTATCGGCCAGGTTTTTGAATTTTTCGAAAGCTTTGTTTAATTCCGAATCATCAAGGACGTATCCCAGTTCGGCCAGACGTTCCCTGATGGCATGGCGGCCCGAATGTTTGCCGAGCACAATGTTATTGACATTTAAACCTATCAATTCAGGGTTCATTATTTCATAAGTACTGCGTTCTTTTAAAACCCCGTCCTGGTGAATGCCTGATTCATGAGCAAAGGCATTTTTCCCGACCACCGCTTTGTTAGGCTGTATTTTCATACCCGTTAAATTGGTAACAAGGCGGCTGGTCCGGTAAATCTCCCGGGTATTTATGCCTGTGGTTTTGTTAAAAAGGCTTTTCCTGGTATACAAAGCCATGACCACTTCTTCCAAAGCGGCATTGCCGGCCCGTTCGCCAATTCCGTTAATGGTGCATTCCACCTGGGTTGCACCGTTAGCTACCGCCGCCAGGGAATTGGCCACAGCTAAACCCAAGTCATTGTGACAATGGACGCTGATTCTGGCCTTATGAATATTGGGGACCTTTTCCCTTATCTCTTTGATAAATTGCCCGAATTCGGCAGGAGTGGCATACCCGACAGTATCGGGGATATTCACGGTAGTCGCTCCCGCATCAATGGCGGCTTCCAGTACCTGGCACAAGAAGTCCAGCTCGCTGCGGAAGGCATCTTCGGCCGAAAACTCTACATCGGAGGTATATTTCTTGGCGTGTTTTACAGCCGCCACGGCAGCTTCAATAACTTGCTGCCTGGTCATCCTCAGTTTATATTGCAAGTGAATATCGGAAGTGGCAATGAAGGTATGAATGCGTGGCTGATCTGCGACTTTAATGGCCTCCCAGGCCCTGTCTATGTCGTTGAAGGCAGCTCTGCTCAAGCCGCAGATAGTTACTCCCTTCACATTCTCTGCAATAGTTTTCACTGCCTCAAAATCGCCCTGCGACGCCATGGGAAATCCGGCTTCTATAATATCTACGCCCAGTTTCTGCAGTTGCCGGGCAATGTCCAGTTTTTCGTGGTTATTCAAACTGACCCCGGGCGACTGTTCGCCGTCCCTTAAGGTAGTATCAAAAATGTAAATTTTGTTGCTATCGGACATCCCTTCACCTCCTAAAATTTTCAATTCACCCTGACTTATTCTTAAAGGGTTATTCCAGAACCCTTATAACAGGCAGGGGCCTGTTTTGAGGCCCCTGTGGTGAAATTTTATCCTTTTTTCTTCAACCAAGGCATCATTTCCCGTAAGCGTTTCCCCACAACTTCGATTGGGTGTTCTGCTTCTGCTTTTTTCATGGCATTGAAAACAGGACGGTTAATCTTATTTTCCAACAGCCATTCACGGGCAAACTGACCTGATTGAATTTCATAAAGAATTTGTCTCATTTCTTGTCTGGTTTCTTCTGTGATTATTCTTGGCCCCGTAACATAATCTCCATATTCAGCTGTATCACTGATTGAATACCGCATATAACTTAGGCCGCCTTCGTATATCAGGTCAACTATCAGCTTTAATTCGTGTAAACATTCAAAATAAGCCATTTCCGGCGCATATCCGGCTTCAACCAGGGTATCAAAACCTGCTTTAATAAGTTCGGAAACACCCCCGCATAAGACAGCCTGCTCACCAAACAGGTCTGTTTCCGTTTCTTCTTTAAAAGATGTTTCAAATACTCCGGCTCTTGTGCAGCCTATACCTTTGGCATAAGCCAGGGCAATATCCATTGCTTTGCCGGTGTAATCCTGATGTACTGCTACCAGGCCGGGAACCCCCGCTCCTTCCTGATACATCCTGCGTACCATATGGCCGGGGCTCTTCGGCGCTACCATGAATACATCCACATTTGCCGGCGGTACAATTTGCCCGAAATGTATGTTAAAACCGTGGGAGAAACATAGGGCTTTACCTTCAGTCATATGCTCGGCGATTTCACTTTTGTACAGGTCACCCTGGATCTGGTCAGGTACTAGAATCTGGATAATATCAGCTTTAGCAGCGGCCTCGGCAACGGGATAAACCTCAAAACCGGCCTCTACAGCCTTATCCCAGTCCGGTAGGTCCCGGCGCAAACCAATAATTACATTTACGCCGCTGTCTCTCAGGTTCAGAGCCTGGGCATGCCCCTGGCTGCCATACCCGATGACCGCTACGGTTTTCCCCTGCAGTAACGCTAAATCAGCGTCATTGTCGTAAAACATTTTCATGGTCTAATCATCCTCCCTATCATTTGAATTCCCGTTTATCACGTTTGAGCTGTCGTCTGTTCCGTCAACAGAAGTAGATTTTGCGCCCCTGAGCATGGCTATTTTACCGGTGCGGACAAGTTCGCGGATACCAAAGGGCTTAAGGGATTCAATAATCGCATTGATTTTGCCTTCATCACCGGTACATTCAATCATCAAGGTCTTTCTGCCGATATCTACTATCCGGGCCCTGAAAATATCGACAATCTGCATTATCTCTCCACGTACGGAAGGGTCTGCCGCAACTTTGATCAGCACCAGTTCCCTGTCTACATATTGTTCCGATGTAATATCACAGATTTTAATTACGTCAATCAACTTGTTCAGTTGTTTGGTAACCTGTTCCAGCACATTGTCGTCACCTTCTACGACAATGGTCATCCTGGATATCCTTGCATTCTCTGTCCTACCTACGGCAAGACTGTCAATATTATACCCGCGGCGGCTGAAAAGTCCCGCTACCCTGGTCAAAACGCCAGGGTTATTTTCTACCAGAACAGCCAGTGTATGTCTCATTTTCTCAACCTCCTAACATCCGGTTCAAAGTACCTCCGGGCGGTACCATGGGAAATGCATTCTCTTCCCGTTCCACCACAAAGTCTATGAGTACCGGTTTGTTGGCGGCAATAGCCTGTTCCAGCGCAGGTTTCACATCTTTAGCCTCTGTAACCCTCAACCCAAGCGCCCCATACGCTTCTGCAAGTTTTACAAAATCGGGCCCGCTTATTTCCGTGTATGAATAACGCCCTTCATAGAATATCTCCTGCCACTGCCTGACCATACCCAGGAAGTTATTATTTAAAATGGCCACTATAACCGGAATTTCATTGTGAACAGCGGTAGCCAGTTCCTGAATGTTCATCTGGATACTGCCATCGCCGGCAATGTCGATGACGACCTTATCGGGCCGGCCTACCTTTGCTCCGATGGCGGCAGGCAGCCCGTAACCCATGGTCCCCAATCCGCCTGAAGTTATAAAGGTTCTGGGCTCAGTATAAGTATAAAATTGGGCGGCAAACATTTGGTTTTGCCCTACTTCGGTGGTTATAATGGCGTCTCCTTTGGTAACTTCGTAAATTTGTTCGACAACGTATTGTGGTTTCAGGCATCCTTCTTTAGAATAGGTTAATGGATAGGTTTCTTTCCAGTGCCTTATTTGTTCTTCCCACTGGGGATGTTTTTGAGGTTCAAGTTGCTTATTAATTTCGGCAAGCACATTTTTTACGTCTCCGACAATTGGCACATCAACCCTGACATTCTTCCCTATTTCCGCCGGGTCAACATCGATATGTATAATCTTGGCATGTGGTGCAAATTCGTCAAGTCTACCCGTTACCCTGTCATCAAACCTGGCGCCGACGGAAATTAACAGATCGCATTCACAGACAGCATAGTTAGCATACTTGGTCCCGTGCATGCCCAGCATACCTAGTGATAAGGGATGATTTTCCGGGAAACTTCCAATCCCCATCAGGGTGGTGGTTACCGGGCAGCCCGTCAGTTCGGCCAATTCCAGAAGTTCTTTATGGGCGCCGGATATAACTACCCCACCCCCGGCGTAAATCAGCGGCCGTTTTGCGTCCATAATCAGTTGGGCCGCCTGCCTAATTTGGTTGGGGTTACCGTACAAAATGGGGCGGTAACCTCTCAGTTCTACTGTTTCCGGGTACTTAAACTTGGTCTTTTTAATGGAAACATCTTTGGGAATATCTATAAGCACCGGACCCGGGCGCCCCGTTGTAGCAATATGGAATGCCTCTTTAATCGTCCGGGCCAGGTCCCTAACATCTTTGACCAGAAAGTTATGTTTTGTTATAGGTAAGGTTATACCGGTTATATCTGCTTCCTGGAAGGAATCTCTGCCTATCAGGTCGCAAGCTACCTGCCCCGTAAAGGCAACAATGGGGACGGAATCCATATAGGCAGTGGCTATCCCTGTCACTAGGTTGGTAGCCCCAGGGCCGGAGGTTGCCAAACAAACCCCTGGTTTTCCCGTGGCTCTTGCGTAGCCGTCAGCAGCATGGATGGCTCCTTGTTCGTGCCGCACCAGGTAATGCTTAATTGAAGAATGGTATAAAGCATCATAAATTTCCAAAACGGCCCCGCCGGGATATCCGAATATGGTATCAACACCTTCTTCCATTAAGCTTTTTACCAGAATCTCGGCGCCTGAAAACTTCATCCTTCCCACCTCCATTGTAGAAAGGTGCAGTGCGGCTGGCTATTATTCCTTTAGAACTGCACCGTTCATTTTTTTAAACTACACCGTTTATTTTTTTTAAACGCATCGCTTATTCCTTCAGAACTGCGCCGGTACTGGCTGAAGTAACCATTTTGGCGTACCGGGCCAAGTATCCTTTCTTCACCTTTGGCGCGGGTGGCTGCCACCCGGACAGCCTCTCCTTTATTTCCTCGTCACTGAGGCGGATGTTCAGTTTACCGTTGGGAATATCTATTTCAATGATATCTCCTTCCTGTACTATAGCTATAGGTCCCCCTTCAGCAGCTTCGGGAGAGACATGCCCGATAGATGCGCCGCGGGTAGCGCCGGAAAAACGACCGTCTGTAATAAGCGCCACCTCTTTATCCAGGCCCAGTCCCGCCACTGTAGCCGTCGGCGTCAGCATTTCCCGCATACCTGGCCCGCCTTTGGGCCCTTCGTAGCGGATTATAATCACATCGCCCTTTTTAATCTTACCGGCCATTAGCGCAGACATGGTTTCTTCCTCGGAGTCAAACACCCTGGCCGGGCCTGAATGCCTCAGCATTTCCGGTACTACACCGGCTTTTTTGACAACAGCCCCCTGTGGTGCAAGGTTTCCCTTTAAAATTGCCAATCCGCCCGTTTCGCTGTAGGGATTGCCCAGGGGCCGAATAACTTCCGGGTTTAGAATGGAGCAACCGGTAATGTTTTCACCCACTGTTTTGCCTGTTACTGTCAAAAGGTCTAGATGAATAAGCCCTTTTTTACTTAATTCAGCCATAACAGCCGGGATACCGCCTGCTTCGTCCAGATCCTGAATATGATGGGTACCGGAAGGGCTCAGTTTACATAATTGCGGTGTCTTTTCGTTTATCTCCTGAAATAGATCCAGGCTTAGCTCAAAACCACATTCATTGGCAATAGCCGGTAAATGCAATATTGTATTGGTAGAACCACCAAGGGCCATATCCACTGCAATGGCGTTTTGGAAGGCCTTTTCTGTCATGATATCCAGCGGCTTAATATCCTTTTTCACCAGCTCCATAATCTGCATACCGGCGTATTTGGCCAGTCGCCTGCGACCGGAATAAACAGCGGGTATGGTACCGTTACCCGGCAGACCCATGCCCAGTACTTCCGTCAGGCAGTTCATGGTATTGGCGGTAAACATGCCGGCGCAGGAACCGCAGCCCGGGCATACGCACTCTTCCATTTCCGCCAGGTCTTCCTCAGTCATCCTGCCGGCACGCACTGCGCCGATGCCTTCAAATATGTTGCTGAGAGATACTTCGCGGCCTCTGTATTTGCCTGTTAACATGGGCCCACCGCTGACCACGACGGTGGGAATATTGAGCCGGGCCGCCGCCATTAGCATCCCGGGGATGATCTTATCGCAGTTGGGTATCAATACCAGGCCGTCAAAAGCGTGGGCCTGCGTCATAATCTCAATGGAATCGGCAATTAACTCCCGGCTGGCCAAGGAATACTTCATGCCGGCATGGTTCATCGCTATGCCGTCACAGACCCCGATTGCCGGGAACTCTATGGGTGTACCTCCGGCCATGCGTATGCCGGCCTTTATCGCTTCTGCTAGTTCATTTAGATGATAATGGCCCGGGATAACTTCGTTATGTGCATTAACCACACCAATCAGCGGCCTGGACAGTTCCTCATTGGTATAACCCATGGCTTTAAACAGAGACCGGTGGGGGGCTTTTTCCAGACCCTTGGTTACAGAATCGCTACGCATGTTATCCTCTCCCTTAATTTTACATCAATAGGAGTTATTCCTCGGGAAAAATCTTGGGCCCGTCAATTTCGGTCAGTTTATGGAAAGCTTCCGTAAGCTTGGCGGTAATCGGACCGGGTTTGCCATCGCCAATGGTCCTGGCGTCTACTTTCACAACGGGAATAATTTCTGCGGCAGTGCCTGTAAGGAATACCTCGTCTGCAATATAAATATCATGCCTGGTAAAGAGAGTTTCTTTCACTTCAATTCCCTCTTTCCCGGCCAATTCCATTACGGCGTTTCTTGTTACGCCTTCAAGCAATCCGGCGTAATTTGGAGGGCTAATCAGCACTCCGTTCTTGACCAGGAAAACATTGTCGCCTGTAGCTTCTGCCACATATCCTTCAGCATTCAGCATTATCGCTTCCAAAGTACCGGCCAGGTTGGCTTCAATTTTGGCCATGATATTGTTGAGGTAGTTCAGTGATTTGATACGTGGACTCAAAGCATCGCTAATATTCCGCCTCGTGGGAACTGTTATAACTTCCAGCCCCTTTTCATAAAGTTCACTGGGATAAAGCTGAATAGAGGAAGCGATGCAGAAAAGGGTCGGTTTGGAGCATTTACGGGGATCCAGCCCCAGGTCGCCCACACCTCTGGTAACAACGAGTCTTATGTAAGCATCCCGCAGATTATTCCTGCGCAGGGTCTCGAGGACAATTTCTTCCATTTCCTCAATCGTTACCGGTATCTCTAACATAATTGATTTTGCTGATTCGTAAAGGCGAACCAGGTGTTCCTGTAAGCGGAAAACCCGGCCGTGATAGGCCCTAATCCCCTCGAACACACCGTCACCATACAGCAGGCCATGGTCAAAAATGGAAACAACAGCCTCTTCTTTTGGTACATACTTACCGTCTAGATAGATAATCATGTCCATCCCCCCGTTTAAAATTGAAATTTGTATATTATGAAATTTATAGACCCTTTTAAACTACCCTATATATAAAGAAAAACCCCTCATCCGGGCATAGTTAGAAATCTGCCAGGGACGAGAGGTTAAACCTTCCGCGGTACCACCCTGCTTGCTGCGCGCATCAAAACACACAGCCACTTATGTATTCACCACGACATTGTAACGGATGTCAACCGGTCGAAACTACTGAGCTTTTCAGCCGTTCGTAAGACGATTCCGGGGTGATCCTGAAACATTGTTTCGGCGCCGGACTTGCACCTTACTCCGGCTCTCTGCAGCCTGAAATTCAATGTTTCTCCTCCCCTTCATTATCTTTGCCGCAAATAAATTTGAATCTAGTATACAAAATTCTCTTCCTGTATGTCAAGACAATTTTTATAAAATTTGCTCGGAATTTTCTTCTCCGTCTGATTGTTGGTTAAGCCCAAAGGCATTGTGCAGAACTTTGACGGCATCAGCCATGTCTTCTTCTTTTACCAGGCAGGAAATAGTGATGTCGGAGTCAGATGTCTGCAGTACGTTGATACCTGCTTTATCAAGGCTCTCCATAACCTTCGCCATAACGCCCGGTACGCCTTCCATACCTGCTCCGATAATGGATACTTTGGCGCAGCCGGCTCTAACCCTGGCATCAAATCCCGCCTCCTGCAATATATTCAGCGCTTTTGGGGCCTGTTCGGAACTGACCACAAAATGCAGAGAATCAGACCCAACGTTGATCAAATCCAGGCTTATCTTAGCTTCCGCCATTAACTTGAAGACCCTGACCTTGGCCATTTGAATGGCTTCTTCGCTCAAAACTACCCGGATCTGGGAGAGATCTGCGATATGAGCCAATCCTGTAATTACCCTTGCTGCCGCCCTATCAGTAATTAACGTCCCTTCCGCATCGCTAAATGTATTTTTGATCTTTATGGGCACATGCCCGGACATAGCTGCCTCCACAGCCCTGGGATGAATAACCTTGGCCCCCTGGTAAGCCATTTCGCAAATTTCTTTGTATGTAATATCTTTCAAGATATTGGCTTCCGGTTCTAAACGGGGATCAACGGTCATTACCCCATCAACGTCAGTATAAATTTCGACAAACTCAGCCTTAATAGCTGCCCCTAGGGCAGTTGCCGTCGTATCGCTGCCGCCCCGCCCAAGAGTGGTTACATCCCCATTGGAACTGCAACCCTGGAAACCGGCCACTACAACGATTTTGCCTTCCTCGACATATTTCTTAATCGGTGTGGGGTCTATGTTCACAATTTGCGCATTTCCATAATTGTCGTCAGTAAGTATTCCGGCCTGCGCCCCCGTCAGAGCCACAGCGGGATATCCTTTGGCTTTTAAGGAATGGGCTAAAACAACGGAAGAAATAATTTCCCCGCAGGAAATCAGCAGATCCAATTCCCGTGGTTCTATTTCCTTATCAATTGATTTCACTAAATCTATGAGGGTATCGGTGGCATAAGGCTGTCCCTTTCTACCCATAGCTGAAACAACCACCACCGGTGCAAAACCTTCATTTTTAGCCCGGATAATCTTTTCCATGGCTTTGTGCCTGGCTTCTGCCGTTGCCACAGAAGTACCGCCAAATTTCTGCACAATAATTTTCAATTCTTGCTCTCTCCCCTCAAAAACCAATGATATAGAATTTTCAAACATATCCTATTCTTTTTAGTATACAACCGGCTACGTTGAAATTCAAGAAGCGATATTTTTTACCCTTTCCAGCCAGGCGCGCCCGGATTTGATGGATTCCAAAACGGCCTCAGGGGCGGGACCGCCGGAAACTTTTCTGGCCGCCACACATTTCTCTATGTTTATGGCATCATAGATATCTTCCTCGATGAGTGGCGAGGCCTCTTTGTACTCTGCAACGGTCAGTTGGTCCAGAGATTTACCTTTTTCCAGACAACCCAGCACCAGCTTGCCTACAATTTCATGGGCTTTTCTGAAAGGCACCCCTTTTTTGGCCAGGTAATCAGCCACTTCCGTGGCATTGGTAAATCCGCCGCTGGCAGCCCTGGCCATGACTTCCCTGTTTACACGCATCGTCTCTACCATTGGCGTAAAGACCAGGAGACAGCCTTTTACCGTATCAATGGCATCAAATAATGCTTCCTTATCTTCCTGCATGTCCTTGTTATAAGCCAGGGGTAAAGACTTCATTACTGTCAGAAGCGCCATCAGGTCGCCATATACACGGCCCGTTTTACCCCGAATAAGTTCCGCCACATCGGGGTTCTTTTTCTGTGGCATGATACTACTGCCTGTGGAATAAGCGTCGTCCAGCTCAATAAACTGAAATTCCGCTGAAGCCCATAAAATTATTTCTTCACAGAACCGGCTCATATGCATCATCAGTATAGCAGCAGCAGCACAAAACTCTATGGCAAAGTCACGGTCACTGACCCCATCCAGGCTGTTTTCACTGATGGCCGAAAAGTCCAGTTCCGCAGCCACAGCCTGCCTGTCCAGATGAAAAGTTGTCCCGGCCAAAGCGCCGGACCCCAATGGCATAACGTCAGTTCTCTTAAAGCAGTCTTGCATGCGTTCTATATCCCGCTTGAACATCTGGAAATAAGCCATCAGGTGGTGCCCAAAGGTGATTGGCTGAGCCCGCTGCAGGTGGGTATAACCGGGCATAACAGTATACAGGTGCTTCTCTGCCATCTCCAGCAAGGTTTCCTGCAGATTGACCAGTAAAGCCTCGATCTCCCTGATTTCCTGCTTCAGATAAATACGAATATCAAGGGCTACCTGGTCATTTCTACTGCGTGCTGTGTGCAGCTTGCGCCCTACATCGCCAATCCGCTCCGTTAAAAGCTTTTCTATATTCATGTGGATATCCTCGGCGCCTATCTCAAACTCCACTTTGCCGCCTTCTATGTCGGCCAAAATGGATTGCAAACCTGCTATTATTTTATCTGCCTCTTCCGGTGATATAATGCCCTGCTTCCCCAGCATACGGGCATGAGCAATACTTCCTCTGATATCCTGCTTAGCTAATCTCCGGTCAAAGGCAATGGAAGAATGGAAATCCTCCACCAGCTTGTCCGTTTCCTTTTGAAACCTGCCACCCCATAATTTCAACTTATTTCAACCCCTTATTTGGTCAAAGTACCGCTGCCGCTGATAAAAAGCGCCAGTATGATAATCAACCATATCACTTCAATAATGAATAGCATCTTACCCACTTTTCTGGTCCGGTTCACCTGGGTCTCGTATTCCTTTTTAAACCATTTCCGAAACTCCGGGTCATTGTCGTGGAGAGGGAAGTTCATCCTTTTGACCCGCCTGTCCACAACATATTCGGCCTTAAAATAGTAAAACAGGCCGAGAGAAATTCCCATAACCGCCATTAATACCAGAAGTCCCCACAATAAATACAACATAAAGCATCAAACCTTTGTCCTGATACTTTGTAAAACAATTATTTTCTCAGTCCGGACTTCAGCTCCATCAAGGCCCGCACCTTTAAAGGCAAGCCAAAAAGGTTTATGAAGCCTTCAGCGTCTTTCTGATTATATACCTCATCGCGCCCAAAGGTGGACAACTCCTCATTGTACAAGGAATAAGGCGATTTACTGCCGGCCGGCGTACAACTACCCTTATACAGCTTCATCCGCACCGTACCGGTGACTGTTTTCTGGGTCACATCCACAAAGGCATCAAGAGCTTCGCGCAACGGATGGTACCAAATACCATAGTATACCAGTTCTGCATAGCGCTGCGCCAGCAGATCCTTGTAATGCAAGGTTTCCCTGTCCAGACACAAAAGCTCCAATTCACGGTGGGCCGCATACAGAACGGTTCCGCCCGGAGTTTCGTAAACACCCCTGGACTTCATGCCCACCAGCCGGTTTTCTACCATGTCCACTATACCCACGCCGTTTTTGCCGGCAACTTCGTTCAAATACTGAATCAGTTCAACTGGCCCGTAAGCCTTTCCATCAACCTTAACCGGAACACCTTTTTCAAACTCGATTTCTACGTAAGTCGGTTTATCGGGAGCCTTTTCCGGGGGGATAATCATTAACAACATTTCGTCCTTGGGCTCGTTCCATGGGTCTTCCAGGTCTTCTCCTTCGTGGCTTAAATGCCAGAGGTTCCGGTCCATACTGTAAGCATGGCCTTTTTTCACGGGAATGGGGATACCCCTGGCTTCCGCATATTCGATAGCATCCTCCCTGGACCTGATATCCCATTCACGCCAGGGCGCGATAATTTTCAAATCGGGCGCCAGTGCCTTTACCGTTAGTTCAAACCGCACCTGGTCATTGCCTTTGCCGGTGGCTCCGTGGGCCACGGCTTCAGCACCCTCCTGCCGGGCGATTTCCACCAGACGTTTGGCAATGAGCGGGCGGGCAAAACTTGTACCCAGCAGGTATTTACCTTCATATACAGCCCCCGCTTTCAAGGTAGGCCAGACGAAATCGGTGACAAATTCTTCTTTCAGGTCTTCTATGTAAATCTTGCTGGCCCCTGTTTTGATAGCTTTCTCATTTAACGGTGCCAGTTCCTCTCCCTGGCCTACATCGGCAGCCATGGCAATAACTTCGTAACCGTAATTTTCCTTTAACCAGGGAATGATAATTGAGGTATCCAAACCTCCGGAATACGCAAGCACAACTTTTTTGGCCATGATTAAAACTCCCTTCCCAGATATTTTCTGCACAGTGGCCAGTGACCACTTACTACCCTATTGTCAGCGCCAGCACGGCTTTCTGCGCATGCAGCCTGTTTTCGGCCTCGTCAAAAACAACAGAATTGGGGCCGTCGATTACTTCTGCCGCCACTTCCTCTCCCCTGTGGGCCGGCAGGCAGTGCATAAACAGGTAGTCGGGCCTGGCTCTTTTGACAAGGTCAGAATTGACCTGATAAGGTCTGAATATTTTCAGCCGCTCGGCGTGTTCCGCTTCCTGACCCATACTGGCCCAGACATCGGTATATATTACGTCGGCATCTTTAACGGCCTGGCAGGGGTCTTCCAGAATTTCCACCACAGCTCCACTGAGCCGGGCATCGGCCATGGCCTTCCGCACTATCTCAGCATCGGGCTCATATCCTTTGGGCGTGGCAACAGATATATGCATCCCCACCTTGGCACATCCGTTCAGCAGGGAATGACAGACATTGTTGCCGTCTCCCACATAGGCCAGCTTCAATCCTTCCAGACAACCTTTGTGCTCTATAATGGTCTGGAAATCGGCCAGGACCTGGCATGGGTGGTTTAA
Source organism: Thermincola sp. GK-1 (assembly GCF_059412445.1). NCBI lineage: Bacteria > Bacillati > Bacillota > Clostridia > Eubacteriales > Thermincolaceae > Thermincola > Thermincola sp. GK-1. The sequence goes on from NZ_JBSQAT010000015.1 coordinate 19,907, forward strand.
ATCGGTTAACCCGTTAATGACGGGCACATCAGCGTACCTGGCCAGTTCCTCCACATCGGAATGGGCATAGGTGCGGATCATGATCCCGTCTACATAACGGGACAATACCCGGGCTGTATCGGCAATAGTCTCGCCGCGGCCCAACTGCAGTTCCTGGCCGCTCAGGAACAGGGGATAGCCCCCTAACTGGTGCATGGCTACTTCAAAGGATACCCTGGTCCTGGTGGAAGACTTGGTAAAAATCATGGCCAGCGTCTTCCCGGCCAAAAGGGGATGGGGTATCCCCTCTTTCTGCTTTTGCTTGAGTTCTGCAGCAAATTTCAATATATCCATTATTTCTTCCCCGGTTAACGCGTATAGGGCAAGTAGGTCCTTTCCCTTTAAAGTTGTATGCGGAATCATGGCATTCCCTCCTGTCACGTTACTAGTTTACCTTAATAAGGCAAACTATACAATATTTTTTAGGTTCTTTAGCCTCTATCTCTGACGTGGGCTGTAAAGTCGTCCATGGAAACAGGATAGGGTTCTTCTCCCCGGCGGAGAAACTCCAGAATTTTTAAGACCGCTGCCGCCGTATCCAGGGAAGTGAAACAGGGCACCCTGAATTCCGCTGCTGTACGCCTGATACTGAAGCCCAGCCTGCCGCGTACTTTACCTTTGGTAGGGGTATTGATCACAAACTGCACCCGCCCTTCGCGAATCAGGTGCAAGGGGTCCAACTGCCCCAGGACAGGTTGGGCGGGAATCCCTTCAGCCTGCAGAACTTTGGCTGTTTCCTCGGTGGCAAAGACAGCAAAACCCATGTCGGCGTATTGTCTTATGATAGGCACGGCCTCCTGCTTATCTTTATCGGCAATAGCCGCCAATATGGCGCCTGCAGTGCTGAATCTCAACCCGGCCGCCAGCATGGCTTTGTATAAGGCATGAGCAAAACTGCGGTCCACACCCATAACTTCACCGGTGGATTTCATCTCCGGGCCCAGAGATATGTCTACCTGCGTAAGCTTTTCAAAAGAGAATACGGGGGCCTTTACGGTAACATGGTTAGGCAGTTTCCACAGACCCGTTGGATAACCCTGTTCCCGCAGAGAGCGCCCTACCATGGCCCGGGCAGCCACGGAAACCATGGGCACGCCGGTAACCTTGCTCAGAACGGGCACGGTACGGGATGCCCGCGGGTTAACCTCTAAAACATATACCTCCTCTTCACCCACCACATACTGGATGTTGATCAACCCACAAATTTTTAAAGCTTTAGCTATCCGGGTAGTATAATCGATGACCTTTTGCTGTTCCTCCTGTGTCAATGTCTGTACCGGATAACAGGCGATACTGTCGCCGGAGTGCACACCGGCCCGTTCAATGTGTTCCATAATGCCGGGAATCAGGATATTTTCCCCGTCGCCGATAGCATCAACCTCTACTTCTTTTCCCCGTATATATTTGTCCACCAGCACCGGGTGCTTCGGTGATACCTGAACGGCAGTTTCCATATATTTCAGGAGTTCACCGGTATTATGCACTATCTCCATGGCCCGGCCGCCAAGTACGTAGGAAGGGCGAACCAAAACGGGGTAACCTAACTTTTCAGCGATTTCTTGGGCTTCTTTAACCGTGAAGGCCGTTTTCCCTTCCGATTGGGGAATCGCCAGGGTTCTCAGCAGGCGTTCGAACTTTTCCCTGTCTTCAGCTTCATCTATCTGGGCTACCGGAGTTCCCAGCACACGTACTCCTGCCCCGGAAAGGTCACCGGCCAGGTTGATGGCTGTCTGACCGCCAAATTGGACGATCACCCCGTAAGGCTTTTCTTTTTCAATAATATTCATAACGTCTTCAAAGGTCAGTGGTTCAAAATAGAGCTTATCGGCAGTATCGAAGTCAGTACTGACCGTCTCCGGGTTATTGTTAATGATTATCGATTCTATTCCCTCCTGCTTTAAACCCCAGACTGAATGAACCGAACAATAGTCGAACTCTATGCCCTGACCGATCCGGATGGGACCGGAACCCAGCACAATGACTTTTTTTCTTTCGCTGACGACCACTTCATCTTCATCATCGTAAGTTGAATAATAGTAGGGAGTAGCCGCTTCAAATTCGGCGGCGCAGGTGTCCACCATTTTGTAAACAGGGATTATGCCGGCTCTCTTGCGCATTTCCCTGACCTCTGGCTCAGGTAAACCCGTCAACTGAGCTATGTTGTAATCAGAAAAACCATTCACCTTGGCCTCCCGAAGCAGCTCGGTTGCGGGGTTGCCTCCTGAACTCTGTAGGGCCTGCTCAATATCCACCAGTTTTTTAATCTTCCATAAAAACCAATTGTCAATTTTGGAAAGCTGGGCCACTTCCCGGACGGTCATACACCTGCGAAAGGCTTCGGCAATAACAAAGAGCCGTTCGTCATCGCCGTTAGCCAGTTTGTCTTCGATTTCCATATCTGTCCAACGGGCGGAATTCTTTAATCTCAATCCATAGACACCTATTTCCAGCGAGCGGATAGCCTTCATTAACGCAGCTTCAAAACTGCGGTCAATAGACATAACTTCGCCTGTTGCCTTCATCTGGGTGCCCAGCCGGCGGTCGGCGGTAGCAAACTTGTCAAAGGGCCAGCGGGGAATCTTCACTACCACGTAATCCAGCGTCGGTTCAAAACAGGCTGTCGTCTTCCCCGTTACAGGGTTGGTTATTTCGTTCAAATGCAGCCCTATGGCTATCTTGGCTGCCATCTTGGCTATGGGGTATCCGGTGGCTTTGGAAGCTAAAGCACTGGACCGGCTTACCCTGGGGTTTACTTCGATAACAACGTATTCGAAACTGTTAGGGTTCAGGGCAAATTGAACATTACAGCCCCCTTCTATTTTCAGGGCCCGAATAATTTTCAGCGCCGCCGCCCGCAGCATCTGGTATTCTTTGTCACTCAAGGTCTGGGACGGTGCCACAACTATGCTGTCCCCCGTATGTATGCCTACCGGATCCAGGTTTTCCATGTTGCAGATGGTAATACAGTTATCGGCGCTGTCCCGCATTACCTCGTATTCAATTTCCTTCCAGCCGGCCACGCTGCGTTCCAACAGCACCTGATTTATAAGGGATGCGTTCAGACCCTTGGTTACAATTTCTGTCAGTTCTGCTTCGTTTCCGACTATTCCTCCTCCGGTCCCTCCCAAAGTATAGGCCGGTCGGACAATAACGGGATAACCCACTCTTTTCACAAATTCAAAGGCTTCATCCAGCCTGGAGATGATGACGCTCTCCGGGATAGGTTCGTTTATTTCCAGCATCAGCTCTTTGAACATTTCCCGGTCTTCTGCTCTTTTAATGGTCTCCAGGGAAGTGCCCAACAAAGCCACGCCCTCTTCCCGCAGCACTCCTTTCTCGGCCAGTTCCACAGCAATATTCAACCCCGTCTGACCGCCCAGGGTAGGCAGCAAACCGTCAGGCTTTTCCAGCCGGATTATCTTGGCTACTGATTCCCATGTCAGAGGTTCTATGTAAACTTTGTCGGCTATGTGCCCGTCGGTCATAATAGTGGCCGGGTTGCTGTTGACCAGGACTACTTCCAAACCTTCTTCCTTTAGGGCTTTGCAAGCCTGGGTACCGGCATAATCAAACTCCGCCGCCTGGCCGATAATAATCGGCCCCGAGCCTATTACCAATACTTTTTTTATGTCAGTACGCTTCGGCATAAAATTACTTCTCCCCTTGTCAAGATTATAGCTCAACTTCATTAAAGGAAAGGCCGGACATAACCTCATCAATAATGTTAACGGCGTCGTCAATATTTTGTTTCGTTATAATCAAAGGCGGTATAAACCGTAACACATTGGAACCAACACAATTGATAATTAACCCTTTCTGCAAACATCCATCTACAATCGATTTCCCGTCAACGGTTATTCCCAGACCCAAAATCAGGCCTTTTCCCCTGACATCGGTGATAAAGGAATATTTGTCTTTTAAACGGTGGAGCTTTTGCTCAAAATAGGCTCCTTTTTCAGCTACCTCGACAAGAAAGTCTTTATCGGCCAAAATGCTCACAGCCGCACAGCCGGCTGCCGCCGCCAGCGGGTTGCCGCCAAAGGTGGAGGCATGGTCGCCCGGTTGGAAACATTCAGCTACCTTGTCCGTGGCCAGCAAAGCCCCCATGGGGAAACCGCCGGCAATGGCCTTGGCTAAAGTCATAATATTGGGCTCTACATTGTAATGTTCGTAAGCAAACAATTTACCTGTCCGCCCCAGTCCGCACTGAACTTCATCGAAAATTAAAAGCAGGTTTTTCTCCAGGCAGAGCTGTTTCACCTGTTGCATATAATCGTAATCGGCCACATTTACCCCGCCTTCACCCTGTACAGGTTCCATCATAACAGCGCAGGTGTTGGGGGAAATTGCTTTTTCCAAAGCCGCAAAGTCGTTGAAAGGCACATACTTAAAACCAGGCGGCAGGGGGTCCAGGTCTTTCTGGTACTTGGGCTGGGCCGTGGCGGTAATGGCCGCCAGAGTGCGGCCATGGAAGGATTTTTCCATGGTAATAATTTCGTATTTATCGGGGCCCAGGTACTTTTTCGCATACTTACGGGCCAATTTGATGGCTCCTTCATTGGCTTCCGCCCCGCTGTTGCAGAAAAATACCTTGTCTAAGGCCGAATTTTCCACCAGTAACCTGGCCAGTTTCACCTGGGGCTCAATCCAATACAGGTTGGATACATGCATAAGGGTCTCGGCCTGTTCCCGGATAGCCTCAACCACTTTGGGATGGCAGTGGCCCAGGGAATTAACGGCCAGACCGGCTACAAAATCCAGATATTTATTACCTTCGGCATCCCAGACAAAAGCCCCCTCGCCCTTGACCAGGGCCATAGGCAGCCGCCCGTATGTATTCATCACGTATTTCTGGCCTAATTCAATTATCTCTTGCGTTTTCATGGCTTATCTTAACGGGCCGATCACGAAAAGGAACGGCCCGCTAATAGCCCCCTTTCTATAAGACATTTTTTAGATGCATACTCAATCATATTTTTTAACATGCTTTATATAACTTGTTAGTGTTGGAATAACAATTCTGATGTTGGGCAAATTATTTACTAGGACAATTAATGAACAGTAAAGGTGAAAAACTCAATGAAGGACAGATTGACAGCCGGCGCTCTGGCCGGGTTCATCGGCGCCACGATACAGGTAATATTCGATATAACTATGAAAATGCTAAAAATTACAGACCGCACATTTATCGATTTCGCCAAAGTGTTTGTGATGTTTAAGCCCTTCAAAGGGGTGACTGCCGACATCGTGGGCACAATCGGCCATCTGGGCGCAGGAGCCCTGTTTGGTGTAATGCTTGCTTATATAATCATGCTTACTTCTCACAGGTTTTACCTGTTCAAGGGAACAGGCTTCGGTTTTGTTATCTGGATTACCGTTAACGGTATAGGAACAGCCATAAACTTACCCCTGTTCAAAGAGATCCCCCCGCTATCTGCCTTGGCCACACTGGCAGGCGCACTAATATGGGGTCTTGTCACCGCATATATTTTAAAACTCATGGACACCAAAATCAGACTGGTTTAAACGCGGCATCTCTTACCTTACCACCATTGTCCCGATTCCGCGGTCTGTAAAGATTTCCAGCAGGATGGAATGGGGTATCCTCCCGTCCAGGATATGGGTGGTCGTAACTCCGCCCTCAACTGCCCGGACACAGCACTCTACTTTGGGGATCATACCCCCACTAATAACCCCGCTGGTTATCTTCTCATTTACCTGATTCAGCTTTAATTCTGAAATAAGGGTATCTTTATTGTTATAATCCTCAAATATTCCTTCCACATCGGTCAGCAAAATCAATTTATCTGCCTTCAGGGCTATGGCAATTTCCCCGGCCACATAATCGGCATTGATGTTATAACTCTCGCCCTCCGCACCGACTCCAACAGGCGCCACAACAGGAATATATCCCTCGTTGATGACAGTTTGGATTATCTCCGGGTTAATTTTCTCCACATCCCCGACAAAACCTATATCCTGCAGCAATTCTTTGCCTTCATTATCAATAGATTTGCCCATCTTTCTGACTGCCTGGATTAGGTTGGCATCCTTGCCTGACAATCCTACCGCTTTGCCCCCATGCCTGTTAATCAAGGCAACAATTTCCTTATTTATCTTCCCAACCAGAACCATTTCCACTATTTCCATGGTGGCCGGATCCGTAACCCGGCAGCCGCCCACAAACTGTGAAGGGATATTAAGCCTTTTCAGCATATCAGTAATTTCCGGCCCACCGCCATGAACTATTACAGGGTTTATCCCGATAAGCTTCATCAAAATGACATCTTTGATAACGGCCTGTTTTAGCTCGTCATTTATCATTGCATGGCCGCCGTATTTTATCACCACAGTCTTACCGTAAAATTTCCTGATATAAGGCAAGGCCTCAATCAAAACATTGGCTTTTTCCACCGCATTGTTCATAGTCGCCGCTCCTTCCGGGCCTCAAAGGTTTTGCCTGCCCGTTATTTTTTCTATATCTATTCTGATCATACAGAGTTTCGCCAGTTTATCACCCGGCACAGCCCCCACCGGACCTTCCCGGTATTTGTCTATCAACCTGCCAAGGGACTCGGCTGTCTCTTCTTCCGAAACCACTTTCGATGCCCAGCCGAAAACCGTCACACTCTCGAATTCGAAGGTATATTGGCAGGGGCTTTCCCCTGTCTTTTTTCGTCCCGGCACGGAAACTGTAAAACATACCCTGGGGTTGGCCGTGATGTAATCCCATTTGGTGCCTTTATGGCCTGTATGTATATAGATTCTCCCCTTATCGTAAAGGAAGTTAAAGGGTATGAAGTAGGGCTCCCCTTCCCGGCACATACCGAGATACCCAAACTCCGCCTGCCGCAGGATCTCTTCACATCGTTCAGGAGCTAGATCCTTTTTGGGCACTAATATCACCTCATTTCTTTTCCTGCCGGAAAATGCCGCTGGCCCCAGCAGCAGTGATTTAAAATATCCCCAATATCTCCTTCCCGGCCATAATGGCTGACCAATGCAGTTGATAAGCCAGGGATATTTCCGTATGGGCAGCAAAACCGCATAAGGTGCAGGGATATTCATCTCCGGTCCGGTTTTTCAGGTAACAGCCCTGGTTAAAGGTTCCGTCCGGTTCCACGTTGGCTATCATCCAGGGTTCACACTTCCAATTGTTGTCTTTTAAAGCCTGTAAAGCTAAAACCGAATCTGTCAGGGGGTAACCTTCTTTCTTCATTTTTATCAATTGGTCCAGCACTGCCGACCTCTGCTCCCAGCTCAATGCCAGGTCTTCACTCTCTGGGTATGGATAGAAGAACTGTATGGTAATGCCTTTGACAAGCGGGGCCAGGACCCTTACCAACTCCGGCAATTCACCGGCGTTAATACGGTTAATGGTAATGTTCGCAAAAATTTTAGCATGGCATGAAGATTTGATGTTGTCTATAATCCTATCAAAAGATTTACCCCGCAACGCGTCATGGGTTTTCCGCAGTCCGTCGATGCTTACCCAGATGATATCTGTATCCACATCAAGGGGTAGGGTACCGTTGGTGGTTACGCCAACACAGAAGAAATATCGTTTGGCTTCCCGTACCAAATCATGGATAGTTTTAGAACCGTCTTTCCATAACAAGGGTTCTCCGCCTTCAAAAATTAAAAGGCGGATACCCTTTTTATATAAAAAGGGGAACAATTCCCCGGCCTTCTGCCAGCTCAAATCAGGCGCCGGCCGCTGCCAGTAAGGACACTGGCGGCATGTCAGCGTACACCTGTGGGTCAGTTTCATGCCCGACAGTATAGGCCTCTTGTCATTGAAAAATTTTGCCCTGATATAATACCGGGCCAGGTACAAAACCCGGGAAAGATTCATAAAGGCCCCCCTTCGATAGCCGGTTACCAGACTAACCTATGTTTTAAACCACGGAGAACGCAGAGGACACTGAGATTAATTTTTAAAAGCAAAGCTTTCAGCAGCCATCTGTGACCAGCCGACTGCTATGTCCGGTAGCTGGCATTGATCTTCACATAATCGTAGGAAAAGTCGCAGGTCCAGGCTTTGGCTGAAGCAGTACCTACATGCATATCAACTTTAATCAGGACTTCTTCCTGCATCAAAACTTCTTTAGCCTTTTCTTCGCTGAAGCCAAGGGCACAACCCTGTTCAGCCGTTTTTACGTCACCAATGTAAATATCAATTTTATCAGGTTCGAAATTAGCGCCGGAATAACCCACAGCACAAATAATCCGGCCCCAGTTCGCATCCTCGCCGTAAATCGCCGTTTTCACCAGGTTTGAGTTGGCAACAGCTTTGGCAGCTTTTTTCGCATCCTCTTCGGTATAAGCGTTAACAACCTGTATCTCTATCAGCTTGGTGGCCCCTTCCCCGTCTCTGGCAATCGATTTGGCCAGGTGTTCGCAAACATAATAGAGGGCTTGCTTAAAAACAGCATAATCTTCATTTTCCGTATCAATCAGTTTATTTCCCGCCATTCCGTTGGCCAGGGCCACTACCATATCGTTGGTACTGGTATCGCCGTCTACAGTAATCATATTAAAAGTTTGATTGACCACTTGTCTTAAAGCCTTATCCAACATGGCCGGACAAATTTGCGCGTCGCTGGTAATAAACCCTAACATGGTGGCCATGTTCGGGTGAATCATGCCTGAACCTTTGGCCATTGCGCCGATAACCACTTCAGCTTCACCCAGTTTAAAAGATACGGCTATTTCTTTTTCGACGGTATCGGTGGTCATGATTGCTTTGGCCGCCTTGTAACCACCGTCCCTGGATAATTCCGCCACGGCTTTTTCTATACCTGCCGTTATTTTATCCATGGGCAGTTGCACACCGATAACCCCGGTGGAAGTCACAATTACGTCTTCCGGCTGCAATTTCAGACACTCCGCCGCTGTTTTAACCATCTGCTGCGCATTCTGCAGGCCCTGTTCACCGGTACAGGCGTTGGCGTTGCCGCTGTTCACAACTACAGCCTGGGCTCTGCCGTCGGCAATATTTTGCATGGAAACCAACAATGGTGCAGCCTTGACCCGGTTGGTAGTGAAAACTCCTGCCGCAGATGCAGGGGTTTCAGAATATATAACGGCTAAATCTTTTTTATCCTTTTTGATATGGGCTGTTACGCCACTGGCCAAAAAGCCTTTTGGCGCCGTAATTCCGCCGTCAATTCGTTTTATCATTTTAATCACTCCGTCCTGGTTAATGTCCAATGGCTAGTAGCCAGGTCAGCAAAAAATAAAGATTTGACTTTTAATTTACGGCCACAAAGCCGGGTAATCCAAGCCCGTTTTTTCGGGCAAACCAAATAAAATATTCATGTTCTGGATCGCCTGTCCCGATGCTCCTTTAACCAGGTTATCTATAACAGAAACAACAATTACCCGGTTTGTTCTGGGGTCGTATTGCAGGCCAATATCGCAAAAATTGGACCCATACACGTATTTTGTCTGTGGATACCTTCCTTCCGGGTGAATCCGCACGAAAAACTCATCTTTATAAAAATCCCGGTAAATATTGAGCAATTCTTCGGTATCGGTGTCGATATTATGTAAACTAGCGTAAATGGTACTTAAAATTCCGCGTGTCATGGGAATCAAATGCGGGGTGAAAGAAACTCGGACATCAGTGCGGGCCAATTTGCTCAATTCCTGTTCAATCTCCGGGGTATGCCTGTGTACGCCAATGTTGTAAGCTTTTAAATTTTCATTACATTCGGCATAATGAAAAGCCAGATTAAGTCCCCGACCGCCGCCGGAGACCCCTGATTTAGCATCAATGATCAGGGTTTCCACTTTAACCTGACCGTGTTTCAGCAAGGGGGCCAATCCCAGTATGATACTGGTTGGGTAGCACCCCGGATTACCGATTACCTGCGAGTTTTTTATTTCGTCCCGGTGAATCTCCGGCAGGCCGTAAACCGCTTTTTTGGCCAGTTCCGGCGTTTTATGCTCTATCTTGTACCATTCTTCGTAAACCCTTACATCATCAAAACGGTAATCAGCTCCCAGGTCAATAACTTTTTTCCCCTTTGCCGCGGCCGCCCCAACCACTTCCATGGAAACGCCGTGCGGTAAGGCAGTAAAAATCACATCACACTTGGCTAAAAGCTTATCCAAATCCTGTTCTTCACAGGCCAGGTCAATAAATCTTTCCGTATTGGGAAATATATCTGCATATCGCTGGTCCACGTAACTCTGGGAAGTTACACCGGCAATCCTGACCTGCGGGTGCCTGGATAAAAACCGCACCAGTTCGGTACCTGTGTAACCGGTGGCACCAACGATTCCTACATTAATCATAGACTATCCCTCCAAAATATGCAGTTTCGGCCCTCCGCTCAGCCCCAACCTATTGTTTCACCATTACAATGCTGATAGAGCTGCGAAAGTTGAACAAAGTTTTAATGCGGAGTTTAATAATTTATAATTATACATTATTTTTGCATAAACATGCAATAGGGTGCGCTAAAAAATTTAATTTAGCTGCCTTTGGGTCTGGCCAGGCGCGCCCAGCCGGTAAAAATGGCCTGCAGGCGACCGGGGTCCCCCGTTAGGACCAGATAAACATGTATCGGTAGTGTGGCCAGGAACCACAACGCCACCAGGTAATGATAAAACCTGATGGTTTGCAGGTGCCCGAAAAAGGGATGGTTATTTACCCACACCGGGTAGTACAGCAAAAGGCCGGTACAAAACTGAAACAAAAAAGCTATCAGCCAGGAAGTGAAAATCAGTTTTTGCCCGGCATTGTACTTTTTATGTAGAGGTTCTTTTTGGGCAAGAAAAAGATAGTACTTGATAAGTTTAATGAATTCTTTAAAATCAGCCGGCTTAAACATAATGTTTTTGTAGTCTCCTGTCACCAGGGCGTAATAAAGCCGCAAAGCAACTATGCCGGCCGTAATAAAACCGGCTCCGAGCTGAATTATTTGCGCCGTTCTCAAAGTTACGTACGGTGCGGTTATGAAAGGGGAATGAATATATAAACCCGACAGCAACAGCGCTACCAGACCAAAAGCCAAAAGCCAGTGCAGAATTCTTATTCCCCTTGGTTGTATAAGAACCTTTTGACCAGGCATGCAAAAACCTCCTCAGATAACGAATTGCTTGATTTCACCCTGCGGATTAACCATATGCACCGCACAGGCCAGGCATGGATCAAAGGCCCTGGCTATTCTGCCCACCTCAATGGGTTGGTGAATATCTTCCACCGGCGTACCGATTAAGGCCTGTTCGATAGGCCCGTAAGTACCTGTTCCGTCTCGGGGGGAACAGTTCCAGGCTGACGGGGTAATGATCTGGTAATGGCTGATTCGTCTGTTTTCTACCCGTACCCAGTGCCCCAGAGCGCCGCGCATGGCTCCCGTTAATCCCACCCCGATGTGTTCACCCCCCGGTATCTCATAAGGTTGATATACGGGCAGGTCAGGGTTAAGTTCTTTCACCCACTGTTTCATAAGCTCTGCAGCCATTTTTAATTCCAGATACCTGGCCATTAAACGGTCCATGGTGGAGATTCCGTGCCTGTACTCACCCGTCATCCACATATGGGCCAGAGGACCCACCTCAACAGGTTCATCTTCATACCTGGGCGCTTTACACCACGAATAAGCCGCGTTTTTATCCGCCTCAGGAACAGTGCTGCCCCTGTCGGGGTGGGTTGGCTCTTTATCCAGATACCATGAAAATGTTACATATTCTTTAATTTTTGTAAGATCAACAGGTTCTATTTTCCCCCGCCGCACAATACCGAAGGGGACTACCCACTTATCTCTCATTTTGGGAATCTGAAAATTTCCAAAGGCCATTAAATTCTTAACCCCAACTCCCAGTTTATAATAATCGCTATAGTTTTCAGCTATGGTTTCCATATCAGGGATCAGTTTGTTTGAAATGAACTCGCTGACCTCGTGGAGCATAGAGGAAAACTTGTAAATCATATCCATAGTTGGTCTGACGGTGTGCCCCCCTGGAACAATGCCATGCTGGTGGGGAACTTTCCCACTGACCAGAGTAACCATTTCATGACATTTTCTGGCATATTCAAAGTGCTCCATATAATGTTTGAAAATGCGCTCATTATCTTTCTTTGACAAACGAAAGTCCCGCCGGTACCTGGGAACAAAGGGTGGAAAATCAGGTCCTTCGACCCAGTCGGCAATTCCCAGTAAATAAAAATGCCGGATATGATTCTGCAGCAAATCTGCCCCAAATGTCAGATTGCGCATCAGGATACCGTTTGGGGGCACTTCAATGCCCAGGGCATCTTCCAGGGCCAAAGAAGCAGCCAGGGCATGAACGGAAGAACAAATACCACATATCCGCTGTGTAAGGTAAGCGGCATCCCTGGGATCACGGCCAATTAAGATAAGTTCGAGACCCCTGAAATATATTCCGCTGCTCTTGGCATCAACAATCTTACCGTTGTCTACGGTTATTTCTATGTTCCAGAATCCGTTAATACGCGTGATGGGACTGATTTTTTTGGTAACTGCCACTATCTACCCTTCCTTTTAGGTAAATATTTTATCAGAGCACCATACCATTTCTGTTTGGGCAGTGCGTTATTGACCTGCAACTGTTTCCAATGCCTTTTCAGGCCGATTTGTTTGGCCCTGCCTGCGGGCTTAAACTTAATAACTCTTTTGTTACCCGTTGACCCGGGTACAATGCCACTTAAACCTGTAGGTTTTGCCTCCGTACCCCCGATTAAACGTTGGCCGATGCGCCCCGATACGGTACTGGCTACCAGGTGCGCACTAATACCGGCGGTGACTGCGCCGGCTACCCCCAACCCTATAGCATCAGTGGATGCCCTGATACCCAGTGGCACCGCATCGGGCAGGTGCTCAAAAAAGGGGCTCATGGCATCAGGAAACCCCGGTTCAACACAGCCTATACACGGGGAATTGGCCCCGACCGGCCAATTTACATGCTCACTGTTCCATTGCCGGGTTGGGCAATCGGCAAAGGTAACGGGACCTTTGCAGCCTATTTTGTAGGTACAAGCCTCTTCGCTAGGTCTGGAAGCAAAATTACCGTTATCAAAATGCTGCCGCCGGGGACACCAGTCATGTATCCGCTTCCCGTAAAACATGGTCGGACGCCGGTATCCGTCCAGATCCGGCATTCCATAGAGTATTAGATGAATCAAAGTACCAACGCACCAGTCAGGATTAACCGGACACCCCGGCACGTTCACTACCGGCTCCTCTATTACGTCCATAACCGGTTTTGATCCGCTGGGGTTGGGTTTGGCAGCGTAAGGACCACCAAAACTGGCGCAAGTACCCAGGCTCATAATGTATTTAGCATTACCTGCGGCAAGTTTGATGGCCTCCAGGCTGGTCAAGGGCCGGCCGTCGGGGTAATATCCGATGAGACTGTAATAACCGTTCGCCTTGGTCGGAACAGTACCTTCCGCGATAAGAATGTAACGCCCCCGTTCCTGTTCAATAGTTTGGAAAAGATACTCTATGGCCTGGTCGCCTTCGCCGAACATGATACTGTTACTGAACCTGAGTTCAATAATATCAAACAGCAGTTCCCGCATACCGGGGTGAAGGGTATTGAGAGCAGAAAAAACATTGCCTGAACAGGTCATCATCTCCAACCAGATGACCGGCACTTTGGCTTTTCCCGCAAATGCCGCCGCCAGTTCTGGCACCACAAAATCCGCTGCATAAATACCGGCGGTCAATCCGCCCATCAATTTGATAAACTCCCGCCGTGACAGCATATTATCTGCCTCCCCGGTGATAACACTATCAGATAGTATGGCCGGAGTTAAAATCAATTATGCCGGTCCCAAGGAAGGCGCAGGTGGAATGGGAAAGCCGCTGCACCAGTAGAACAACCGTTGCTCCGGGGCTACGCCTTCCTTCGATCTCGGAAGGGGTAGGTGGGGTTCTCCGCTACCAAGGAGCTTTGTGCTGCAAAACCTGGCCAGGCAGGCAGCGTTCCCGAACTCGATGGCTCATGTTGCATTTCTCAAAAGCCAGGCCGCCTCCCGTCCGGCTACTCAACTTTACTTGAGTGCCGGACTTCCCGGCGGCCTTCGCCATCTTCAAACATGCGGAAACCCCTTGCCTGCCTGGCTGCGGTTTTGCGGGCGCAGTTGCTCCTTAACGCGCCCGTAACCTTGAAGCAATAGTTGTTTTGCCTCCATAGCGGTTAGCGGACTTCCTGGTAAGGGTTTGCAGCACCAAGCTCCCAGGTAGCGGAGATACCCTTCTGCCCTGCCGCTGCTGTCAAGACCTTTAACCTCTCCTTTTTTGCGGACTTGCCTTCAATTTCTTTTCCATGTGGGCCTTTTTGACCGCCCGGATAAAGAGGTTATACATTTCAATCCGATTATTAATTTCCTTCAATACTTTAGCTTTGTTCAACTTTACTCCGCCTCCCCATAAGTCTATCGACTATAGGTTAGCCAAAATTATCCAGCCTTAAACTGCAATTTCGGTTAATTCTTTTATGACTGCCGTAGTTCTTCGGACTGCCGGTATGGTTCGGAATCGGCGGATAAATCAGGCAATTTATCCCGAGACCGGTGGGCTCCTTTTATGTTGATAATGGCGGTCCCCGTAAATATTAAAATCATGCCGATAATCATGAACCCGTTCAATTCTTCTTCCATGATCAAAACACCCAATAAGGTTGCTATGGCCGGAGTAATCAGCGAGGTATAGCTTAAGGCAGTAACTTCCATACGTAAGATTAAATGGTTGTATAAATAAAAAGCCACTGCCGACCCGAATAAACTCAGGTACATAAAAGCCGCCAACCCCCGCCAGGTGAAGTGCACCGCTGCACCATATTCAACGGGGAGGGCTACTAGGAGTAAAACTGCGGCGGCAGTAAGCATCTGTACTGTGACGGCAGCCAGGGGTTCTACTGAGGAACGTTTTTTCACGTGTACACCGGCCAGGGCATATACCGCGGCGGCAACCACAATGGCTATTTCCCCCATTATTTTTCCGGAACCCAACTCCGACAGGCTTTCGTAAAACAGCAACAGAACTCCCGCAAACCCGATGATTGAACCAAACACCTTGCGCAGCGTAATCCTTTCACCAATAAACATGGCGGCGAAGATGATACTGAAAAAGGGCAGGGATGCATTGAGAACTGCCGTCAGGCCCGAGGGTATGTATTGTTCGCCCCAGTAAATAAGCCCGTAAGAAATGCCGTTTAGAAGGCCAAAGACGAAGGAGGGAGACAGTTTCCTCCATTCGCCTGGAAATGAGACTTTGGCAAACTTCATGGCCGCCAAAAGTACAAAACCCGCCAGCAAAAAACGTAAACCGGCGGAAAAAAATGGCGGAAAAGAACCCAAATTTATTTTTATGGCCATCCAGGTAGAACCCCAAATCAAACACAAGGCAGCAAAAAATACAGCGTTCATATAGCAAGACCCCTTTGTTTGTATAATTATCTGGTGCTAAAATTAATAAAATTATTATAGCACTAAATTTTATAGAAAGGTAAGGAAAACTTATTTCTTTTGCTTTTTATGATAAATATAATGGTAACAGCATCTATTGAACAATGGCAATTGCTTGACCGCATTTGGCACACTTGCCACCGGTCAGATTGGTTACTTCGGTGTAATAACCGGACCGTTGAATCAGCAGCTCTCCGCATTTGGGGCAGTAGGTATTACGGGCTTTTTCGTCCTGTACGTTGCCCAGGTAGACATAGTTCAGTTTCCGCATGGCTACCTCCCAAGCCCGCTCCATCGTCTCCAGCGGCGTAGGCGGCAGGTCCATTTTATAATTGGGGAAATACCGGGACAGGTGCAGCGGAATATCGGGGTTCAGGCCAGCCAGCCAGTCGGCCAGTTCCCCTATTTCTTCCTCGCTGTCGTTTAACCCCGTCACTAAGAGGGTAGTTATTTCCACATGGCATTTGGCAAAAACCTTTTCCACCGTCGCTTTGATGGGATGCAGTTCACCGGCACAGGTAGTATTGTAATACTCATCCCGAAAAGCTTTGACGTCAATATTCATGGCATCAATATAAGGCAGCAGGACCTCCATGGGCTCCGGGTTAATAAAACCGTTGGTCACCAGGACATTTTTCAGGCCCTTTGCGTGGGCCAGTCTGGCTGTATCCAGAACAAATTCATACCACATCAAAGGCTCAGAATAGGTATAGGCTATCCCGATGTTTCCGTTGGTTTTTTCCCTGGCGGCTGCTTCCACTAACAGCTCCGGCGAAACCTCCACCGTCTCGGGGTCCCCGTGGGCAATGGTCCAGTTTTGGCAGAAGCCGCAGCGCAAGTTACACCCCACCGTGCCCACAGAAAAAATATTGTGCCCCGGATAAAAATGATACAAAGGCTTTTTTTCAATGGGGTCCATACCATAGGATGAACACCGTCCGTAATTTAAGGTAAAAAGCTGCCCTTCCCGGTTTGCCCTGACCCGGCAGAAGCCCCTCCGACCCTCCGCAATTACACACAACTGAGGACACAACCTGCACTGTACTTTATTATTTTCTGCTTTTTCCCAATACAAAGCAGGGTGCATTTTGCCAACCACCTTTGTTAGTAATACCTCACCACTTCAAACCGTTCCAACTCCACCGGTTCATCGGGCCCGATACCCGCCTTCTGCCGGGCTATGGCCACCTGCTCTTCCACTGTATCTATCCCCTCAAGGTTGGGCAACAAAAGGCCAGTTCTATGCCCTTTGCGGACAATTACCCCGTAACGATAGGGGTCCAACTGGGACATATCGTCTACAGGTTCCGGTTCCTTTAACACATCTACCGAGTAGACCAGCTCATCGAGCTCTTCTTCCCGGACAGGGGCAAACCTGGGGTCCCTGGTGCCGGCACTGATGGCATTGTTAATAATCTCCTGCGCCAAGTTCTCCGTAGTCGGCAGAATTGTGCCTATGCAGCCCCGCAACTGCCCGTGTTTTTTAATGGAGACAAAAACACCGGCCCTCTTTAGCATATCCTCAGGCAGCGGATCCGGAACCCCGGGAATCTTCCCTTCCCTTACATAGTGCTCCAAGGTTTCCCGGGCTAATCTAACATAGGCGCTCTCGTTAGCCCGGCGGTCATTGATCATTTTTTCCCGTTCAGCAACCATTTGCGGCAGCATTTTTCTCTTTTCCGACGCCTCTCCCGGCACTAAGACAGCTACCATATACCCCACCCCAAAGGGTCCCTCATATGACAGTACTTCTGAATGAATTTCATAGCCGTCCAGACTTCCCAGCATCATGATAATGGACCGCCAACCGCACTCGCCGCCTTTTTCAGCCAGATTGGGGTCTAAACTGACTAAACCCGGCACATCGAAATCCTTGATAGCTTGTACAATTTTTTCATCCAGTATTTTCCCCTCCGGTGCATAGCCCGCCGGCGCGTCAGGTGTTAACCTGTGGGATAAATCACCGCTGGCTATCACGGCAACCTTCCGGTCAGATTTCACGGCAGCCTTCTGCAGCGCTATTCCGAATTTATACAGTTCAACGGGTGGCAACATGGACATGGAGACCATGACCATCGGCAGGCGGATACCTGCCCTGTCCACAAAATACATAGGAACAACTACTCCATGGTCAAGTTCCACACTGACACGGTAATTCCCGGCCAGCTCCCGGTCCATAATTATGGCTGTTATACCACCGGCCTCAGCTTCAGAAACAACAAGTCCCGCAAATTCCAGGTCATTTACATATTCCAGGAATACCTCCGGCGCCCCGAATCGGCTTAAACTCCCTTTCAGCACAGAAGCGCCGTTAATGGCCACACCATCGGAAAAAACCGCCCCATGGGGCGAAATGATCACTACAAGGTCGGGCCCGGTATCTGCCAATGTTTTGGCAAATTGCCCCATGGCCGCCAGGGTAGAACTGACCTTTTCTTCTTCACCTCTGCCTACTTCAGGAACCATAATAGGCGGATGCGGAACTATGCCGCCGAATACAATTTTACCCATCCTCAGCCCTCCTCCGGTTGCCGGAACTTATTTACACATTCATTTCTACGTATGACTATTTTTTCCTGCCCATGTTATCTGCCTCAGCAAAGTATTTGGCTATACCTGAAAAAATAGCCACTGCCATTTTGTCCTGGTAATCGGCTTGCCTTAAAAGCTGCTCTTCCCGCGGGTTGGATAAAAAACCTAATTCTACGGTAACGGCCGGCATGGCGGTCTGCCGCGTCGTGTAAAAGTTTTCGGCTAAAGGCTGCCGGTCAGTGTTTTTTAATGATTTGATAATTTCGGCCTGGACGCATTCCGCCAACAGCTTCGCTTTTGCCGACCCGTGCTGATAAAAGGTCTGGGCCCCCGTCCACCGTGCCGACGGAAAACTGTTTAAATGAAGGCTGACATATATATCAGCCTTATTTTTATTAGCTATGGCCACCCGATTAGCGAGGTCTCTTCGTTTCTTCTCATAAGCCGAACCCGCGGCCTTGCCGCTTAAATCGCTATCGCTTTCTCTGGTCAGTATTACAATGGCCCCCGCGTCGCTTAAGAGCCTTTTTAATTTGTGAGCAACCTCCAAAACCACATCTTTTTCCAGAGTACCTGCTTTACCTACCGCTCCCGGATCCATTCCGCCATGGCCAGGATCAATCACAATCACCCGGTTGGCCACTTTCCAGGAAACAGCAGATGCAACCGTATTTTCGTAAGCGGCCACCCGACAGACAATACTGACCGTGATGATGGCTATGGCCAGTATGGCCAGGAGCAGGTCTCTCTTTTGAATTTTCGCCGACCAGAAATAAACCCTTTTCATAGGCGCCCTCCCATATGCTTATCCCTTTTAACAATATGCAGAACGGGAGGGAATTATGTAAGGAAAAGAATTTATTCGTCACTGTATTCCACCGGCCGTGTAACGGAAAACAACCGTTGCTCGAAGCTGTGGGCGGAAACAGTTTACCACAAAGAGTTAATTACTTGAAAAATTCTGTTACCTCAGTAATACCTGTGGTTTTAAAAACTCACCACAGAGGACTCAGAGAGCACAGAGGAAGCTGGTCGAGAAAATTTATTAAGAGCTGATTGAAACTTCATTACTGGATAACTCATAAACCTTACTTTGATAATTAATTCTCTGTACTACTACTTTGTAAAAGTTTGCAAAAAAAACTAAATTTTAGGCTGTCATTAAAAACTGAGGGAAGTCTTTGCATGTTCAACCAAATCTGGATAGATTGACATATCGGTCTCCATAATTTTTTTAGCAATCTCCTCTTTTGAGACTTTTGGACTATTTAAGTAGATATACGGACGGTTTGCTTCACCGAAATCCTTTAGTAAAACCTTCTCCTGACTCAAAAGATAATAACGGTTTTCTTTCTTATGCATAAAACAGAAATGTCCCTTAAAAATCATTCTGTCAAATGTGCTTAAAGAACCTTTGATTTTTTCTTTGAATTTGTTTATCATGCTCATTGTAGTCGTTTCCTTTTTTTATTTTGATTTGTTGATTTTTTATGTTGTTTCTTGGTTTTATGTTTTTCTCTGTGTTCTCAGACCGTTAAGTAGTGCCTGAGAGTACCTCTCTTTTTTATCTCTGCGTCATTTTTTCAGTTTTATCATGGGTTTCTGGTCTTTTAAATTTTGATTGCAGCTTGGCTGCGCTGTGGACTCCGTGGTTCATATAGCCATCTGGTTTGGGTACCCTGCCTTCTTGTCAAGGTTTAATCGTGCCAATTTGAAACTTTGTCTAAAAATCTGAAGGGCTTCCTTTACCGGAAGCCCTCTTAATATTACCTTATTTTTTCTGTGCCTGCTCTGCAGCCGGCTTGGGATCCTGGAACCAGTGGCAGGTGTTACAATAAGTACCTGTAACATTCGGCCTGGGCTGGTTCTTATCATGGCAGGCGAAACAGTTCTGCAGGCCCTTGTCTTTAGCCATCTGCGGGTGTTTGGACATCCAAGCACCGTCATGGTTGGCCGGACGCTTCAGGTGACAACCGTAGCAGTAGCTGTTAGCCCGTGCAAAATCAGCAATCAAGTCTCCGGTGGACGGAGTGGCAAACTTCTGACTTTCTTTATCATAGTGACATTTAGCACAGTTATTTACGTCTTTCCGTCCTTCCCTACCGTGAATAACCTTCCACTCTGGATTTTCGTGGGAAGGCAGGCTCTTCCTATCAGGGTAGTAGTGGCAAGCAGCACACTTAGTGGTAACTTTACGCTGTTCGTGACAATTAATACATACGAACATGTTCGGACGGCGCATTACCTGAGGAGCTGCTTGTTTAGCCAACTGCGGAGACCATTTGGAATAATCGGAATATTCAGGTCTCGTAGTAACCTTACGCTCGGCGATATTGCCATGGGTTACAAACCTATGGCAAGATAGACAAGGTACCTTGGCAGCCTCGTGCTTTTCGTGCGGAGCAATCAGGTCAGGCAGCAGAGTGGCCAGCCTGTTTTGCATGGCATGACAGCTTCTGCAGGCATCATCTGATACAGGATTATTGCGAATAGCGATGGGTTTCTGGAAAGAGCCGCTGTCATGGGCGCTCTTGTTTTGCTGGGGATCATACCCTTTATGGCAGGTAAGACATGGAACATTGGCGTGTACGGAAGTCTGCCAGGTAGCAATTTCGGGCCACATTTCGTGACATTCGGTACACTGAGTCTGAGCTATTTCCGTATCACTTACCTTGGTAGGGGTTGCACCGCCTGCCTGGGTATCCTGCTTTTGCGTCGCGTCACCGGAGGTCTCCTTCTCGGGAGCAGTGGCTGGAGCCGTAGATGTTTGTTGTGAGCAACCTACAACCAGCAAGGCCAACAACACCAGCGCAGTTAATAACATAACCTTTTTCAAGGAAAATTTATGTAGCCTTTTTAACACTCTCTTTTCCCCTCCTTTCCCTAAATTTTTCAAAAGTCCTAATCTAATCTATTCTATTAAAACCGTTATATTCCTCTTTAAACTGCTTAGTTTAATTAAGTTTTTTTGCGAAAAAAGCTGGTTTTTGGCTCAATCTTTGCCAAAAAGAAATAAGGAAGGCAATATCCTTCCTTATAACTAACAAAATTACCGTTTTGAGTATTGTGGGGCCCGGCGGGCTTTTTTCAAACCGTACTTCTTTCTTTCCTTCATTCTGGGGTCTCTGGTCAGGAAACCGGCTTTTTTTAACGCCGGACGCAGGTTAGGATCGGCCTTGATCAATGCCCTGGCTATGCCCAGCCTTACAGCGCCTGCCTGTCCTGACGTACCGCCTCCGCGCACACTAGCCAGAACATTATACTGGCCTAATGTATTAGTCAGATTCAAGGGCTGCTTTACTATCATTTCCAAGGTTTTCTTACCAAAGTATTCATCTAAACTTCTATTGTTAACGGTGACATTTCCGTCACCGGGTACTAACCGTACACGGGCTACTGCGTTTTTTCTCCGTCCGGTACCATAGTATTGGACCTGAGCCATGAATTATCTCCTCCTTCCTTTCTTTATTCCCCGATTTGCCATACTTCCGGCTTTTGAGCCTGATGTGGGTGTTCAGAACCACGGTATACCCTCAGCTTCTTGAGCATTGCCCTGCCCAAACGGTTGTGAGGAAGCATACCTTTAACGGCTTTTTCCACTGCTCTTTCGGGTTTTGTTCTTAAAAGAGTTTCATAATTCATAGTCTTCAGCCCACCTGGGTATCCGGTATGGCGAACATAAAGTTTTTGGCTTCTTTTCTTACCGGTTAATTCAACCTTTTCTGCATTGATTACTATTACATGATCTCCAGTATCAACATGTGGGGTGAAAATCGGTTTATGTTTGCCTCTGAGGAGCCTGGCCACTTCGGAAGCCAATCTGCCCAGCGGCTTACCGGCAGCATCGATAACATACCATTTTCTTTGTATGTCCTCGGCTTTAGCCATGTAAGTATTCATCCTATTCCCTCCTTGCTGCAAACAGTCATAAACTTTTTTATTTGTGTTACTATCTACCACTAGTAACACAGAGATCCGGGGCTGTGGACCTTATATGTGCAAAAATCACAAGAATATTTTAATATACAGGAAATGTCATGTCAAGTTTTAGTATTCAACCCGCATAAGGCATAACCCCTGCGGCGGGACTGTAGGCCCTGCCAGCGTACGGTCCCCAGAAGCTATAATATCTTTCATCTCCTCCACCCTCAACTTGCCTTGGCCAATATAGAGTAACGTGCCTGTTATTATACGCACCATATTGTAAAGGAAGCCGTTTGCTTCTAAGTAAACGTGGATTAATTCTCCCTCTTGTTCAACCTCAGCCCTATACATAGTCCGAATGGAACTACGGGCCGTGGAACCGGCAGCCCTGAAGGCCGAAAAATCATGTTGTCCCACCAGAAAAGAAGCTGCTTTTCGCATATTATCCACATTGAGCTTATAAGGAACAAACAACGAGTAACGGCGATAAAAAACCGATGGTACTGTGTCGTTAAAAATAGTGTATCTGTAGGTTTTCTTCTTAGCCCAAAACTGGGCGTGAAAATCTCCGGGCGCCTCTACAGCATCTTTGGCCACAATATCTTCAGGCAATACGCTGTTTAATGCCCGTACAAAATTCCCAGTGGGTATTGAAGACTCGGTATAAAAA
Organism: Thermincola sp. GK-1; assembly: GCF_059412445.1. NCBI lineage: Bacteria > Bacillati > Bacillota > Clostridia > Eubacteriales > Thermincolaceae > Thermincola > Thermincola sp. GK-1. Next base: position 42,517 of record NZ_JBSQAT010000015.1, read on the forward strand.
TTTATCACCTGACCCAGCGCATGAACACCGGCATCAGTTCTCCCGGCCCCGGTAACAGAAATTTCCTCCCCGGTCAGCTTTCTGAGAGCTTTTTCCAAAGCCTCCTGAATTGTAGGCAAATTCTGACCTGCCTGTTTCTGGAAACCGTGATATGATGTTCCATCGTATTCAACGGTCATTTTAATGTTTCTCACCCTTGCCACCTACCAGTTCATGCGGTACCCCACAACAACAACCAGGACAGCAGTCAACAAAACCATTACCAGGTAATCCCAAGGAGAAAACTTCATAATTTTCATTCTTGTTCGGGGAATTCCTACCCTATAGGCTCTTGATTCCATAGCCAGGGCCAGTTCGTCAGCACGCCGGAAAGCACTGAGCAAGATAGGCACCATAAGAGCTGTCATATGACCGATTCTGGTTATAATATTGCCCGTGTCAAACTGGGCACCCCTGGACATCTGAGCCTTTTTGATTTTGTCAGTTTCTTCCCAGATAGTAGGGATAAACCTTAACGCAATCACCATCATAAGCGCCAGTTCGTCAGCCGGGAGCCCTATCCTTTTAAAAGGCCGGAAAATGGCCAACAGTCCGTCGGTCAGAGCCATGGGCGATGTGGTTAAGGTAACCAGCGAAGTGACAGAAACAATATAAAAAAGCTTTAAGGACATGGTGATCCCCTGGTTAAACCCTTCCCTGGATACCTGCAAAAATCCCCACTTGAACATAAGTTGTCCCGGCGTAAAAAGAAAATGCGCTATAATAGTAAAAATGATCAGAAATAACACCAATTTAACAGAATTCAAAAAAGCTTTCAGTGAAACCCCGGATAGAAATATCATCATCACCGTCAGTAAACCAAAGGCAAACAAAACCTGCATTTTATTAATCAGCATTATGGTGGTAATCAAAACAAAAGACGCAAATATTTTTGTCCTGGGGTCTAATCTGTGCAAAAATGAATTTCCCGGCACAAACCGGCCAAAAGCCAGGGAATCTATCAACGGTTCTCCCCCCTTAGAAGATTTGCAATTGCCTTTTTAGCTTCCTCTAAAGTGGTAAACCTGTTTGGGGGTTTCAACCCTCGCGCCTTTAGTTTATACTCCAATTCCAAAAGCTGAGGTACGCCTAATTTTACCTTTTCGCATAATTCAACCTGGCTGAATACCTCCATTGGTTTGCCCTGGAGCGCAAGCCGCCCTTTATGGAAAACTATAACCTTGTCAGCATAAGTTAAAACTTCATTTAGATTGTGAGTCACCCAAACAATCGTCAGGCCCAAATCTTTTTTTAACCGGGCAATCTCCCGCAGCAGCCTCTCCCGACCACAGGGATCTAATCCTGCCGTTGCTTCATCCAGCACCATGATTTGGGGTCTCATGGCCAATACGCTGGCAATAGCCACTTTACGCTTTTCTCCCCCACTCAGCTCCAAAGGAGACCGGTCCTTAAAATCCCCGTAATCAAGCCCTACTTTCTCCAGAGCGGTTCTTACAGCCTCCGTCACCTCCGCATCCTTAAATCCTAAATTGCGTGGCCCGTAGGCTACTTCGTTGTAAACAGTTGTTTCAAAGATTTGGTGTTCGGGGTACTGAAAAACCAGTCCCACAGTACGCCTGACCTCAACGAGCGGAACCCCTTTGGCATTGATATCTTTGCCATTTATCAAAACCTGGCCGGAAGTAGGCTTTAACAACCCGTTTAAATGCTGAATAAATGTGGATTTCCCTGAGCCTGTGGAACCCACAATGGCGGTCCACGTACCCCTTTCAATAGTTACATTAACGTCTGTCAAGGCCTTGTTCTCCATGGCCGTACCTTTTGCATAAATATGACTCAGGTTGCGTGTTTCAATCTGCATAGATAATCCACCATTTCATCGACTGTTAAAATACTGGCAGGGATATTAAACCCCTCATTTCTCAGCATGGCTGCCAGACAATTTATTTGGGGAACCTCCAAGTTTTGGCTGATCAGAAAATCGGGCTCACTGAAAATTTCCTCCGGCGTCCCCTCCCGCAGGATGGTCCCGCCGCCAAATATACAAACCCGGTCGGCCAGGGCTGCTTCTTCCATTAAATGGGTTACTAATATAATTGTCATTCCTCTTTTGTGTAAACGCAGCAAAATGTCAAACAAACGCCTCCTGCCAGCCGGGTCAAGCATAGAACTTGGTTCATCCAAAACCAGGCAATCAGGCCGCATAGCCAATAACCCTGCTATGGCAACCCTTTGTTTTTGACCACCGGACAGGGTATGTACCGTTTGATGCCGGTAAGGGGTCATCTCCACAGCTTCCAGAGCCTCAGCTACTCTTTTTTGTATTTCTTCCGGTGGCAGGGCTAGGTTCTCAGGGCCGAAAGCCACATCTTCCTCCACAATAGAGGAGACCAACTGGTTTTCCGGGTTTTGAAACAACAGCCCCACTTTCCGTCTGATTTCCAATAGATTATCCTGGTTAGCCGTATCCAGGCCGTCTACTGTGACCCGCCCTTTCGAAGGTAAAAGGATCCCGTTAAAATGTTTGACCAGGGTTGATTTACCCGAACCATTCGGTCCAATGACAGCCAGAAATTCGCCCCGCCGAACCCGCAGGTTAACCCCTCTGAGCACAGGCAGCGCAGCTTTACGGTTATCATCTGGATAGGCAAATTCCACACCGGCCATCTCGACGAGAGTGACCATAAAATCCCTCCGCTTAAATAACACACATTTCTTGTTATCGAACCGCAATCCCAAATCAGGTTATAAAGAAAGAGAAGCCAGGAGTACCGTTTACTTGACTATTTTGTAAACATCCTGACCTCGTGCCCTTTTTAATTCCTGTATTGGGATTAAACTAATTCCAGGATAACCATTTCTGCCGCATCGCCACGGCGATTTCCAACCTTGATAATCTTGGTGTAACCTCCCTGCCTGTCTTCATACCGGGTTGCCAAAACATCAAACAGTTTGGTTACCACTTCTTCATCCTGAATCATTGCCAGCGCCTGGCGCCTTGCATGTAAGTCGCCGCGCTTAGCAAGGGTAATAGCTTTTTCAGCTAAACGGTTGACAGACTTTGCTCTGGGAGCTGTGGTCTGGATTCTTTCCTCTCGCAACAGAGAAGTTACCAGGTTTTTTAGCATAGCATTCCTATGAGCAGTAGGACGTCTTAATTTGGATAACCCCACGACAATCCCTCCCTTTAGTCTTCAGATTTTTTGAGCGACAAACCAAGTTCGGCCAATTTATTAATAACCTCTTCAAGGGATTTTTTCCCGAGATTCCTGACCTTTATCATATCCTCTTCGGTCCGCTGAGTAAGCTCTTCCACGGTATTAATCCCGGCCCGCTTAAGACAATTGTATGAACGAACTGACAAGTCCAATTCCTCAATTGTCATCTCCAAAATTTTATCCTTTTCTTCCTCTTCTTTTTCCACCATTATTTCAACATCTTTGATATTTTCTGTCAAGCCTATAAACAGGCGCAGGTGCTCGCTTAATATCTTGGCTGACAAGCTGGTAGCCTCGTCAGGACGGATGCTGCCGTTAGTCCACACTTCCAGGGTCAGCTTGTCATAATCAGTAATCTGGCCTACCCGGGTATCTTCAATGTAGTAATTTACCCGCCGAACAGGCGAAAAAGCCGAATCAACCGGGATAATACCGATTACATGATCGTCTTTTTTATTCCTTTCCGCAGGTACATATCCTCTACCCTTTGCAACGTTAATCTCCATAACTAAACGAGCATCATCGGATAAAGTAGCGATATGTAACTCCGGATTCAGGATCTCCACATCAGCATCAGTTATTATATTTCCTGCCTTAACCTCACCCGGTCCTTTTGACTCAATGCGGAGGACTTTTTCCTCGTCGGTATACATCTTAAGGCACAATTCTTTCAGGTTAAGAATAATGTCTGTAACATCTTCATAAACACCGGGAACAGTAGAAAATTCGTGCAGTACTCCATCAATTTTGACCGATGTAACCGCAGCACCCGGGAGAGATGATAACAGAATCCTTCTCAGAGAATTACCCAGAGTAATTCCGTATCCTCTCTCCAGGGGTTCTACTACGAACTTGCCATAAGTATTGTCTTCACTGAGTTCCACACACTCAATTTTGGGCTTTTCAATTTCCAACATAAGATAACCCTCCTTCTAGAGAACTCGATTAATCCCGGCCTTTTATCTAGAGTACAGCTCAACAATGAGGTGCTCCTCAATAGGCACGTCAATCTCTTCTCTGGAAGGAATAGCAACCACCTTTCCTAGATGCTGATCTACGTCCAATTCCAACCAAGCGGGGGGAGTCTTATGAGCAGCCTGCTCCAAAAGCTCCTTAATTCTCGGCAGTTCCAGACTCTTTTCCTTGATTTTTATAACATCGCCAACCTTCAAAGAGTAGGATGGGATGTTCACCTTTTTGTCGTTTACGGTGAAATGACCATGGCGAACCAACTGCCTGGCTTCCGTCCTGGATGAAGCAAAGCCTAACCGGTAAACAACATTGTCCAACCTTCTTTCCAGTAATCGGAGCAAATTCTCACCGGTAACCCCGGGCTGGCGGTCAGCTTTAGCAAAGTAGTTCCGGAACTGTTTTTCCAGAACACCGTAAATTCTTCTGGCCTTTTGTTTTTCCCTTAACTGAATTCCGTATTCAGAAATCTTCTTCCGTCCCTGGCCGTGCATACCGGGGGCATACCCTCTACGGTCTATGGCACACTTGTCACTGTAGCATCTGTCACCTTTCAGGTACAATTTAGCGCCTTCTCTACGACACAATCTGCAAACAGGCCCCGTATATCTTGCCATTATTTAAACACCTCCTAAACCCTTCTTCTCTTGGGCGGCCTACAACCGTTGTGTGGTATTGGTGTAACATCTTTAATAACATTGACTTCAATTCCTGCCGCCTGAATAGCCCTGATAGCTGCCTCACGGCCGGCCCCAGGCCCTTTTACATAGACTTCTACTTCTTTCATACCATGATCCATTGCTTCTTTTGCTGCCTTTTCAGCTGCCATCTGAGCAGCAAAAGGAGTGCTTTTCCTGGAACCCTTAAAGCCCATGACCCCTGCACTGGCCCAGGAAATAGCATTTCCTGCCCGGTCACTAATGGTAACAATTGTATTATTAAAGGTTGATTTGATATGGGCAATACCTTGTTCCACATTTTTCCGCTCTTTACGTTTGCCCCTGACTCTTCGTGCCATCCACTCTTTCCCCCTTTACTTATTTCTTACGCCTTACGCCAACGGTCTTAGCCGGTCCTTTCCGTGTCCGGGCGTTGGTCTTAGTTCTTTGGCCCCGTACAGGCAGTCCCCTACGGTGGCGCAATCCCCGGTAGCAGCCAATTTCCATCAGCCGCTTAATGTTTAAAGAAATCTCTCTTCTAAGGTCACCCTCAACTTTGTAGTTTTTATCAATTACTTCACGTAACTTAGCAACTTCTTCTTCAGTTAGGTCCCGAACTCTGGTATCAGGATTTACCCCTGTTTGACTTAAAATTTGATTGGCAGTCGGGCGGCCTATACCAAAAATATAGGTTAAAGCAATCTCTACCCTTTTGTCCCGGGGCAAATCAACACCTGCTATCCTGGCCATTAAATTACACCTCCGTCATTCCAATGTAAGTATAGTTTTCCGTGACAACTTATCCCTGCTTCTGCTTATGCTTTGGATTCTCGCAAATTACCATTACTTTGCCTTTACGTTTTATTATCTTGCACTTTTCACAAATGGGTTTCACACTCGGTCTGACTTTCATTTCAATGTCCTCCTTCCGGCCTAAGCTGCTTACTTGTACCGGTATACGATTCGCCCACGCGTCAAGTCATAGGGAGATAATTCAACGGTCACCTTATCACCCGGTAAAATTCTTATAAAATTCATACGAATTTTTCCGGAAACGTGCGCTAAAACTCTGTGTCCATTCTCCAGTTCCACTCTGAACATTGCGTTCGGCAGTGGTTCTATAACTGTCCCTTCGACTTCAATTACATCCTGCTTTGACATTAGGTCAACCAACCTCCTTAGTTCGACCTCTCTTACTCGAGACCGGTTACCAAGTCTTCAATAGCCCTTCTTACCTCAGCATCGTCAACCTTTTTCCCTTGGGCAAGTTTGGCTTTTATCCCATCAGCAATTACGGGATATAATTGCAGATGCTTAAGGTTTTTTTTCTTGGGATTTTCCACTTTTCTACAGTCTCCGTCCACCACCCGAACAAAGGCCTCATTCAGGACGTCATAAATGATGAAGAATCTCTTTTTATCACGGCCTGCCTTAGATTTCACAAGTTGCCCTATCCCCGGCTCATTAAGAGACAATATGAGCACCTCCCGTATGTTTGCATCAGGGAAATAAAACGGGATTATATTGAAGTCAAGATCACTGGTTCATCTTCGGTAATGGCAACAGAGTGTTCAAAATGAGCAGATAACTTTCTATCCTTGGTAACAACTGTCCAATTATCTTCCAGAGTCATAACTTCAAATGTGCCCAGATTAACCATCGGTTCAATGGCCAAAGTCATCCCTGGCATCAGCCTTGGACCTCTTCCGGGCTTGCCGAAATTGGGAATTTGCGGCTCTTCGTGCATGTTCTTCCCTATGCCATGACCTACATAATCGCGTACAACAGAATAACCATGGCTTTCCACACAGCTTTGAATCGCATGAGATATATCGGACAACCGGTTACCTTTCCGGGCTTTACTGATTCCCTCATATAGGGAATTTTCTGTTACCCTGATCAGGTCCAATGCTTCTTTTGAACAATCTCCAACGGGTAAAGTAACTGCACTGTCCCCATAATATCCATTTATTTCCGCACCAATGTCAATACTAATAATATCACCGTTTTCCAGCTTTTTTAAACCGGGAATACCATGTACTACCTGCTCATTTACAGAGGCACAAATAGATGCCGGAAATCCCATATATCCTTTAAATGCCGGCCTAGCCCCTTTACTTCTGATGAAGTCTTCGGCAATGCTGTCCAGTTCACCGGTTGTAATGCCTGGTTTGAGGGCTTTTTGAACTTCCTGATGCGTTTGAGCAACTATTCTGCCCGCATCACGCATATAGGCAATTTCCCGTTCGGATTTGCAATAAATCACTGAAAACCCTCTCCTGTAATTATTTCATAAAGCCCTGATAATGACGCATCAATAGATGGGATTCAATCTGTTTCATGGTCTCCAAAGCCACCCCAACGACGATCAGCAAACTGGTGCCGCCAAAGTAAATATTCGGTATTTTGGTAGCGCCTAGGATAATGGCCGGCAGAATAGCGATCAATGCAAGGAAGACGGCTCCAGACAACGTAATCCTTGTCAGTATTTTATCTAAATACTCGGCAGTTGGGCGTCCCGGTCTGAGTCCGGGTATAAACCCTCCGTATTTTTTCATGTTATCTGCAACATCCATCGGATTGAAAGTGATGGCAGTATAGAAATATGTGAAGAAAATTATCAATAAAGCGTACATTATACTGTGCGATACACTACCCCATGCAAACACCGAATTTATCCACTTAGAAAAAGCATTATTAGGGAAAAAATTTGCAATGGTAGTAGGAAACATTAATATTGATGATGCGAAAATTATCGGTATAACCCCGGCCTGGTTAACCTTCAGGGGAATATGGGTGCTCTGGCCACCGTAGACCCTACGACCGACAACCCTTTTCGCATACTGAACAGGTATCCGCCTTTGACCTTCGTTTACGGCCACTACTGCTGCTATAACCAGAGCAGCTACGATTACCAGCAGTACAACACTCAACGGATTGACCGTTCCAACCCGAACAGCCTCATAAATATTGTAGAGCCCGCCCGGAATTCCGGCCACAATACCGGCAAAAATTATTAATGATATACCGTTGCCAATGCCTTTTTCAGTAATCTGTTCGCCCAGCCACATGAGAAAGGCAGTCCCGGCGGTCAAGGTGATGGCAATAATCATGTAAGAACCAAAGCTCGGATTCTCCAAGGCTCCGGCTGCCCTTAAAGTAAACGCCATTCCCAGGGATTGAACAAAACCTAAAACTACCGTTCCGTACCGAATATATTGGGTAATCTTTTTCCGGCCTTCCTCCCCTTCCTTGGAGAGCTGTTCCAGCTTGGGGATGACAACCGTTAATAACTGCATAATAATCGATGCGTTAATATAAGGGGTAATACTCATGGCAAAAATGGAAAATCTTTTAAAGGCGCCCCCCGAAATAACATCAAAAAATCCGAGGAGCGAACCTCCGCCCTTGATGAGCTGCTCAATGGCTGTGTGGTTTATGCCGGGTACCGGTATATGGGCCCCGATTCGAAAAACCACAAACATAGCCAAGGTAAAGAGGATTTTTTTCCTCAGGTCTCCCAGCTTAAGGGAACTCTTTAGAGCTTCAAACAAATTAAATCACCTCAGCTTTACCGCCGGCCGCAGCAATTTTTTCCGCAGCGGATTTACTGAAAGCATGGGCCTGGACAGTCAATTTTTTCTCCAGGTTTCCGTTACCTAATACTTTGACCCCGTCCTTGATTGAACTGATAATACCTTCCTGTTTCATCAATTCCGGTGTTACCACTGTGCCATCTGCGAACTTATTCAATTTATCCAAGTTTGTAGTTACAAATTTCTTGGCAAAAACATTGGTAAACCCGCGCTTGGGAACAGCCCGCTGCAAAGGCATTTGGCCACCTTCGAATCCGGGTCTTACGCCGCCGCCCGAACGGGCATTTTGTCCTTTGTGTCCCCGTCCTGCTGTTTTGCCTAATCCGGAACCAATACCTCTTCCTTTCCTGGTTGGGCTCTTCCTGGCCCCGGCATTCGGTTTCAGGTTGTGTAATTCCACGAAACGACACCTCCTTGCCTGTTCAGATTATACTTCTTCTACTTTTACCAGGTGAGAAACCTTCTTTATCATTCCCCTGATCTGTGGAGTATCGTCATGGCTAACAGAAGCGTTAACCTTTTTGAGTCCCAATGAACGAACTGTTGCTCTTTGGTCTTCCGGAGTGCCGATAACACTCTTCACCAAAGTTATTTTCAACTTCTGAGACATTTAGTTCCCCTCCTAACCTAAGAGCTCTTCAACAGTTTTTCCCCTAAGCCTGGCAACTTCCTCTGCTCTTTTTAAGTTCTTCAGAGCATCCATGGTTGCATGAATCATGTTATTGGCGTTATTGGAACCCAGCGACTTTGTAAGAATGTCCCGGACTCCGGCCAGTTCCAGGATTGCCCTTACCGGACCACCTGCAATAACTCCGGTACCGGGAGCGGCAGGCTTTAGTAAAACTTTACCGGCGCCAAAATGACCAATAACTTCATGGGGAATTGTAGTTCCAACAATAGGAACATGAATCAGGTGCTTTTTTGCATCTTCTATGCCTTTCCGAATAGCTTCAGGCACCTCGCTGGCTTTTCCCAGACCGGCACCTACGTATCCATTTCCGTCGCCTACAACTACCAATGCACTAAAGCTAAAACGGCGTCCACCTTTTACAACCTTCGCTACCCTGTTTATATTGACAACTTTTTCGGTCAGTTCCAATTTACTGGCATCAATTAATGACATTATTTCCCCTCCTTCTTCCTGGGATTAAAAATCCAGCCCTGCTTCTCTTGCCGCATCGGCAAGGGCCTTGATTCTTCCGTGATAGATATGTCCGCCCCGGTCAAATACAACCCGCTTTACTCCCTTGGCCAGGGCCTTTTCGGCAATTGCTTTACCAACCGCCTGAGCCGCCTCCACATTGCTTTTTGAGCTCAAGCTTTTACCTAGTTCAGGTTCAAGGGTTGAAGCGGCCACAATGGTGTACCCTTTTGTATCATCAATGATCTGAGCATATATATGATTGAGACTCCGAAATACGCTCAGCCTGGGGCGTTCCGGGGTGCCAAAAACTTTCTTGCGTACTCGCAGATGACGTTTTGCCTTGATAGCTTTACGGTCAACTTGTTTGAACAAATTGCTCACTCCTTTCGTCCGCTAATCTGCTATATTCAATACGGCAGGAGCCTAATTATTTCTTTTTACCGCCGGTCTTACCAACCTTACGGCGAATTCTCTCATCAACATATTTAATTCCTTTACCCTTATAAGGTTCAGGTTCTCTTACAGAACGAATTTTCGCAGCAAAAGCGCCTACAGTTTCCTTGTCAATGCCCTTGACAACAATCCTATTAGCTGCCGGTACTTCTATTTCAATGCCATTCTGCGGCTCCATTTCTACGGGATGAGAATAACCAACGGTAAGAACCAGCTTATTTCCCTGCTTTGCCGCCCGGTAACCAACACCTGATAATTCCAGTTCTTTTTGAAACCCCTTGGTCACTCCGTCTACCATATTGCTTACCAGTGTCCTGGTTAAACCGTGCAACGATCTGTGCACTTTTTCATCAGAAGGCCTTTGCACAACTATTTTATTGTCTTCGACGGTAATTAACATATCTTTGTGGAATTCTTTTACCAACTGGCCTTTAGGCCCTTTTACGGTCACTACATTACCGTCTACTTTTACTTCCACTCCCTGAGGTATAATTACAGGCTGCTTACCAATCCTGGACATGTCTACACCTCCTATCAATATCCGTTCAAAATCTGCGTCCCTTTTTCCTACCAAATATAGCAGAGAACTTCTCCGCCTAACCCCAGCTTTCTGGCCTGTTTATCAGTCATGATGCCTTGCGAGGTGGAAATAATGGCTACGCCCAAACCACCTAATACGCGGGGTATTTCATCTTTCTTTGCGTAAACCCTCAGACCGGGCTTGCTAATTCTTTTCAGGCCTGTAATAACCTTTTCGCGGTTATCGCCATACTTCAGATATATCCTAATGATGCCTTGCTTACCGTCATCAATAAATTCGCAGTCTTTAATAAACCCTTCTTCCTTAAAAATTTCAGTGATTGCTTTTTTCACCTTGGAAGCAGGAATTTCTACCTTATCATGGTTTACCATAACGGCATTCCGAATCCTGGTAAGGAAATCTGCGATAGGATCTGTCATTACCACTATTAACTACCCCCTTCCTATCTTACCAACTTGCTTTTTTCACGCCGGGAATTTCTCCTCTGTATGCTCTTTCCCTAAAACAAATCCGGCACATCCCGAACTTTCTCATATATGCATGCGGCCGGCCACAAATTTTACATCTATTGTAAGCCCGGACTGAAAACTTGGGTGTTCTTTTTGCCTTGGCAATCATCGATTTTTTTGCCACGTCGTTCCCCCCTTTTGTTCTTAAGATTCCCTGTAGGGCATGCCTAAAAGCTTTAAGAGCTCACGAGCTTCTTCGTCGGTTTTAGCGCTGGTGACGAAGGTAATATCCATGCCCCTGACCTTATCAATCTTGTCGTAATCAATTTCGGGGAATACCAGCTGTTCCTTGATGCCCAGGGTATAGTTGCCTCTTCCGTCAAAAGATTTAGAGGATACCCCTCTGAAATCCCTTACCCGCGGCAAAGAAATGTTCAAAAGTTTATCGACAAATTCATACATCCGATCTCCACGCAGTGTAACTTTACAGCCAATAGGCATACCTTCGCGCAGTTTGAAGCCGGCGATGGACTTTTTGGCTCTGGTTACAACAGGTTTTTGTCCGGTAATCAGAGACAGGTCATTGACGGCGGCATCGATAGCCTTTGCATTTTGAATAGCATCGCCAACGCCCATGTTAATTACGACCTTCTCTAACCTGGGGACCTGCATAATGTTTTTATATTGAAACTTTTCCTTAAGTTTTGGAACTACTTCCTTATAGTACAATTCCTTAAGTCTGGCCATAAAACGTTACCCCCCTTCCGCAACTACTTATCCAGCGTTTCTCCACATTTTCTGCAGACCCTGATCTTTTTCCCATTCTCAAGAATTTGCTTGCCTATTCTCCTGGGCCCGTCGCATTTTGGACAGTATATCATTACATTGGAACTGGCAATCGGGGCTTCTTTTTCAATAATCCCACCTTGAGGCAATTTTTGTGTAGGTCTGGTGTGGCGTTTTACTATATTACGCCCCTCCACAACAACACGGTTTTCCTTGGGAAGGACCTCTAACACTTTGCCCTTTTGTCCAGCTTCATCCCCTGATATGATAACGACTGTATCTCCCTTTCTCACATGGATCTTGTTCTTAGCCAAAGTACCCACCTCCTGACTTTATTGACATCAGCTCTTCTTCCGGTACCACTACAGTACTTCTGGCGCCAAAGATACAATTTTCATGAAATCCTTTTCCCGCAATTCTCTCGCTACGGGTCCAAAAATACGAGTCCCTCTGGGGTTCTTGGCATCGTTAATTATAACGGCTGCATTCTCATCGAATTTGATATAAGAACCGTCAGGCCGTTTTATTTCTTTGTTTGTCCGAACAACAACGGCTTTGACAACATCGCCTTTCTTAACAACGCCGCCTGGTGTTGCATCCTTAACAGAAGCAATAATAATGTCGCCTACACTGGCATAGCGGCGATACGAACCACCCATTACCCTGATACAAAGCAGTTCTCTGGCTCCAGTGTTGTCAGCTACTTTTAGCCTGGTTTCTGCCTGAATCATGCTAGTGCCCTCCTTTCAGATGCGGGAATGCTATATCTGTTCTTCACGTTCTAAAATTTCAACTACCCGCCAACGCTTTTCCTTGCTGAGCGGTCTTGTTTCCATCAGTTTAACTCTGTCACCAATCCTACAGGCATTTTCCTCATCATGAGCCTTATATTTTTTGGTTCTTCTCATAATTTTACCGTACAAAGGGTGTCTGACCAATGTCTCAACAGCCACAACAACAGTTTTATCCATTTTATCACTTACCACTTTGCCGATTTGTACTTTTCTGGCGCCTCTTTCCATACCTGTGCTTTTGCCCCCTTTCTTGGCTTTTCACCGATTACCCTTGCTGGGCCTGAAGTTCTCTCTCCCGAATTATGGTTTTCACCCGCGCAATTGAACGGCGTACTTCTCTTATTCTCATCGGGTTTTCTAATTGCCCAGTAGCTAATTGAAAGCGTAATTTAAAAAGTTCATCTTTTAAGTCATCCACTTTGCGCACCAGTTCCTCGGTGGATAACTCCCTGATTTCCTTAGCTTTCATTAGCGTCACCACCCATCTCTTGTCTAGTTATAAACTTTGTTTTAATCGGTAACTTATGGGCAGCCAAGCGCATTGCTTCGCGGGCAACTTCCTCACTGACCCCGGCCAGTTCGAACATAACCCGTCCAGGTTTTACTACTGCTACCCAGTATTCAGGCGAACCTTTACCGCTACCCATCCGGGTCTCAGCCGGTTTGGCTGTTATGGGCTTATCGGGGAAGATCTTGATCCATACTTTACCGCCCCGTTTAATGTACCTGGTCATAGCAATCCGCGCAGCTTCGATTTGTCTATTTGTGATCCAAGCAGGTTCCAGAGCTTGAAGTCCATACTCGCCAAAGGCGATTTGGGTTCCGCCTTTTGCTTTTCCCTTCATGCGGCCCTTCTGCTGCTTACGGTGTTTAACTCTTTTAGGTACCAGCATTCTATTCTCCTCCTTCGCTTGCAACACTAGTCTTTACCTCGGGAAGGACCTCCCCACGGTAAATCCAAGCTTTTACACCTATCTTTCCATAAGTAGTATCTGCCTCTGCAAATCCGTAGTCAATATCTGCCCTTAAAGTATGCAAAGGAACTTTGCCTTCACTGTACCATTCCGTCCGGGCCATTTCTGCACCGGCTAAACGACCGGAACAGGCAATTTTAATGCCCTGAGCGCCCATCCGCATAGTACGAGAAACAGCCTGTTTCATAGCCCTACGGAAAGAAACCCGTCTTTCCAATTGTGCCGCTATGTTTTCAGCAACCAGTTGGGCATCAAGCTCAGGAACCTTAACTTCAACAATATTTATACTCACTTGCTTCCCGGTCATCTTCTCCAGGTTCTTTCTCAGGGCTTCAACTTCAGATCCGCCCCGCCCAATTACAATACCTGGCTTAGCAGTGTGGATAGTCAGTTTTAGTCTATTAGCAGCCCTCTCGATCTCAATCCGAGATATTCCGGCAGCGTATAATTTCTTTTTGACGTATTCACGCACTTTTATGTCTTCGAGCAAAAAATCGGCATAGTCCTTTTCAGCATACCATTTAGCATCCCAGTCTTTAATAATTCCGATTCTCAGGCCTTTAGGGTGTACCTTCTGCCCCACGCATTATCCCTCCTTTTTCTCTTTAACTACTACGGTAATATGACTTGTTCTTCTACGCATTAAATCCGCTCTACCCATGGCCCTGGGTTTATAACGCTTTAAGGTCGGACCTTGGTCTACAAAAATCTGAGAAATATATAAACTGTCTTTATCCATTTCAAAATTATTCTCCGCATTAGCTGCCGCGGATTTGACAACTTTTTCAATAGCTTCCGCTGCCTTCTGCGGGGTAAACTTAAGTATAGCAAGTGCTTCTTTGACCGATTTCCCTCTGATAAGGTCCACTACCTGACGCGCCTTTCTGGGGGAAATTCGTATATATCTAGCAACAGCTTTTGCTTCCATTTGAATACCTCCCTTCGGCTATTTCAGAGCCGTAGAACGCTCGGTGTGAGCACCGTGGCCCTTAAAAAATCTCGTCGGTGCAAACTCGCCGAGTTTATGGCCGACCATTTCTTCGGTGATATATATCGGCACATGCTTCCGGCCGTCATGCACAGCAATGGTATGACCTACCATTTGTGGGAAAATGGTAGAACGGCGGGACCATGTCTTAATGACTTTCTTTTCGTTCTTTGCATTCATTTCTTCAATCTTTTTTAATAACTTGGGCTCTACATAAGGTCCTTTTTTTAATGACCTTGCCATTAATGTACCCCCTTCCCGATGTTTTAGCCAGGACTGTTACTTAGTCCGTCTCTTAATAATCATTTTATCTGAAGGCTTCTTCTTCCGTGTACGCGCTCCAAGCGCAGGTTTACCCCAGGGAGTTACCGGGTTACGCCCAACCGGAGAACGGCCTTCACCACCGCCGTGCGGGTGGTCGACAGGGTTCATAACAACACCGCGCACGGTAGGCCTTCTGCCTAACCAACGAGCCCGTCCGGCTTTTCCAATAGTAATGTTTTCATGTTCAAGGTTGCCAACCTGCCCGATGGTTGCTTTGCAATCTACATGGATCAGGCGAACTTCTCCGGACGGCATACGGACATGTGCATAATCCCCCTCTTTAGCCATTAGTTGGGCTGCCGCCCCTGCTGAGCGGACTAACTGAGCGCCTTTTCCGGGTTTTAACTCCACATTATGAATAACGGTACCAACCGGAATGTTTTTCAGGGGCAGGGCATTTCCGGTCTTAATATCGGCATCAGGTCCGGAAATAATTTCATCGCCCACCTTCAACCCGAGAGGAGCGATAATATACCTTTTTTCACCATCTGCGTAATTCAACAGGGCTATCCTGGAAGTGCGGTTCGGATCGTATTCTATAGTGGCAACTTTTGCAGGAATTCCGTCTTTGTCCCGCTTAAAGTCAATAATCCTGTACATCCTCTTATGTCCACCACCACGGTGCCGCACCGATATCCTGCCCTGGTTATTACGCCCGGCCTTGCTCTTCAAAGGCTCTAATAGTGATTTTTCGGGCTGGTCGGTAGTAATATCAGAAAAATCGGCCACAGTCATAAAACGTCTACCGGGTGATGTTGGTTTAAACTTCTTAACTGCCACATTTGTTCCCTCCTTTACCTAGGAATCATTGTTATACTCCTTCAAATACTTCGATCTTGTCGCCTTCTTTCAGGGTGACAATTGCTTTTTTACGATTCGGGGTTTTCCCGACAAATCTTCCGACTCTCTTGGTCTTCCCTTTTACGTTCATGGTGTTTACATTTACTACAGTGACATTGAATAATTCTTGAATTGCGTGTTTAATTTCCAACTTATTTGCTTTTGGGTCCACGTAAAAAGTATATTTGTTCTCCTCCAAAAGGCCCATGCTTCGTTCGGATATCACCGGCCTTTTAATAATATCTCTGGGGTTACGCATTATGCCAGCACCTCCTCAACCTTGGCTACCGCATCTTTGGTAATCACCAGTTTTTCATGGTTCACGAGGTCATATACATTCAGTCCACCGGCCGTCAATGGTGTAACTCCAGGGATATTACGTGCCGATTTGATTACGTTTTGATCAACATCGGCAGTAACAACAACTGCTTTTTTCGCCTTCAGCCTGTTCAGGATTTCAGCCATTTCCTTAGTCTTTGGCTGGGCCATTTCCAAGGTATCCAAAACAATAATGTTGCCATCGGACACTTTAGAAGACAGGACGGATTTCAAAGCCAGCCTTCTGGCTTTTTTAGGCATTGTATAATTAAACGACCTCGGTTTGGGTCCGAATGTAATACCGCCGCCTCTCCAAATAGGAGAACGAATACTTCCGTGGCGCGCACGGCCGGTGCCTTTTTGCCGCCAGGGCTTGCGCCCGCCTCCGCTAACTTCGGCCCGGGTCTTGGTGGATGCCGTTCCAACGCGACGGTTAGCCAACTGCATTACTACCACATCATGGACCAATCCTTCGTTTGGTTCGATGCCAAATACTTCGTCTTTTAACTCAATCTCGCCAACCTGTTCTCCTTTGATATTATATAAAGCTACTTTAGGCATATCTAATCCTCCTTTCCTGCCATTACCTATTTAGCTTTTACGCTGCTTTTTACCGCTACCAGAGAGCCTTTGGGCCCCGGAATTGCTCCTTTTATTAAAAGCAAGTTGCGCTCAGGGTCAACTTTGACTATTTCCAGGTTCTGTATTGTAACCTTTTCTGCCCCCAAATGACCGGGCCTCTTGGTTCCTTTAAATACCCTGGCCGGGCCTTTTGCTCCGGCGCTACCTACCCTGCGGTGGCTTTTGGAACCATGGGCCATGGGTCCCCGCTGGAAGTTGTATCTTTTTATGGTACCGGCAAATCCTTTACCCTTTGAGGTACCCTCTACGTCAACACGTTCTCCGGCTTCAAAAATATCGACTTTGATTTCCTGACCCAATTGGTAATCATCTATGTTTACCACTTTGAATTCTTTTAAATACTTCATGGGTTTTACCCCAGCCTTGGCAAAGTGCCCTTTCAACGGTTTCGTCAATAAACTTTCGCGTTTTTCACCAAAGCCCAATTGAATAGAATTATAACCGTCAGTCTCCACGGTCTTTTTCTGTACAACGACGCAGGGACCGGCTTCAACCACTGTTACCGGTAATACTTCGCCCTGTTCATTGAAAATTTGGGTCATGCCAATCTTCTTACCCAATATTCCTTTAGACATTTATTGCCACCTCCTAATTTCGTCCAGCGGTCAACTCAGAACTGATTCCACCTGAATTGACTTACGACACATTATTACTTGCCGCCAGCGGCCGTACTAGCCACTAACCGGCCACTGCCCATTACAGCTTTATCTCTATGTCAACACCAGCCGGTAAGTCCAGACGCATAAGTGCATCGACGGTTTTAGGTGTAGGTTCCAGTATGTCGATTAACCTTTTATGAATCCTCATTTCAAACTGTTCCCGTGAATCTTTGTTAACATGAGGAGATCTTAAAATTGTGTATATGCTTTTTTCTGTGGGTAGGGGTACAGGTCCGGCAACACCCGCACCGGTTCTTTTAGCAGTATCCACTATTTTCTCTGCAGATTGGTCAAGAATTTTATGATCATAGGCCTTAAGTCTGATTCTAATTTTTTGTTTACTCATTTTTTAACCTCCTTCGCCCGATATTTTTCCGGACTTCTCCGTGAAAATTCCCTAAGCAAATCTTAGCAACCTTTCACTTCATCGCTTTCAGCAAGTCCGCCTAATTAGAGCGTCTTTTTTTGTACCCTATACATAAAAAGAACAAAAGTTTCTATTGAAACTTCAAGGAAACTTTTGTTGATATCCGGAAATCATGCCTTGAGGTTATCCACAATTTACCTCAAAGCATAATTTCCTAAATATCAAGAGGAGAGTTAAGTACCACAGCCTCATGGCTGTGATACTCAAGCTCCTTGTTTATTATAAACCGGATAATTACTCTTTGATAGCTGATACAACACCGGCTCCTACTGTACGGCCACCCTCACGGATAGCGAAGCGGAGTCCTTCTTCGATAGCAATCGGGGTAATCAATTCAATGTCCATCTTTACGTTGTCCCCAGGCATTACCATCTCTACGCCCTCAGGTAACTTTACTACTCCGGTCACGTCTGTTGTACGGAAGTAAAA